>JACMQX010000282.1 GCA_014376765.1 Ramlibacter sp. | reverse complement strand
TGCCGGTCACCCAGGTCCTGGAATCGGTCCAACCCCTGCCGATTCAACCGCAAACCGACGCGCTGTCAGACTTCCGGTTTTCGCTCTTTCGCACCGACAACACGCGCAGCAGCGACACCATGAACACGGTACTGCAGCGACTGAACATCGACGATGCTGCGGCGGCCATTTTTTTACGCGCTGACAACAACGCTCAAGCCATTTTGGCTGGCCGTGCCGGTCGTCGCATCACAGCAGAAGCCACCGACGGGCACCGTCTGCTCAAGCTCAGCATGCGCCTGCAGACGGACGACGAGGCCCTGTTTAAACGCCTGGTGATCGAACGCAACGCCAACGGCCAGGGTTTTAGTTCTCGCGTGGAGACTGCGCCTTATGTCAGCTCCGCACGGCTGTCCAGTGGCACGATCCAGTCGTCTCTGTTTGCCGCAACTGACGAAGCGCACATCCCTGACCCGGTCGCCGTGCAGATGGCTGAAATCTTCTCGGGCGACATTGATTTTCGCCGCGCCTTGCGCAAAGGTGACCGCTTCAACGTGGTGTACGAAACCCTGGAGGCTGACGGCGAAGCAGTTCGCACCGGCCGTGTACTGTCGGCAGAGTTCGTCAATGATGGCAAGTCCTTCCAAGCCATGTGGTTCCAACCCCCAGGCCGAGACGCAACAGGCCTGCCGCAAAAAGGCGGTTATTACACTCTGGACGGCCAGAGCCTGCGGCGTGCTTTCCTCAGCTCCCCGGTGGAGTTTTCCCGCATCAGCAGCGGCTTTTCGATGCGCTTTCACCCTATCCTTCAAAAGTGGCGCGCCCACCTGGGCACCGACTTTGCAGCCAGCACTGGCACACCCGCGCGCACGGTGGGTGACGGAACGGTAGAGTTTGCGGGCGTACAAAATGGCTACGGCAACGTCGTGTTCATCAAACACCGCAACGGCAACGAAACCGTCTACGCTCACCTCAGCAAAATCAACGTGCAAAGAGGCCAGTCCGTCAGCCAGGGCCAAACCATCGGTTTGGTCGGAGCCACGGGTTGGGCCACCGGCCCACATCTGCACTTTGAATTTCGCATCAACGGCGAGCAGCAAGACCCGATGAAAATTGCCCAGCAAAGCAACACCATTCCGGTCCCAGCAGGCGCCATGCCCCTGTTCAAGCAACTGGCCAACAGCGTGAAGGACCAGCTGCAAGCCGCCGCCACCATCACCCAGACGCGCGCCGAATAAGGCCGATTGGCCCGAATGCAGGAGCGCTATATCGGTCTGATGTCCGGCACATCGCTGGACGGTGTGGATGGCGTGTTGGTGACGTTTGAGGGCGATCAGCCAGTTCACGTCATCACGTCCGCCACAGAGGCCTTCACACCCCTCTTCAAAGCCGAACTGTTGGCCCTGAACACACCGGGCCACCACGAAATACACCGCGCCGCACTCGCCGCTAACCAGCTGGCGGCGGTGTATGCCCAAGTGGTTCACACCTTGGTCTCGAATACGGCCCACGATGCGTTTGCGCCCAAGGTGACAGCGATTGGGGCACACGGCCAAACTGTGCGCCACCAGCCTAAAGGCACGGCGGATGTGCCGCATTCCTGCTACACGGTGCAACTCAACAACCCGTCGTTGTTAGCCGAATTGACGGGAATCGACGTCGTGGCTGACTTTCGCAGCCGCGACGTGGCCGCAGGTGGCCAGGGTGCGCCGCTGGTGCCTGCGTTTCACCAGCACCTGTTTAGCCGCCCTGAGTCCGGCGTGTTGGTGTTGAACTTGGGCGGCATAGCCAACCTCAGCGTGCTGCCCCGCCGCAATTTGGCTGCCGCTTCAACGGTGCTGGGCTTCGACTGTGGTCCGGGCAATGTCCTGATGGACGCCTGGTGCCTTCAGCACACTGGTCAGACCTATGACGCGGGCGGTGCGTGGGCCCACAGTGGTCAACTGCTGCCTGAGTTATTGGCTCGCCTGATGGACGAGCCCTATTTTTCAGAACCTATCCCTAAAAGTACTGGACGAGACCTCTTCAGTTTGAGCTGGCTGGCACATAAGCTGGCGCCATTCGGCAATGCAGCGCCCGCAGATGTGCAGCACACTCTGACCGAGCTTACAGCCCGCACTTGCACAGAGAGTATGAAACCTTATCTTTCGGACACCCAAACACTGATCGTCTGTGGCGGGGGGGCGTTCAACCAACATCTAATGGCGCGCCTGCAAGTGGGTGTGCCGTCGCTGGCGGTATCTGCCTCAGATGCCCACGGCCTACCGCCCTTGCAGGTCGAAGCAACAGCCTTTGCCTGGCTGGCTCGCCAGAGCCTGCACCGCCGACCCGGTAATCTGGCAAGCGTGACTGGCGCCGCCGGTCCCAGGCTCCTAGGCGGCATCTTTCCTGCGTAAGCCGACGCTTATGCGCCGCACCATGAAAAAAGCCGCTCAAAAAGCGGCTTGGTGATGCGCGTAGGAAAGCTTAGGCAGAAAAACTGGAACCACAACCGCAAGTGCTGGTGGCGTTAGGGTTCTTGATTACAAATTGAGCGCCCTCGAGATCGTCTTTATAGTCAATCTCAGCGCCTACCAAATATTGATAACTCATCGCGTCGATCAACAGAGACACACCGTTCTTCGTCATGGTGGTGTCGTCTTCGTTGGTGATTTCATCAAATGTGAAACCATACTGAAAGCCCGAGCACCCGCCACCTTGCACGAACACGCGCAACTTCAGGTCCGGATTGCCTTCTTCTGCGATCAAGTCTGCCACCTTTGCCGCAGCGCTGTCGGTGAAGACAAATGGTGCGGGCATCTCAACTTGAATATTTTCAGCAACTGCACTCATGGGAAACTCCGTTCAACTAGAGGGCTACCCCTCAAAACTTAAATACTACAGCAAATTGATCAACCATACCGCTGAGCGGGAATGAAATGGTGCAATTCAGCCCTTGCTGCTCGTCATGTTCGACGCCAGCGTCAGCGCCGGCTTCTCTTCGATTTCCTGCAACGTCGTGGGCCGCAATTGACCAACAATGGTGGCGCCTTGGTGCATTTCAAGCGCCTTGTAAGACACGTCACCCTCGACACGCGCTTTGGGCTGCAACTCCAGCAACTCGGACGCATGCACCGAGCCCTTGACACGCCCGTTAATGATGACGTGGTCGGCATAGATGTGGCCAATGACCATCGCTGACTCGCTGATCACCAGAATGCTACCGTTGTCACCACCAGCGCGAATGTCACCAACTACCTCGCCATCAATGCGCAGGCCATCCATGAACTTCAGGCTGCCTTCAATACAGGTACCAACCGC
This sequence comes from Ramlibacter sp., assembly GCA_014376765.1. Taxonomy (GTDB): domain Bacteria; phylum Pseudomonadota; class Gammaproteobacteria; order Burkholderiales; family Burkholderiaceae_C; genus JACMQX01. The sequence continues at coordinate 9,729 of JACMQX010000282.1, read as the reverse complement.
AATCAGGCTTTTGATAGGCGGCTGTTTTCTTTTACCAAACATGCGGGTTCTTTCGAGACGGGTATGCGCGGTCGCAGCGTCACAATTTAAATGTCTGGACCGAGCGCACAGTTTTGCCTTCAAGGACCTTTGCGGTGATAGTTTTTACCACGGTCAGGGCCGGCACATCAAGGACCCCTTCAACGCGCCGGTACTGTTTGAACTGCAGCAACTGAGTGCCGGCTGGCAGCGCCATGGTCCAGGGCTTGTCGGCTTGCGTGCCGCTTAACGACAACTCCAGGCTGCCATTGAAGTCTGGTGCATCTTTGACCGGCTGAATTACCAAAACCTGCCATTTCAGCTGCGTGCCCGAAAGCATTTCCGCCTGCAGACTTCGGATAGACGCTGCCTCGCCAGTGCCTGTGGGCAGCAACCGTTCAAAAAATCCCAAGTCGTCGCGCAGGCTTCGGTTTTCAACTTCGAGCTGTCGAAGTTGGCTGGCCATTTTTTCCTGGGCAGCCTTTTCCGTGATGAGAAGGCTGCCCGAGGTGTTGGCAACAGAAAGCGCCTTTTCACGCCCCGCTCGCAGACTAGAGACCTCTTGCCGTAAGGCGGTCAACTCTTCCTTAGCATGCTTGTCCAGCCCCGCAATGTCTTTGCCGACATCAAACGCCCACAACGCAATGGCAGCAGAAAAACCCAACACCACAGCGCCCACCATCCACCTAAGTGGCCACGGCATGGCACTGCGCACAGTCATGCGGCGAGAACTGATGGTGAGACGGCGGCGGAACAGGCGAAATTTCAAGGTTTAGAGCGCCATTTGATCTGAAATGAGATTGATCTGTATTTTGCATTACGGCGACACAGCCATGAAAAAAGCCGCCAGGCTTGCACCGTGGCGGCTTTTCACAGAACAGTCGATTAAGCGAATTAACGCTTGCTGAACTGCTTGCGACGGCGTGCTGAGCGGAAACCGACTTTCTTACGCTCGACTTCACGGGCATCGCGTGTCACGAAACCGGCTTGGCTCAACGCAGGCTTAAGCGTTGCGTCATAGTCGATGAGCGCACGGGTTATGCCGTGGCGAATCGCACCAGCCTGACCAGACTCACCGCCGCCATGGACGTTGACCATGATGTCAAACGTCTCGACGTGATTCGTCAGAAACAGCGGTTGGCGGCAGATCATGATAGAAGTCTGACGACCGAAGAATACCTGCACATCGCGATCGTTGATCGTGATCTTGCCGGTACCTTTTTTGATAAAAACACGGGCGACGCTGGATTTGCGACGGCCGGTGCCATTGTTCCAATCACCGATCATTTGGCCAACTCCTTGACTGCGTTGGCAGACATGCCAGCGATTTCCAGCACTTTGGGCTGTTGCGCGGTGTGCGGATGCTCTGCACCACCGTACACCTTGAGCTTTTTGATCATGGCGTAACCCAACGGGCCTTTTGGCAACATACCTTTGACCGCTTTTTCCAACGCCCGGCCAGGAAACTTGGTCTGCATGTCACGGAAGTTGGTAGCAGAAATGCCGCCTGGGTAACCGGAGTGACGGTAATAGATCTTATCGATCGCTTTAGCACCGGTCACACGCAGCTGAGATGCGTTGATGATGACAATGAAGTCACCGGTATCGACGTGGGGCGTATAAATGGCCTTGTGTTTGCCGCGCAAACGGAGAGCAACTTCGCTGGCTACTCGTCCGAGGACCTTGTCGGTCGCGTCAATCACAAACCACTCGTGCTTCACGTCAGCGGGTTTGGCGCTGAACGTTTTGGTCATGAGTTTTCTCTTTCGAGCTGGTTTGCGGAACCTTGAGGGTTCCATTACTTTGGCTCTTTTCCACGGTCGGTGCTCCTCTTGCGGGAGTCTCTTAGGTGGGGGTTTGCTTGAAACAGAACTTGCGGCCTGCTGTTGGGCTCACTTCGCCGCGGAGCCATAAAAGCGCTGCGAAGCCCAAGATTATACGAAGAATCAAGGACTTGGCGTAATCCGGCCGTATCACCTCTTCTCGCCGGGTTACCATCCCGCCATGTTTAGCTACCGACACGCCTTTCACGCCGGCAACCATGCCGACGTGCTTAAACACACAGTGTTGATCGCCGCGCTACAGCATCTGACGGAAAAAGACGCCGTTCTGACGGTCATCGACACGCATGGCGGCGCCGGCCTTTACCGGCTGGATGGCGACTATGCAGAAACAAGTGGCGAATCGGCGGACGGAATCTTCCGGCTGCTTTCTGCCAAGAACAAAGCTCTTATCAAGACCCGAGCTGACAGCAAGAGCCTGGCAGCCGGTGTGGCGCCAGCGATTCAGGCTTACCTGGACATGGTGTCTTCCTTCAATACACCCGCCTCGCTCAAGGTCTACCCGGGCTCGCCGTTCATCATCCAGCGGTTGATACGGCTGCATGACAAGCTCAAGCTCTTCGAGCTGCACCCGACGGACGCAAAGACACTGACGGCCAACATCGCCCAGCTCGATGCGGGCAGGCAGATCGCCGTGTTGCGTGAAGACGGGTTTGAAGGTCTCAAGAAATTCATTCCCCCCGTCGTACGCCGTGCCCTGGTCCTGTGCGACCCCAGCTACGAGATCAAGAATGACTACGCGCGCGTGGCTGCCATGGCGGCAGACGCTCTCAAGCGCTTTCCCACGGGCACCTACGCCTATTGGTACCCCATCATTCCCCGCCCCGAGGCGCATGAGCTGCCGCGCAAGCTCAAGACGCTGGCCACCAAGGCCGGCAAAAGCTGGCTCAATGCGTCGCTCACCGTCAAGTCCAGCAAGATCACAACCGACAAAATGGGCGATGAAGTCCGCCCTGGCCTGCCAGCCAGCGGCATGTTCATCATCAACCCGCCTCACACGTTGAAAGCGGCGATGGTGGCGGCGTTGCCGCAGATGGTCGAGATGCTGGGGCAGGACCGCCACGCCTCATTCGGCCTCGAATCAGGCGGATGATTCCAGCCTGAAGTAGCAGCAAACAATTAACCGACCGATTGGTCGGTTAATAGATATACTCTCCTCAAGCGGCCACCGCGGCATGCTTTTTCACTGGAGAGAGACATGTACACGCAGGCATTGGACGTTCCCGATTCCACCCCCGCCGCACCTCAGGCGGTGCCATGGGTCGCCGGCCCGGCCGAAGCTGCACTGCAAGAGCGCTTCGACCTGAAAATCGACGCCGACCAGAAGATCGAACCGCAGGACTGGATGCCGCAAGCGTACCGCCGCACCCTCGTGCGCCAGATCAGCCAGCACGCCCATTCAGAGATCATCGGCATGCAGCCCGAGGGCAACTGGATCTCCCGCGCGCCGTCACTCAAGCGCAAGGCGATTTTGCTGGCCAAGGTGCAGGACGAGGGCGGCCACGGCCTCTACCTTTACAGCGCCGCCGAGACCCTGGGCACAAGCCGCGACCAGTTGCTGGACGGTCTGCACACCGGGAAAGCCAAGTACAGCTCCATCTTCAACTACCCCACCCTCACCTGGGCCGATGTTGGCGTGATTGGCTGGCTGGTGGACGGCGCAGCCATCATGAACCAGGTGCCGATCTGCCGTTGCTCGTACGGCCCATATGCGCGCGCGATGATCCGCATCTGCAAGGAAGAAAGCTTTCACCAGCGTCAAGGGTTCGAAAGCCTGATGACGATGATGAAGGGTACCGAAGGACAGCGCGCCATGGTTCAGGAAGCGGTCAACCGCTGGTGGTGGCCGGTGCTGGCCATGTTCGGCCCGCCCGATGCCGACAGCCCCAACAGCGCGCAAGGCATGCGCTGGGGCATCAAGCGCATCAGCAACGATGCGCTGCGCCAGAAGTTTGTCGACGCGACGGTGCCGCAAGCGGCGATCATGGGCGTCACCTTGCCCGACTCCGAGCTCCGGTGGAATGAAGAGCGCCAACAGCATGACTACGGCGCGATCGACTGGGATGAATTCTGGGCCACCGTCAACGGCAACGGACCGTGCAACAAGGAGCGCCTGGCGACGCGCGTGAAGGCCCACACCGACGGGCAGTGGGTGCGCGATGCAGCGCTGACGTATGCAGCAAAACAAAAGGCCCGCGCATTGAAGGAGGCCGCATGACCCACGATGTCGGCACGACCTTGCCCTCCCCTGGTAAGGCCATCACGCCCGAAGGGCGTGAATGGCCGTTATGGGAAGTCTTCATCCGCAGCAAGCAGGGCCTGGAACACAAGCATTGCGGCAGCCTGCACGCCACTGACGCGCAGCAGGCCTTGCAGATGGCACGCGATGTCTATACCCGGCGCCAGGAAGGCGTGAGTATCTGGGTGGTGCCCTCCACCGCCATCACGGCCAGCCAGCCTGAGGACAAAGCGGAGTTGTTTGAGCCGGCCAGCGACAAGATCTACCGCCACCCCACCTTCTACGAGATTCCGGATGAAGTGGGGCACATGTGAGCGAGCGCGTCACTGCGACCACCACAACTACGGACTACCTGCTGCACCTGGCCGACTGCGCCCTGGTGCTGGGGCAGCGCAATGCCGAGTGGTGCGGCCACGGCCCGGTGCTGGAAGAAGACATCGCCATGGCCAACATCGGCCTGGACCTGATTGGCCAGGCCCGGATGCTCTACCAACATGCGGCAAGCCTGCTGGGCGGCGAGACCACGGAGGACCGCCTGGCTTACTTTCGAGAGCCGGGCGAGTTCCGCAATTACACGCTGCTGGAGCTGCCAAACCATGGGCCGCTGGCGGGGTCAGCCAGCGCTGACCGCGATTACGCCACCACCATCACCCGCAACTTCTTCTACAGCAGCTTCATGCTGTTGCGCTGGGAGGCCCTGCAATCGTCTGCGGACGCGCAGCTGGCCGCCATCGCCGCCAAGAGCGTCAAGGAAGTGCGTTACCACGTGCGCCATAGCAGCGACTGGATGCTGCGCCTGGGGGACGGAACGCCCCTCTCGCATGCCCGCATGCAGGCAGCGCTCACCCACTTGATGCCCTACACACAGGAGTTCTGGTCGCCCAGCTCGTTTGAAATTGCGGCGACTGACAGCGGGCTCGGTGCAGACAGCACAGCGCTGCGCCCGTCATGGGATACCGCCGTCGATACCGTCCTCGCTGAAGCAACACTCACGCGTCCCGCCACCGGGGGACATCTGTCGCAAGGCAAAAACGGCATTCACTCTGAACACCTGAGCTGGCTCCTGTCTGAAATGCAGGGCCTGGCGCGCGCCCACCCTGATGCCATATGGTGATGGTTAACACGCCTTCAGGCGACGTCGCCAAAGCCTGGGCGGTGCTGGAGCAGGTGCCGGACCCGGAGATCCCCGTCGTCTCCATCCGTGAACTGGGCATTCTGCGCGACGTGATCGAAACAGCAGAAGGCCTGCAGGTCATCATCACACCCACCTATTCGGGCTGCCCCGCCATGGGACAGATCGAGGACGACGTTCGCGCCGCACTCACCTCAGCGGGCCTTAAAGCGAGCCTGGTGACTCAACTGGCCCCCGCCTGGACCACCGACTGGATGACTGCTGCCGCGCGCGACAAGCTGCGGGCCTATGGCATCGCGCCGCCGCACACTACGGTGGCGGACAACGTTGTGCGCTTTGCAGCCCGCAAGCCGGCGCAGGATGAGGTGGCCTGCCCGCGCTGCGGCAGCCACAACACCACCGAGACCTCGCACTTCGGCTCCACGGCGTGCAAGTCCCTGCACAAGTGCCTGGACTGTCTGGAGCCGTTTGATCATTTCAAGCCGTATTGAATCTGGTTGTGAGCACCCATTTCCACCCCCTCATCGTCAAGCGCGTCGCGCCTGAGACGGCAGATTCTGCCGCCATCACCTTTGACATTCCCCCCGCCTTGCGCGAAGCCTTCAACTTCAAGCCTGGCCAGTTCCTCACCTTGCGAGCCACCATTGACGGCAAAGAGCAGCGGCGCAGCTATTCCATCTGCAGCAGTCACTCCCGCTTCACCCGCGCGCATGAGCTGGAAGTCGGCATCAAGCGTGTGGAGGGCGGCGTTTTCTCCAGCTGGGCAATCACGCAACTCAAGGCGGGCGACACGCTGGAGGCAATGTCCCCAGACGGCCGCTTTACGACGCGCGGGTCAGGGACAGTTCACCGCGCCGGCTTTGCAGCTGGCTCGGGCATCACGCCGATGCTGTCCATCATCGCGTCCACGCTAGAGGCTGACGCGGGCTCGACCTTCACCTTGGTCTACGGCAATCAGCGCATCAGCAGCATCATGTTCAATGAAGAGTTGCAGGACCTGAAAGACCGCTTCCCGTCCCGCTTCACCCTGATGCATGTGCTGTCGCGCCAGCCGCAGGAGGCGGTGCTGTTCAATGGCCGGCTGGACACAGCCAAGGTCGCCGAGCTTCTGCAGACGGCCCTGCCCGCTGCAGGCATCGACGAGGCGTTCATCTGTGGCCCCGCAGCCATGATCGACGCCACGGAACTTGCCCTTCACCAGGCGGGCATTACGTCGGATCGCATTCACACCGAGCGCTTCTTCGCCGACGGCGTGACGCCCCCACGCAAACCCGAAGCGCAGCCACCAGGTGTGCAGGCGGCTTTCCAGCTTGACGTCGTGATGGACGGCAAGACCCATCATTTCGGCATGGGCTCCACTGACCACGTGCTGGATGTAGCACTGGGCGCAGGCCTGGACCTCCCCTATTCCTGCAAGGGCGGCGTCTGCTGCACCTGCAGGGCCAAGGTGCTGGAAGGCAAGGTGGAAATGGACCGCAACTTCACGCTGGAGCCCTGGGAAGTTGCAAAGGGCTTCGTGCTGACCTGCCAGGCCCGGCCGCTCACGGCCAAGGTGGTTGTCAGCTACGACGAGCGGTAGCCAGCCCGGGCCGAGTCACTTGGAGGCCGGCAGCGCGGGCGATCAGCTCGCCATGCGCCGACAAATCTCCAGCGTGGCCGCACTTTGGTTCATCGTGTAGAAGTGGATGCCCGGTACGCCGCCCGCGCGAAGCTGCTCGCACAGGTCCGTCACGACATCAAGGCCAAAGGCCTTGATCGATGTGCTGTCGTCGCCATAAGCTTGCAGCCGCAAACGGATCCAGCGCGGAATCTCGGCCCCGCACGCATCTGAAAAGCGCATCAGCTGGGTCGAGCTCGTGATGGGCATCACGCCCGGCACGATGGGGATCTGCAATCCCAGCTTCTCGCTGTCTTCCAGAAACCGGAAATAGGCGTCGCTGTTGTAGAAGTACTGGGTGATGGCCGAATTCGCGCCGGCCCTGACCTTGGCAGCGTAAGCCTGCAGATCGGCTTCGGGCGAACGGGCTTGCGGATGGACCTCGGGGTAGCAGGCCACCTCGATGTGAAAGTCGTCCCCTGTTTCCTCGCGGATGAAGGCCACCAGGTCGCTCGCGTAATGAAACTCACCGCCCGCGCCATAACCACTGGGCAGGTCACCGCGCAGCGCGACCAGGCGCTGGACGCCCATCGCTTTAAGCGTAGCGAGCTGCTCACGCACCCTGGCCTTGCTCGCGCCAATGCAGGAGAAATGGGAGGCTGCGCCCACGCCCTCACCCAGAATCTCGCTCACCGTGGAGAAGGTACCTTCCTGCGTCGAGCCACCCGCACCGAAAGTGACGGAGCAGAACTCCGGCTTCTGCGCATACAGGGCCTGGCGTGTCTCGCGCAGCTTGGCTGCGCCTTCGGGCGTCTTGGGCGGAAAAAATTCAAAGCTGATGGGCAACTGCAATGCAGGGCTCATGATGACCTCGCGTAAACAAAAAACTCCCGGTTGCCGTCGCCACCGGTGATGGCACTGTCAAACCATCCCAGTACCTTCAGGCCCAACGTTGCGCAGCATTCGCGCACACGTTGCTCAACCTCGGCATGGAGCGTCGGGTCCTTGACGATGCCGCCCTTGCCCACCTGGCCAGGCTGCAATTCAAACTGCGGCTTGACCAGCATCAGGAAGGCGCCACCCGGCCTGGCCAGCGGCACCAGCGCCGGCAACACCAGCGTGAGGGAGATGAATGAAAGATCGGCAACGACCAAGTCGAACTGCGCGTCGAACTCGCGCTCGCCTTCAACCGGCGCCTCGCCATCGTCTTCGGTCGCGTCTTCGTAGGCGGACATCAGGCTTTCAGCCGTCAGCGCACGGGCATTGACGCTTTCGATCGCCACCACGCGGGGGTCGTTGCGCATGTTGGGGTGGAGCTGGCCGTGGCCCACGTCCAGCCCCACGACCTGCGCCGCGCCGCGTTGCAGCAAGCAGTCGGTGAAGCCGCCGGTGGACTGGCCCACGTCCAGGCAGATGGCGCCCGTCACGTCGATGCCGCTTTGCACCAGCGCACCTTCCAGCTTCAGGCCACCACGGGACACATAACGCGCCTCCGCCGTGTCCAGCAGCTCGATGCGCGCGCCGTCAGGCAGCTCGTCGCTGTTCTTTCCTATGGTCTTCCAGGGTGCGCCTTCGGCAATCGATGATTGCCATCGCACGCCAGCGGCGATCAGCCGCTGGGCCTGCGAGCGGGAGCTGGCCAAGCCTCGCTCCAGCAGCAGTTGGTCAGCTCTCACGTGAGCTGATCAATAGCGGTAAGCATCGGGCTTGTACGGGCCTTCTTTGCTCACGCCGATGTAGGCCGCTTGATCGTCCGTCAGCTCGGTCAGCATCGCGCCGACTTTCTTCAGGTGCAGGCGGGCCACCTTCTCGTCCAGGTGCTTGGGCAGCACGTAAACCTGGCCCACTTCATAGTTGGCCGCTTTGGTGAACAGCTCGATCTGGGCGATCGTCTGGTTTGCAAAGCTGGAGGACATCACAAAGCTGGGGTGGCCGGTGCCGCAGCCCAGGTTCACGAGACGGCCCTTGGCCAGCATGATGATCTTCTTGCCATCGGGGAAGGTCACGTGGTCCACCTGTGGCTTGATCTCGTCCCACTCATACTTCTCGAGCGAGGAGATGTCGATCTCGTTGTCAAAGTGGCCGATGTTGCAGACGATGGCCTGGTCTTTCATGGCCGCCATGTGCTCGTGGCGGATGATGTCCTTGTTGCCGGTGCTTGTTACGAAGATGTCAGCCTTGTCGGCGGCGTACTCCATGGTCACGACCTTGTAGCCTTCCATCGCGGCCTGCAGGGCGTTGATCGGGTCGATCTCGGTGACCCAGACCTGGGCCGACAGCGCGCGCATGGCCTGGGCCGAGCCCTTGCCGACGTCGCCGTAACCGGCGATCACCGCCACTTTGCCGGCGATCATGACGTCGGTGGCGCGCTTAACGGCGTCCACCAGCGATTCACGGCAGCCATACAAATTGTCGAACTTGGACTTGGTGACCGAGTCGTTGACATTGATGGCCGGAAACGCGAGCTTGCCTTCCTTGTGCATCTGGATCAGGCGGTGCACGCCGGTGGTGGTCTCTTCGGTCACGCCGATGATCGGCCCCAGGCGCTTTGAATACCAGGTCGGATCGACGGCAAGGCGCGCCTTGATCGCGTTGAACAGGCAGATTTCCTCGTCCGAGCCGGGCGCGGCCAGCACCGAGAGATCGGTCTCGGCGCGCGTGCCCAGGTGCAGCAGCAAGGTGGCGTCGCCGCCGTCGTCGAGGATCATGTTCGAATAGACGCCATTGCCGGGCCACTCGAAGACGCGGTGGCTGTAGCCCCAGTACTCGTCCAGGGTTTCGCCCTTGATGGCGAACACCGGGGTGCCGGCGGCGGCGATGGCGGCGGCGGCGTGGTCCTGGGTCGAATAAATGTTGCACGAAGCCCAGCGCACTTCGGCGCCGAGCGCTTCGAGCGTCTGGA
>JACMQX010000281.1 GCA_014376765.1 Ramlibacter sp. | reverse complement strand
GTGCATTAGGCAGACGCCGCAGCCCGTGTGCTGCGCCACAGCGTCCAGGGCACCCGGCTGCCGCAGTGCCCAGATGTCGTTGATGATGTCCGCGCCCAGATCAAGCACGGCCTGCATGACGGCCGGCTTGTAGGTGTCCACAGAGACGGGTACGCCCAGCTTGATCGCTTCGCGTACGACCGGCAGCACGCGGGCCAGTTCATCCTCCAGCACCAGAGGCGGTGCGCCAGGGCGGCTGGACTCGCCGCCAATGTCCAGGATGTCGGCGCCCTCTTTCAGCAGCTGCGCGCAGTGAGCCAGGGCTGAGCCCGCCGCCGCATGCTTGCCGCCGTCAGAAAAAGAATCGGGTGTGACGTTGACGATGCCCATGACCTGGGGGCGGGCAAGGTCTATGGAGAAGCGAGTTGTTTGCCAGAACATGGGGAGCATTGTCGCGCTTCAGGTCACCATGAAAAACGGGGCCGAAGCCCCGTTTTTTCTTGTCAAACCATCATGCTGCAGTGGGCTCAGGATCCACCACCACCGGACTGCCACCGGCTCCGCCACCACCGGACGACGGGGTGCGCGGCGTCCAGTCCTTGGGGGGACGTGGAGGCTTGCCAGCCATGATGTCGTCGATCTGGTCGGCGTCGATGGTTTCCCATTCAAGCAGCGCCTTGGCCATGGCGTGCATCTTGTCGGCGTTGTCTTCGATCAGCTTGCGGGCCAGGGAGTACTGCTGGTCGATGATGCGGCGCACTTCCATATCAACCTTCTGCATTGTCTGCTCGCTCATGTTGGTGGTCTTGGTGACCGAGCGGCCCAGGAACACTTCGCCTTCGTTGTCGGCATAGACCATCGGGCCCAGGGCCTCGCTCATGCCGTAGCGCATGACCATGTCGCGGGCCAGGCTCGTGGCACGTTCAAAGTCGTTTGAGGCGCCGGTGGTCATCTGGTTCATGAACACTTCTTCAGCAATACGGCCGCCGAACAGCATGCTTATCTGGCTGAGCATGTATTCGCTGTCGTAGCTGTAACGGTCCTGCGCCGGCAGGCTCATGGTCACGCCGAGCGCGCGGCCACGGGGGATGACGGTGACCTTGTGCACCGGGTCGCACTTGGGCAGCATCTTGCCCAGCAGGGCGTGGCCGGACTCGTGGTAGGCCGTGTTACGGCGCTCTTCCTCAGGCATGACCATACTCTTGCGTTCCGGGCCCATGAGGATCTTGTCCTTGGCCTTTTCAAAGTCTTGCATCTCGACCACGCGGGCACTGCGGCGGGCAGCCATCAAGGCAGCTTCGTTGCACAGGTTGGCCAGGTCGGCGCCCGACATGCCGGGCGTGCCGCGGGCGATGATGCCGGGGTTCACGTCCTGGCCGATCGGCACCTTGCGCATATGCACATTCAGGATCTGTTCGCGGCCTCGAATGTCGGGCAGCGTCACATACACCTGGCGGTCAAAACGGCCGGGGCGCAGCAAGGCGGAGTCCAGAATGTCGGGCCGGTTGGTAGCCGCGACCACGATCACGCCAAGGTTGGTTTCAAAACCATCCATTTCGACCAGCATCTGGTTGAGGGTCTGCTCGCGCTCGTCGTTGCCGCCGCCCAGGCCTGCGCCACGCTGGCGGCCCACGGCGTCAAGTTCGTCGATGAAGATGATGCAGGGTGCGTTTTTCTTGGCGTTTTCGAACATGTCACGCACGCGGGCTGCACCCACGCCAACAAACATTTCAACGAAGTCGGAACCCGAGATGCTGAAGAAAGGCACTTTGGCTTCGCCAGCAATACCCTTGGCGAGCAGGGTTTTGCCGGTACCCGGGGGGCCGACAAGCAACAAGCCACGCGGGATCCGCCCGCCGAGTTTCTGGAATTTTTGCGGGTCTTTCAGGAAATCGACGACCTCCTTGACTTCTTCCTTGGCCTCGTCGCAGCCGGCGACGTCAGCGAAAGTGACCGTGTTGCTGCTTTCGTCGAGCATGCGGGCCTTGCTCTTGCCGAAGCTGAAGGCCCCGCCCTTGCCGCCGCCCTGCATCTGCCGCATGAAGTACACCCACACGCCGATGAGCAGGAGCATCGGGCCCCAGCTGACCAGCAAGGTCACGAGCAGCGAGCCCTCCTCACGGGGCTTGACGTCAAACTTGACGTTGTTGCTGATCAGGTCGCCAACCAGGCCTCGGTCCAGGTAGGTGGCAGTTGTACGGATCTTGCGATCGTCGTTGGTGACGGCGATGATCTCAGTGCTTCCGGCCTGGCCTTCCTGAATGATCGCGCTCTTGATCCGCTTGGTGCGCACTTCGTCCAGGAAGTCTGAGTAGCCAACCGCTGTAGCGCCGCCAGCGCTGCGCGTGTCGAACTGTTTGAAAACGGTGAAGAGCACAAGAGCTATCACCAGCCATACGGCAATTTTGGAAAACCACTGATTGTTCAACTGAATCTCCGATTCGGGTTGGCTAGGGGACAGCCTTCTAGCTGAGACCCATTTTAGGCGTTTCAAGCCATGGAATGATGTATTTTCGCTACGACAGCCATAGGGGCAGAAGGGCTAAGCAGGGTTCTTCAAGCCTACGCCTACGAGGAAGGTTTCGGAAGACTTGTCCCGCGACGCCTTGGGCTTGATAGGCTTTACCTGCTTGAAGGTGTTCTTGAACAGCTTCACCAGATCGCCATATCCGCCGCCATTGAACAGCTTGACCACCAGCGCCCCCTCGGGCTTCATGTGATGGACTGCGAAATCAACAGCGAGTTCCACCAGGGCCGTGATGCGTGCCGCGTCCGAGGACGCGATGCCCGACAGGTTGGGCGCCATGTCAGACACCACGACGTCGGCCTTCGAGCCGCCCTGCTTGCCCAGCTCGTCCAGCAGCAGTTGCAGCACCTCGGGCTCCGTGAAGTCACCCTGGATGAAATGCACGCCCTCGACCGGGTCCATCGGCAGGATGTCCAGCGCGATGATGGCGCCGTTGAGCGCCCCCACGGCGGCCCCGCCCGGCGACAGCTTGCGCCGCACGTACTGGCTCCAGGCGCCTGGGGTGGAGCCCAGATCGACCACGACATGGCCGGGCTTTATCAGCCCCAGGGTCTCGTCAATTTCCTTGAGTTTGTAGGCCGCACGGGCGCGATAGCCCTCCCGCTGGGCGAGCTTGACGTAGGTGTCATTGACGTGGTCGTTCAACCAGGACTTGTTCACCTTCTTGCTTTTGGTCTTGACTTTCATGCCCATGTTTTTTACTTCGCTTCTGCGCTTTGGCTTCGCCTCGATAATAGGCCCATGCCTCAAATTCAACTCACACCTGCCCAGCGCAAGGGACACCGCGCCGAAGCCCATCACCTTGATCCGGTGGTCATGATCGGCGGCGATGGCCTCACCGCCAATGTCAAGAAAGAAACCGACGCCGCCCTGAACGCCCACGGGCTGATCAAGATCCGGGTGTTCGCCGATGACCGCGTCCAGCGCGAAGCCTTTTATAAGGAGCTCGCTGACAGCTTGAACGCTGCCCCCATCCAGCACATCGGTAAGCTGCTGGTGCTGTGGCGGCCCATGCCCGTGAAAGAGAAAACCGTTGACGAAGACCGGATGGCCGGCCCGCGCGATTTCAAGGTTCTCAAATACAGCAGCCGCGGCGGTCAACGGCCTGAAGTCAAGACGCTGCGGGTGCTGGGCAACCAGCGGCTGACGGCTGGGGGCAAGGTGAAGCGCTCCAAACCCAAACAGATCAGCGTCAAGAAGCGTCAAAGCTAGCCGGGCGCTGGCGCCGGCCTGGCGCTTGATTTCCACAACACCACCCCGGCGCAGAGCCACTGCAGCAGGTACATCCCGCTGCCCACGCTGTGCCACAGCGCCAGGTTCTCGCGCCCCACGATGCGCGGCGCCACAGCAAATTCAGCGAGCAGCGCCAGCAGCATGCCGGCCAGCAAGGCCATCATCACGGTGGGCGACCACGGCGGCGATTCTTGTGAGTCGCGCGGCCTTGACATAACCAGCAACAAAAAGCCGCAGCCCAGGCTCACCCAAGTCTGCGCCGCGAACAGTTTGGCGGCCATACGCCCTGCCATGGTGGGCGTCTCCAAATTGGCAAACAGCAGCGGCACGACGAGAAAGCCGATGGCTGTGAGGCTTCCCCACCAGAGGGCGGCCGCAAAGACAGGCAGGCGTTGCTTGAACACCACCTTACCGTTCAGATGTAGGAAACGGTAACGATCTCGTAGCGCTTGATGCCGCCGGGCGCCTGCACTTCGGCCACGTCGCCTTCGTCCTTGCCGATCAGGGCGCGGGCAATCGGGCTGGAGATGTTGACCAGCCCCAGCTTCAAGTCGGCCTCGTCTTCCCCGACGATCTGGTATTTGACCTGCTCGCCCGAGCTTTCTTCTTCAAGCAATACGGTGGAGCCGAACACGACTTTGGTACCGGCTTCCAGAGAGGTCGGGTCGATGATGACCGCTGCGGACAATTTGCCTTCCACGTCCTGGATGCGGCCTTCAATAAAGCCCTGGCGGTCCTTGGCGGCCTCGTATTCAGCGTTCTCGCTCAGGTCGCCCTGGGCGCGTGCCTCTGCAATGGCGTTGATGACCCAGGGGCGCTGGACGGTCTTGAGTTCGTGCAGTTCAGCCTTGAGCTTTTCAGCGCCGCGCTTGGTGATAGGGATGGTGGTCATGTTGACTCCAGGAGTGCTCTTTATGAAGGTACAAAAGGAAACCGCCGAACGTTGCCGTCGGCGGTGTCTGTAAACAGAATTATCCCCTATCGCGGGCAACGGCGGAACCGGTTTTGCCGGGCCTTAGGTGGCGCCCCCCCCTGAGTGGGGAGGCGCCGAGGCCGCGACGGGGAGTTAGCCCAATGCTGCGTGCATTTCCTGGATGGAAATGACACCCAGGTTGTCCATGTACTTCATTCCCTCAACCGCAGCTTCAGCGCCAGCGATGGTGGTGAAGGTCGTCACCCGCGCCAGCAACGACGACGTTCGGATGGCCCGCGAATCGGCAATCGCATTGCGGCGCTCTTCCACCGTGTTGATCACCAGAACAATCTCGTTGTTCTTGATCATGTCCACCACATGCGGCCGGCCTTCGGTGACCTTGTTGACCATGACGCAGGCAATACCCGCAGCATTGATCGCTGCAGCCGTACCCTTGGTCGCGACCAGCTCAAAGCCTTGCGCGGCCAGCTGCCGCGCCACTTCAACAGCCCGCAGCTTGTCGTTGTTCTTCACCGTGAGAAAGACCTTGCCCGTCTTCTCGCCTTTGGCGTTGTAGGCACGCGGCAGCTTGGTGCCCGCACCCAACTGGCTCTTGACGAAGGCCTCCCCAAAGGTCTTGCCCACACCCATCACCTCACCGGTGGACTTCATTTCCGGGCCGAGGATGGTGTCCACGCCAGGGAATTTGACGAAGGGGAACACCGCCTCTTTCACGCTGAAATACGGCGGCGTGACCTCATTGAAGATGCCCTGCGAGTCCAGCGACTGGCCGACCATGCAGCGCGCTGCCACCTTGGCCAGCTGGATGCCCGTGGCCTTGCTTACGTACGGCACGGTGCGGGAGGCGCGGGGGTTCACCTCCAGCACGTAGATCACGTCCTTGCCGTCAATCTCCTGGATCGCGAACTGCACGTTCATGAGGCCCACCACGCTCAGGCCCTTGGCCATGGCCGCAGTCTGGCGTTTCATTTCGTCAATCGTTTCTTTGGAAAGCGAATACGGCGGGAGTGAACAGGCCGAGTCGCCTGAATGCACGCCTGCCTGCTCGATGTGCTCCATCACGCCGCCAATGAACACACGCTGGCCGTCGCACAGGGCGTCCACGTCGCATTCAATCGCGTCGTTGAGGAAGCGGTCAAGCAGCACCGGCGAGTCATGGCTGACCTTCACGGCCTCGCGCATGTAACGCTCAAGATCACGCTGCTCATGCACGATCTCCATCGCGCGGCCGCCCAGTACGTAGCTGGGGCGCACTACCAACGGGTAGCCGAGGGCGGCGGCCTTCTCCAGCGCTTCGGGCTCTGTGCGGGCCGTGGCATTGGGCGGCTGGCGCAGGCCCAGCTCGTGCAGCAGTTTCTGGAAGCGCTCGCGGTCTTCAGCCGCATCAATCATGTCGGGGCTGGTGCCGATGATGGGCACGCCGTTGGCTTCCAGGTCCAGCGCGAGCTTGAGCGGCGTCTGGCCGCCGTACTGGACGATCACGCCCAAAGGCTTTTCCTTGTCAACAATCTCCAGCACGTCTTCCAGCGTCA
Source organism: Ramlibacter sp. (assembly GCA_014376765.1). Taxonomy (GTDB): domain Bacteria; phylum Pseudomonadota; class Gammaproteobacteria; order Burkholderiales; family Burkholderiaceae_C; genus JACMQX01. The sequence continues at coordinate 19,325 of JACMQX010000281.1, read as the reverse complement.
GCGGCTCGAAGTACAGGCGATCAGACGTGTCGTAGTCGGTGGACACGGTTTCGGGGTTGCAGTTGACCATGATGGTCTCGTAACCGTCTTCCCGCAGGGCCAGCGCCGCGTGAACGCAGCAGTAGTCAAACTCGATGCCCTGGCCGATCCGGTTGGGCCCGCCGCCCAGCACCATGATCTTCTTGTTGTTGGTGGGCTCGGCCTCGCACTCTTCCTCGTAGGTGGAGTACATGTAGGCGGTGTTGGTGGCGAACTCGGCCGCGCAGGTGTCCACCCGCTTGTAGACGGGCCGCACATTGAGTGAGCGGCGCAGGTCGCGGATGACCTTGTCGGTCGTCTTGAGTTGCCTGGCCAGGCGTCGGTCAGAAAAGCCCTTCTTCTTGAGCATGCGCAGGGTGGGCTCGTCGATCTTGTCGAGCGTAGTGTTTTCCAGCTCCAGCTCGATCTTCACGATCTCCTCGATCTGCACGAGGAACCACGGGTCGATCTTGGTGAGGGCAAAGACCTCGTCCACACTCATGCCCATGGCAAACGCGTCGCCCACATACCAAATGCGCTCGGGGCCGGGCTCGCCCAGTTCTTTTTCCAGCACTTCGCGGTCTTGCGTTTTCTCGTTCAGCCCATCCACGCCAACTTCCAGCCCGCGCAGGGCTTTCTGGAAGGACTCCTGGAAGGTACGGCCAATGGCCATCACCTCGCCCACCGATTTCATCTGCGTGGTGAGGCGCGAGTCGGCAGCGGGGAATTTTTCGAAAGCAAAGCGGGGAATCTTGGTGACCACGTAGTCGATGCTGGGCTCGAAGCTCGCCGGCGTTGCGCCGCCAGTGATCTCGTTGCGCAACTCGTCCAGCGTGTAGCCGATGGCCAGCTTGGCTGCCACCTTGGCAATCGGGAAGCCCGTGGCCTTGGAGGCCAGCGCGGATGAACGCGACACACGCGGGTTCATCTCGATCACGATCATGCGGCCGTCCTCCGGGTTGATCGAGAACTGCACATTGGAGCCGCCCGTGTCCACGCCAATCTCGCGCAGCACCGCGAGGGACGCGTTGCGCATGATCTGGTATTCCTTGTCGGACAGCGTCTGGGCCGGCGCCACGGTGATGGAGTCGCCGGTGTGCACACCCATGGGGTCCAGGTTCTCGATCGAGCAGATGATGATGCAGTTGTCGGCCTTGTCGCGCACGACTTCCATCTCATACTCTTTCCAGCCGAGCAGCGATTCTTCAATCAGCAGTTCGCTGGTGGGCGAGGCTTCAAGGCCGCGCTTGCAGATGACCTCGAACTCTTCCGAGTTGTAGGCAATGCCGCCGCCGGTGCCCCCCAGCGTGAAGCTGGGGCGGATGACGGTGGGAAAGCCCAGCGTCTTTTGCACCGTCCAGGCTTCTTCCACCGAATGGGCGATGCCCGAGCGCGCCGAGCCCAGACCAATCTTGGTCATCGCGTCCTTGAACTTCAAACGGTCTTCAGCCTTGTCGATCGCTTCGGGCGTGGCGCCAATCAGCTCGACCGGCTTGCCCGTTGCGGCGCCGTTGTACTTGTCCAGAATGCCGTGGTGCCAAAGGTCCAGCGCGCAGTTGAGCGCGGTCTGGCCGCCCATGGTGGGCAGGATGGCGTCGGGCTTTTCCTTGGCGATGATTTTCTCGACGGTCTGCCAGGTGATGGGCTCGATGTAGGTGACGTCGGCCGTGGCAGGGTCGGTCATGATCGTGGCCGGGTTGCTGTTGATCAGGATGACCTTGTAGCCCTCTTCCCTCAGCGCCTTGCAGGCCTGCACGCCGGAATAATCGAACTCGCAAGCCTGGCCGATGATGATCGGGCCGGCGCCGATGATAAGGACGCTTTTGATATCTGTGCGCTTTGGCATTTACTTTTTCTCCATCAGCGCAGTGAAGCGGTCAAACAAATAGCCGATGTCATGCGGGCCCGGCGATGCTTCAGGATGGCCCTGGAAGCAGAAGGCAGGCTTGTCGGTGCGGGCCAGGCCCTGCAGCGTGTTGTCAAACAGGCTGATGTGGGTGGCACGCAGGTTGGCGGGCAGGGATTTTTCGTCCACCGCGAAGCCGTGGTTCTGGCTGGTGATGCTGACGCGGCCGTTGTCCAGATCCTTGACCGGATGGTTGGCGCCGTGGTGGCCGAACTTCATCTTGAAGGTCTTGGCTCCAGAAGCCAGCGCCATGATCTGGTGGCCCAGGCAAATACCGAAGGTCGGGTAGCCGGCCTCGATCAGATCGCGCGTGGCTTCAATGGCATAGGAACACGGCTCCGGGTCGCCAGGGCCGTTGGCCAGAAAGACGCCGTCGGGGTTGAGCTTTTTCACCTCTGCGGCGCTCGTCTCTGCGGGTACCACGGTAATGCGGCAGCCGCGCGACGCCAGCATGCGCAGGATGTTTTTCTTGACGCCAAAGTCGAAGGCCACGACGTGGAACTTCGGCCCGGCTTGCTCGCCGTAGCCGCTGCCAAGCTGCCACTCGGTCTGCGTCCACTCATAGCGCTCCTTGACGGAGACCACTTTGGCCAGGTCCAGGCCGGTCATGTTGGGCGCGGACCGCGCTGCGGCCAGCGCACGCTCGATGACGTCAGGCGTGGCTTTCTCACCGGCAGCCAGGCTGACGATGCAACCGTTTTGCGCGCCATTGCTGCGCAGCAGGCGGGTGAGCTTGCGGGTGTCGATGTTGGCGATGGCGACTGTGCCTTCACGCTTCAGGTACTGGGCCAGCGTCATGCTGGCGCGGAAGTTGGACGCGATGAGGGGCAGGTCCTTGATGATCAGGCCTGCAGCATGGACCTTCTCGGCTTCGATGTCCTCGGCATTGACACCATAGTTGCCGATGTGCGGATACGTGAGGGTCACGATCTGCTGGCAATAGCTGGGGTCGGTGAGGATTTCCTGGTAGCCGGTGATGGCCGTGTTGAACACGACTTCGCCGGTGGTGGAGCCTGCGGCGCCTATCGAATTGCCATGAAAGACCGTGCCGTCTGCGAGGGCCAGTATGGCCAGAGGGTGTGTTCCCTGTTGAGACAAAAGCACTGGGTTCTCCGGAATGGTTACGGGTACGCCCAAACGCGCTCAAGAGACTGGCTCTCGATTGCTGTTTTTGTCAGGGAGGAGGCTTGATTGCGCTAGGCGTACGGGGTTTGCGGGAAAGCCTCTGATTATAGCCGAGGCTGTGCGGGCAAACACCAGGCGAGGCCTCAGGAAATGGTGCTGGCGTACAGGCAAATAGCTGCAGCCGCAGCCACGTTGAGAGACTCCTCACCGCCCGGCTGGGCGATGCGAACGGACTGGCTGGCCATGGCTGTCAAAGCCTGGCTGACGCCCTGCCCTTCATGGCCCATGGCCCAGGCACAGGGAGCCGGAAGGCGTTGGCGGCCAAGGAACTCGCCCTCATGCGAACTGGTAACGAGGATGGGGACACCCAGCTTTTCCAAATCGCCTACCTGAGCACCTTCCACCAGTTGCAAACCGAAATGGGCGCCCATACCGGCCCGGAGCACCTTGGGGCTCCACAGCGCGGCCGAGCCCTTGAGCGCCACCACCTGCCTGAAGCCGAAGGCCGAGGCACTGCGCAAGATGGAACCCACGTTGCCCGCGTCCTGCACACGGTCCAGGACGACTGTCGCCACACCAGCTGTAATACCTTGAGGCTGCGGCAGCCCGATGACGAAACCCAGCCCGGCTGGCGACTCCAGCCCGCTGATGCTGGCGAACAGCACATCAGGAAGGATCGCAGTTTTAGTCGAGGCCGGCGCCCAGCGCGGGCCCGCATCCCAGGCCGTTTGTGAGAAGACGGCCAGCGTAGGCGAAACACCCCGATCCAGCGCGGCCTGGCACAAATGGTCGCCCTCCAGCCAGACTTGCCCCTGCTTGCGGTAGCCCGTGTTGTCCTGCGCCAGCCGGCGCAGGTCTTTCAGGAGCGGGTTGTCACGCGAGCTGATGAGTTGGGGGCCGGAGGTCACGCGCCGCTCAACTCACGGTGATGGAGATGCTCGCGCCACCGTGGGTCATCAGCGTAGCTGCAACGGGGCTGAAGAAGCGCCGGTGGTGGCGGCAGGCGCCATGCAGCTTGAGGGCGGCCAGGTGCTCGGGTGTGCCATAGCCTTTGTGCGCAGCAAAACCGTAGTGGGGAAATTCTTCATGCAGGGTCTCGCACAGCCTGTCACGGTGGACTTTGGCCAGGATCGAGGCGGCTGAGATCGCGCGGATCTTGGCATCGCCGCCAATCACCGCCTCGGCCAGGACGTCGATGGTGGGGATGCGGTTGCCATCCACCAGCACCTTGGCGGGCTTCAGGCGCAGGCCTTCAACCGCACGCTTCATGGCCAGCATGGTGGCGTGCAGGATGTTGAGCTCGTCGATCTCCTCGACCGTGGCCTCGGCCACCGAGCAGCACAGCGCCTTCTCGCGAATCTGGTCATAAAGCCTGGCGCGCTGCAGCGCTGACAGCACCTTGGAGTCAGCCAGGCCCCGGATGCGCCTGGTGTCGTCCAGGATGACGGCTGCCGCCACGACCGGGCCGGCCAGCGGGCCGCGGCCGGCTTCGTCGACGCCCGCCATCAGGCCAATCGGGTCCCAGTAAAGGCAGGCCTGTTCAGCTTTCAAGAATTTGCTGGATCGCATCGGTGGCCAGTCTCGAAGTGTCGCGCTGCAGTTCTTTGTGCAGCGCTGTAAATTTGGTTTGCAATACGGCGATTCTCTCAGGCTGGCCCAGCCACGCAAGCGTTGCCTGTGCCAGCGCCTGCGGCGTCGCAGCGCCTTGTAGAAACTCGGGCACCACAAAGTCGCGGCACAAAATGTTGGGCAAGCCCACCCAGGGCTGCAACTGCTTGGCCCGGGTGATGCGCCAGGACAGCCAGTTCATGTTGTAGGCAATCACCATCGGGCGCTTGAACAGTGCGGCTTCCAGCGTGGCCGTGCCACTGGCGATGAGCGTGACGTCGCAGGCGGCCAGCACAGTGTGGGATTGGCCTTCGACGATCTGCAGGCCTTGCGATGCGCCGCTTTCGAGGCCAGCGTCGCGGGCCGCCAGTTCAATGGCGGCCTTGAGCGCCGGGATGGCGGGCACCACGAACTTGAGCGCCGGCCTGCCCTGGCGCATCAGCACCGCGGCTTTGAAAAACGTCTCGGCCAGGTACTGCACCTCTGACGCACGGCTGCCGGGCAGGATGGCCACGACCTCATCCTGCGCCTGCAGATCAAGCGCCTGACGCGCGGCCAACTTGTCGGGCGCCATCGGGATCATCGCCGCCAGGGGATGGCCCACGTACGTGGCGCTGATGCCGTGCTGCCTGAGAAGCTCCGGCTCAAAGGGAAAGATGCACAGCACATGGTCCGCACTGCGGCGGATCTTCTCTACCCGGTCCGCACGCCAGGCCCAGATCGACGGGCAGATGAAGTGAACGGTTTTGATCCCGGAAGCTTTAAGGGCGGCCTCCAGGTCGAGGTTGAAGTCGGGTGCATCCACGCCAATGAACAAGGCGGGCTTGCTTTCTGCAAGCAGGCGTTCGCGCAACTGCTTGCGGATGCCGACAATCTCGCGGTAATGGCGCAGCACCTCCACATAGCCGCGCACCGACAGCTTGTCGCTGGGCCACAGCGCCTTGAAACCGCGCCGGGCCATCTGGGGGCCGCCGATGCCGCTGGCCTCCAGAGATGGCCAGCGCGCCTTCATGCCGTCCAGCAGCAGGCCCGCCAGCAAGTCGCCGGAGGCCTCCCCTGCCACCATCGCAAAGCGCGGGGCTGTCATGACGCTCGAGTTCGGGCTGGGGGCACACGGCCCGCACGCAACGCCTGGCTTGCGCCGGGCATCAGCGCACGATGCCGCGCTGCGGCGGCACTTTGTCCAGAAAGGCCAGCATCATCTGGACGTCGGGCTCGGCTTCAGGCTGCTCTTGCGCCAGGGTTGAGATGCGAATCTTGGCCTGCTCCAGCGTGAGGTCGTCACGGTACAGGGCCTTGTGCATGGACTTGACGGCCGCGATGCGCGCTGCCGAAAAACCGCGCCGGCGCAAGCCCTCAAAATTCATGGAGCGTGCCTGCGCTGGCTGCCCCTGGCTCATCACAAAAGGCGGCTGGTCGGCAAAGAGCAGCGCACACATCGCCGTCATGCCGTGCGCGCCGATGCGCACGAACTGGTGCACCACGGTAAAGCCACCCAGGATCACCCAGTCGCCCACTTCCACGTGCCCCGCCAGCTGTGTGTTGTTGGCAAAAATCGTGTTGTTGCCCACCACGCAATCGTGCGCCAGGTGCACGTAAGCCATGATCCAGTTGTCGTCGCCCACCCGCGTCACGGCGCCGCCGCCCGGAGAGCCGATATTGAAGGTACAGAACTCGCGGATGGTGTTGCGGTTGCCGATGACCAGCTCGCAGGGCTCGCCCGCGTATTTCTTGTCCTGAGGAACGGCCCCAAGCGAATTGAACTGGAAAATGTGGTTGTGCTGGCCGATGGTGGTGTGGCCCTCGATCACGCAATGCGCGCCGATGGTCGTGCCCGCGCCCACCTTCACATGCGGCCCGATCACCGTGTACGGCCCGACACTGACCGACGCATCCAGTTGCGCGCCAGGCTCAACAACCGCGGTGGCGTGAATCAATGCCAATTCCGCCTCCTCAGGCGATGGTGCGCATGGTGCACATGAGCTCGGCCTCTACCGCCAGTTGATCGCCCACTTTGGCCCTGGCCTTGAATTTGAAGATGCCCGCCTTCATCCGGTCCAGCTCAACTTCCATGATCAGCTGATCACCCGGCTCCACGACGCGCTTGAAGCGCGCAGCGTCAATGCCGGCAAAGTAATACACCGTTTTCTCGTCGGGCGTGACGCCCATCATGTCAAAGGCCAGCAGCGCCGCAGTTTGGGCCAGGGCCTCCAGCATCAGTACACCGGGCATCACCGGGCGGTGCGGAAAGTGGCCGGCAAAAAACGGCTCGTTGATGGTGACGTTCTTGAGCGCCTTGATGCGCTTGCCCTTGTCTATTTCAAGCACCCGGTCCACTAGCAGAATGGGGTAACGGTGCGGCAACTGCTTGAGGATCTGGTGAATGTCCATCATGATTTTTTCGACTCTTGTAGGTGTTTTTCGAGCACCTTGATGCGCTCGCGCAGGCTGTGGAGTTGCTTGAGCGTTGCCGCATTTTTCTCCCAGGCTGCATTGTCGTCGATGGGAAACATACCGGTGTAGTGCCCGGGCTGCATGATGGACCGCGTCACCACGCTGGCGGCAGAAATGTTCACATGATCCGCCAGCGTCAGGTGCCCCAGCACGATCGCGCCGCCGCCCACCGTGCAGTGCGCGCCGACCGTGGCGCTGCCGGCCACACCAACGCAGCCGGCCATGGCGGTGTGGCGGCCGATGCGGACGTTGTGGCCGATCTGGATGAGGTTGTCGAGCTTCACGCCGTCCTCGATCACGGTGTCTTGCAGGGCGCCCCGGTCAATGCAGGTATTGGCACCGATCTCTACATCGTTGCCGATGCGCACAGCGCCCAGCTGCTCGATCTTCTCCCACCTGCCCTCATGCAGCGCAAAGCCAAAGCCGTCGGCACCAATCACCACGCCGGGGTGCAGCAGGCAGCGCTCGCCGATCACGCAGTCTTCGCCGACGGTGACGCGCGACTTGAGCACCGTGCCCGCGCCGATGCGAGCCCCGCGCTCGACGACGCAGAGGGGGCCGATGGAGGCCGTATCGTCAAGTTGTGCAGAAGGATCAACAACGGCACTCGCGTGAATTCGCGGCGCGGCCATACGCGGCAGTTGCTGCTTCCACAGCTGCGTCACACGGGCGAAATACAGGTAAGGGTCTGCTGTCACGATGCAGCTGCCCCGGGCGATGGCGGCATCGCGCATGGCCGGCGCCACAATGACACAGGCCGCCCGTGAGGCGGCCAGTTGCTGCTGATATCTTGGGTTGCTGAGAAAGCTGAGTGCGCTGCCTGAGGCCACCTCCAGCGTGGCCAGGCTATCGATCTGAACGGAGGCATCGCCGTGAAGCTCTCCTCCCAGGGTGTCGACGATGTTGCCTAATCGCAGTGCCAAACTTTAACTGCCTTGCTTGCCTGTCTTGGCGTGAGCCTAGCGGGCCGCGTTCAGCGCCTTGATCACCTTGTCGGTGATGTCGTGCTTGGGGTTGATGTAGACCGCTTCCTGCAGAATCACGTCGTACTTTTCTGCTTCAGCAACGGTCTTGACGACCTTGTTGGCGCGTTCGAGCACCTGTTGCAACTCTTCATTCTTGCGGGAATTGAGGTCTTCCTGGAATTCGCGGCGCTTGCGCTGGAAGTCCCGGTCCTGCTCAACCAACGCCTTTTGGCGGGTGTTGCGCTGGCTCTCGGTAAGCGTGGGCGCTTCACGTTCAAACTTGTCCGAGGCAGCCTTGAGCTGCGTGCCCAGGTCGCCCAGGTCCTTGTCCTTCTTGGCGAACTCCTGCTCCAGCTTGACCTGCGCCGCCTTGGCGGTGTTGGCTTCCCTGAAGATGCGGTCGGTGTTGACGAAACCCACGCGGAATTCTTCGGCTTGCGCCTGGGCATGAGCCAAGCCCAGACCGAGCAGGCCCGCGAGCAACGCGGTACGGATTTGACGGGACAAATGCTTCATTAGAAGGAGGTTCCAATTTGGAATTGCAGTTTCTGGATTCTATCGCCAGCGAACTTGCGCACCGGGTTGGCAATGGCAATGCGCAGGGGGCCCACAGGGGAAATCCAGCTCAAGCCAAAGCCGACAGAGGCGCGCAGGTCCGCAACAGTGATCTTCTGGTTTTCGGCATAGACGTTGCCAACGTCCATGAAGCCGAAAACACGAAGGGTGCGGTCGTTGCCCGCACCAGGAAACGGGGCGATGATTTCGGCATTGAGGGTGACCTTCTTGGCCCCACCAATCACTGCACCCGTGACGTCACGCGGCCCCAACGTGCCCTGCTCGAAGCCACGCACCGAGCCGAGGCCGCCGGAATAGAAATTCTTGAACACCGGGAAAGGGTTGCCGTTCAGGCCCTTGCCGTAGCCCAGCTCGCCATTGAGCCCGATCGTGTACTGCTTGTTCAGCGGGATGTACTGTTGGTACTGGTATTGCGCCCGCACATAGCGCGCGTCACCCGTCAGACCCAAATCGGTACCGAATCGCTGGTAGCGGCCCCGGTTGGGGGCCAGCGAAGAGTCGCGGTCGTCGCGTGACCAGCCGATTGACAGCGGAAACGCCGAGCTGCTGTAGCCAAACCGGTTCGCATACGCCAGGTAGGCAGCTGGAATATTGGTGCCTGGCTTGATGGTGGTGCGCTCGGCATTGGCGCCGAAATAGACCGTGTCGGTTTCGCTGAACGGAACCCCGAATCGCATGCCGCCCCCAGTCGTCACCAACTGGTAGTTGCCGCCCTGGTCTTCGTATGGCCGCGAAGAGCGGTGATACACGTCGATGGTGCGCGAGATGCCGTCCTGCGTGAAGTAAGGATCGACCGTGTTGAACACGATCACCTTGTTGTATTTGCTGGTGTTGACGTCCACGCCCAGGTAGTTGCCCGAGCCGAAGGCGTTTTCCTGCTTGATGCTGAACGACAGTGCCAGTTTTTCCGCGCTCGAAAAGCCCGCGCCCAATTGCAGGCTGCCGGTCGGCTTTTCGCTGACGGTGACGTTGAGGTCCACCTGGTCAGGCGTGCCGGCTACCTCCGACACGTCAACACCCACGTCCTTGAAATAGCCCAGCCGGTCAACCCGGTCGCGCGACAGCTTGATCTTGTCGCCGTCATACCAGGAGGATTCGAACTGCCGGAACTCGCGGCGGATCACTTCGTCGCGCGTGCGGTTGTTGCCGCCGATAACGATCTGGCGCACATAGGCCCGGCGCGAAGGGTCGGCCTGCAGCACGATGGCCACACGGTTATTGACGCGGTCTATTTCCGGGCGAGCTTCAACGCGCGCAAACGCAAAGCCGAAGTTGCCGAAATAATCGACAAAAGCCTTCGTGGTCTCGGCCACCGCATCGGCGTTGTAAGCTTGGCCGGGCTTGATGGTCACCAGCGACTTGAACTCGTTTTCCTTGTCAAGAAAGTTGCCTTCAAGCTTAACGCCCGACACGACGTAGCGGTCTCCTTCCGTCACGTTGATCGTGATGGTGATGTCCTGCTTGTTGGGCGAGATGGCGACCTGGGTGGAGTCGATCCTGAACTCCAGATAGCCGCGCGTGAGGTAGTAGGACTTCAGCGTTTCCAGATCGGCATTGAGCTTGGCGCGGGAATAACGGTCGGACTTGGTGTAGAAGCTCAGCCAGCCGCCGCTGTCGAGGTCAAACAAGCCCTTGAGCGTCGACTCGCTGAATGAAGTGGCGCCGGCAATGCGGATGTCCTTGATCTTGGCGAGTTCACCCTCGCTCACGCTGAAGGTCAGATTGACGCGGTTGCGCTCTATGGGCGTGACCGTGGTCACAACTTCAACACCGTAGAGGCTGCGGTTGATGTACTGGCGCTTCAATTCCTGCTCGGCGCGGTCGGCCAAGGCCTGGTCATAAGGGCGGCCTTCTGTCAGGCCTACGTCGCGCAGCGCCTTCTTGAGCACGTCCTTGTCAAACTCCTTGGCACCCGAAAAATCAACGTCGGCGACTGTGGGGCGCTCTTCAACGATCACCACCAGCACATTGCCAGTCACCTCGACCCGCACGTCCTTGAACAGGCCCAGCCCGAACAGCGTGCGGATGGCTGAAGAGCCCTTGTCGTCGTTGTAGACGTCACCGACGCGAAAAGGCAAGGAGGCGAAGACGGTGCCAGGCTCTACCCGTTGCAGGCCTTCAACGCGGATGTCGGCCACGGTGAAGGGATCGACCGCCCATGCCGTACTGGCTGCGAAAGCGAGGGCCACCACGGCCGAGACGGTGCGCATACGGAAGCGATTGATTTGTTTTTTCATGAAATACTGGTTTGCCGCAAGCCCCGAACGAGGCAGGCCGAAAGGTTAACCGAAGAGCCGGGTGACGTCGTTGAACAACGCGATCGACATCATGACGAGCAGCAGCGCCACTCCCCCGCGCTGCAGCCGTTCCATCCACGTGTCTGACACGCTTTTGCCCGTCACCCCCTCCCAAAGATAATACATCAGGTGCCCCCCATCCAGAACCGGCAGCGGGAGCAAGTTGAGCACGCCCAGACTGACGCTGATGAGGGCCAGAAACACCAGGTACTGGGTCAGGCCCAGACTGGCAGACTTGCCCGCGTAGTCGGCAATCGTGAGGGGGCCGCTCAGGTTCTTGAGCGAGGATTCGCCGGTCACCATCTTGCCCATCATGCGCAAGGTCAGCATCGATACTTCCCAAGTCCGAACGACCCCGTTGCGCAGACCCTCTATCGGGCCGTAGCTCACGCTCACCATGCCCGGCGGTGCGCCCACGTAAGCCCCGATGCGCCCTACGGCCGCGCCCGCCTCCTGGCGCACTTCGGGCGTGACCATAATCACCTGCACCTGGCCCGCACGGTCAATGCGCCAGGGCTTGGACAAAGGCTTGCCGTCCTGCACCGAAGCGCGGATCGCCTCACGCAGTTGCAGGCCGTCCACCACCGGCGTGTCGCCCAGCGCCAGCACCACGTCCCCCTGGCGCAAACCGGATTTTTCTGCCGCGCTGCCTGCAACGGTTTCACCGATCAGGGGTTGCGTCCACGGGCCCAGAATGCCTACCTTGCGGAACAGCCGGGCATCAGCCTGGCTGGCGTCCACGTTGCTCAAGGGCAGCATCACTTCACGGGCAGCGCTGTTGGCCGAGGTCGCAACCTCAAGCCGGACGTTGCGTCCGTCCAGGGCGCCGCGTGTAAGCAGCCAGCGCAGGTCTTCAAAAGAGTGGACTTCATGCAAATCCTCGTCAACAAACCCGGCCTTGCGCACGGTCTCGCCGCCACGCAGGCCCGCTGTTTCAGCCACTGAACCCGCTACAGGGCTGGCCAGAACAGCTTTGGGTTCCTGGACGCCGATCCAGTTGACGAGCGAATACAAAAAGATAGCGAGCAGCAGGTTGGCGGCAGGCCCTGCCGCCACGACGGCAGCACGCATCCGAAGCGGCTTGTTGTTGAACGCCAGGTGGCGCTCGGCGGCGTCAACCGGCCCTTCACGCTCGTCCAGCATCTTGACGTAACCACCCAGGGGAAAGGCCCCGATCACGAACTCGGTTGGCGAGCCCTTGGGCTGCCAGCGGTACACCGTCTTGCCGAACCCAACTGAAAATCGCAGCACCTTGACGCCGCAGGCCACAGCCACGCGGTAATGCCCGTACTCGTGAACCGCGATAAGCAGACCCAGGGCAACGATGAAAGCAACAACAGTCAGCATGAAGGGGGTTCCTGAAAATCAGTGGGCCAGCCGGCCAACCGCGCCTTCAGCTGATGCGCGGGCAAGTGCGTCCAGCGCCAGCAGGTCGGCCAGGGACTCAGGTTTGGAGATGGCGATGGCTGCCAAAGTTGCAAGGTTGATGCCATGAATCTGGTCAAAACGGATGCGGCGGCCCAAAAATGCCGCCACAGCGACCTCATTGGCCGCATTGAGCACCGCGGTCGTGCCAGACGGCGCGCGCAGCACCTCCCACGCCAGCTGCAAGCCGGGAAAGAGCAGCGGGTCGGGCTTCTCGAAGGTCATGGCTGACAGGGCGGTGAAGTCAATCGCGGCCGCACCGCTTTCGATCCGCTCAGGCCAGGACAGGCCATAGGCGATGGGGCCGCGCATGTCGGGTGTGCCAAGCTGCGCCACCACGGAGGCGTCGCGGTACTGGACCATGGAATGGATCACGCTTTGCGGGTGGATCACCACCTCAATCTGTTCAGGCGCCAGGCCAAAGAGGAAACGTGCCTCGATGACTTCCAGCGCCTTGTTCATCATCGTGGCGGAGTCGACCGATATCTTGCGGCCCATCACCCAGTTGGGGTGGGCACATGCCTGCTCGGGCGTGACGTCGCGCAGCGATGCCGGGTCCCGCGCACGGAACGGGCCGCCCGATGCGGTGAGGATGATTTTTTCAACCCGCGCGGGCCATGCGGCGGGGTCTTCGGGCAGGCACTGGAAGATCGCGGAGTGTTCGCTGTCAATCGGCAGCAGCGTCGCGCCGCCCTGCTTGACGGCATGAAGGAACAGATCTCCGCCCACCACCAGCGCCTCCTTGTTGGCCAGCAGCAGCCGCTTGCCGGCGTGCGCCGCCGCGATGCAGGGCGCAAGGCCCGCCGCACCCACGATGGCGGCCATGACGCTGTCCACCAGCTCATGGGAAGCAATCATCTCCAGCGCCTGGGGCGAAGACAGCACCTCCACATCCAGCCCGAGAGCCTTGACCTTGCCGGCAAGTTCAAGGCCGTGCGGCTCGCTGACCATGACCGCAAAGCGCGGCTTGAACCGTACGCACTGGCTGAGCATCAGCTCCACCTGCGTGGATGCGCTCAAGGCAAAGACTTCAAAGCGCGCGGGGTGCCGCGCGATCACGTCCAGCGTGTTGACGCCGATCGAGCCGGTGGAGCCGAGGATAGTGATTTTCTGGCGCATTTATTTTCAGAGGGCGGACAGCATCATCGCCAGGGGAAGCGTGGGCAGCAGTGCATCAACCCGGTCCAGCACGCCGCCGTGGCCAGGCAATAGGTTGCTGCTGTCTTTAAGACCCACGCTGCGCTTGATCAGGGATTCAACCAGATCACCCACCACGCTCATGGCCGCCATGAACAGCACGCCAATGATGAGCAGCCACCAGCCATGGTCTGCCAGCCGGGAATAGAGGCTGGCAACGCCGCCCGCCACCCGGCCATCAGCCCAGACCCATGCAAGCGCCAGCACCACCACGCCCACCATGCCGCCCCAGACGCCTTCCCAGCTCTTGTTCGGGCTGATGGCCGGCGCCAGCTTGCGCTTGCCGAAGGCACGGCCCGAGAAGTAGGCAAAGATGTCCGCCGCCCAGACCAGCACCAACACCGAAAGCAGGAAATTGATGCCGATGACGCGCGCTTGGGCCACAGCCAGCCACGCCATCCACAAGGCAAACAAGCCCACAGCCATGCGCACCGGTCGGGGAATTTTTGCCCACGCGCCGACGCCTGAACGCAATAACCAAGCTCCGGCCAGCACCCAGCCGGCGCCAACAACAGTCCACAGCGCGGGCAAGGGCCTGTACAGCAGGCCGGCATACCAGGAGCCGGCGCACAAGACCACGCAGGCAAGGCCTGCCAGCAGTGATGCCTTGCGGTCGTAGCCGCTGAAGCGCCCCCATTCCCAGGCGCCGGCGGCAATCAGCAACAGTGCCACGGCTGCAAACGGAACTGGCGACGGGTAAAACAGCGCAGGCAGGAGGATCGCCAACAGGATGATGGCGGTGATGACGCGCTGCTTGAGCATGAGGGGAGCTTTCAGGCAGCCTTGAGGCCAGGCGCCGGTGCGGTGATCTGTTCAGAGGTTTTGCCAAACCGGCGCTCGCGCTGGTTGTAGGCGGCAATGGCTTCATCCAGCGCCGCTTCATCAAACTCTGGCCACAGCCTGGTGCTGAAGAAAAGTTCTGAGTAGGCGCACTGCCAGAGCAGGAAATTGCTGATGCGCTGCTCATCGCCAGTCCGGATCAACAGGTCGGGGTCGGGGACGTGGGCCAGCGCCATCGCGCGGTCCATGCTGGACTGCGTGATGGGCTCGCCGGCTGAGGCAAGTTTGGCAGCAGCCTGGGCAATGTCCCAGCGGCCGCCGTAGTTGAAACACACGTTCAGCACGAGGCGGGTGTTGCCCTGGGTGGCGGCCTCAGCCTGGGCCAGGCCCGCGCACACCTTGTCTGACAAACCAGCGCGTTCGCCTACGAAGTGAAGGCGCACGCCGTCGACCTGCAGTTGGGGCACTTCACGGGTCAGCGCCATCGCCAGCAGCTCCATCAGGCCAGACACCTCGTCAGCGGGACGGTCCCAGTTTTCAGAGGAAAAAGCAAACACGGTGAGCACCGCGACACCACGCTCGGCGCAGGCCTTGACGCAGCGGCGCAGTGAATCAACCCCATGCTTGTGCCCCGCCACACGCGGCAAGAACCGGCGGTTGGCCCATCGGCCGTTGCCGTCCATCACGATGGCGATGTGGTGGGGGATGTGCGTCATCACACGGCCATGATGTCCACTTCTTTGGCGGCAACGAGCTTGTCGATTTCCGAAATATGACGGTCGGTGGTTTTCTGGATGTCACCCTCGGCGCGCTTGTGGTCGTCTTCCGACGCAAGCTTGTCCTTGACCAGCTTCTTCACCGACTCATTCGCGTCACGGCGAAGGTTGCGGATGGCGATCTTGGCGTTCTCGCCCTCGCCCTTGACAAGCTTGGTGAGCTCCCTGCGGCGCTCCTCGCTCATGGCCGGCATCGGCACGCGGATCAGGTCGCCCATGCTGGACGGGTTAAGGCCCAGGTCGCTGTCGCGGATGGCTTTCTCGATCTTGGCGCCCATGCCTTTTTCCCAAGGCTGGATGGAGATGGTGCGCGAGTCGAGCAGGGACACATTGGCCACCTGGTTGATCGGCATCAACGAGCCGTAATAGTCCACCTGCAGGGAGTCCAGCAGGGCGGGGCTTGCGCGGCCCGTACGGATCTTGGTGAGGTTACTCTTGAAGGCGGCGATGGACTGATCCATCTTGCCTTCTGTCGTTGTCTTGATGTCTGCAATCGTCATGCTTTGCTCCACAGTCTCGCTGCCTCGAATAGGGCCTGTGGCGCCGCCCATGCCGCGCCATAACCACCCATTGTCACGTATCGCTCAGGCGTAGACCAGCGTGCCTTCGTCCTCACCCATGACCACCCGTTTAAGGGCGCCATGTTTGAAGATCGAGAACACCTTGATCGGCAGTTTCTGGTCCCGGCACAAGGCAAAAGCCGTGGCGTCCATGATGCCCAGGTTCTGGGACATCGCGTCATCAAACGAAATCTTGGTGTAGCGCGTGGCAGTCGGGTCCTTTTTGGGATCCGCTGTGTACACGCCATCCACCTTGGTTGCCTTGAGCACCAACTCGGCTCCGATCTCTGCACCGCGCAGCGCTGCGGCCGTGTCAGTGGTGAAAAACGGGTTGCCGGTGCCAGCAGCAAAAATCACGACCTTGCCTTCTTCCAGGTACTGCAGCGCCTTGGGGCGCACATACGGCTCCACCACCTGCTCGATGGCAATGGCCGACATCACTCGGGCGACGAGGCCCTGCTTGTTCATGGCGTCAGCCAGGGCCAGGGCATTCATCACCGTGGCCAGCATCCCCATGTAATCGGCGGTGGCCCGGTCCATGCCGACCGAGCCGCCCGCCACCCCGCGAAAGATGTTGCCGCCGCCAATGACGATGGCCACCTCAACGCCCATGTGCACAACCTCGGCCACCTCTTCAACCATCCGGACAATGGTGGCGCGGTTGATGCCGAACTGGTCGTCGCCCATCAGGGCCTCACCCGACAGCTTGAGCAGGATTCGCTTGTGGGCTGCTTTGGACTTGGTCATGAACGGGCTTTCGCTTTGGGTCAACAACTCTTGCTTCAGGCGGGTACGTCCCTTCAAGCGGCGGCCTTGGCGGCAGCCACCTGGGCGGCGACTTCAGCGGCGAAGTCGTCAACCTTTTTCTCGATGCCTTCACCCACCACGTAGAGCGTGAAGCTCTTCACGGTGGTGCCGGCCGACTTGAGCATCTGCTCGACTGTCTGCTTGTCGTTCTTGACGAAAGACTGGTTGAACAGCGAGACCTCTTTCAGGTACTTCTGCACGCCGCCTTCGACGCGCTTGGCCACGATTTCAGCGGACTGCACCGGCTTGCCGGCAGCAGCGGCCTGCGCTGCATCTTCAGCGGCCTTGGCTGCAGCAATGCCGCGCTCGCGCGTCACCAGTTCAGCAGGCACGTCAGCGCTGGACAGGGCCACGGGCTTCATGGCGGCAATGTGCATGGCCACGTCTTTGGCAGCGGTCTCATCCCCTTCATACTCGACGATCACGCCAATGCGCGTGCCGTGCAGGTACAACGCCAACTTGGTGCCGGTGAAATACTTGAAGCGGCGAAAGCTCATGTTCTCGCCGATCTTGCCGATCAAACCCTTGCGGACATCTTCGAGCGTGGGGCCGAAGCTGTCCTGGCTGTAGGGCAGCGCGCCCAGGGCGGCGACGTCAGACGGGTTGTGCTTGGCGATCAGTTCGGCAGCGGCATTGGCCAGGGCCAGGAAGGCGTCGTTCTTGGTGACGAAGTCGGTTTCGCAGTTGACTTCAAGCAGCGAGCCGGCATTGCCCCCAATGAAGCTGGTGACCACGCCTTCAGCAGTGATGCGCGAGGCGGCCTTGCCGGCCTTGTTGCCGAGCTTGACGCGCAAGAGGTCTTCGGCTTTTTCCATGTTGCCCTCGGCTTCAGTCAGGGCCCTTTTGCACTCCATCATTGGTGCGTCGGTCTTGGCGCGCAGTTCGGCGACCATGCTTGCGGTAATTGCAGCCATCTAAATTCTCCGTCTCGGTTCAAATCAATAAAAAATCAGCTAAAAAAAAGGGGCTGCGAAGCCCCTCTTTTTGCGCGGCTCGCGCGACGCTCAGGCGTCGTGAGGGCAATCAGGCCGCAGCCTCTTCAACTTCAACAAACTCGTCTCCGCTTTCGGCGGGGGCGGTCTTGACCACATCGTTGCCGGCAGAGGCGCGGCCTTCAATGATCGCGTCGGCAATGCCGCGTGTGTACAGCACCACAGCCTTGGACGAGTCGTCATTGCCTGGGATCACGTAGTCGATGCCTTCAGGCGAGTGGTTGGAGTCCACCACGCCGACCAGCGGAATGCCGAGCTTCTTGGCTTCGGCAATGGCGATCTTGTGAAAGCCCACGTCGATCACGAAGATCGCGTCGGGCAACGCGGTCATGTCCTGGATGCCGCCAATATCTTTTTCCAGCTTGGCGATTTCACGGCTGAAGGTCAGCTGCTCTTTCTTGCTCAGCGACTCAAGGCCGGCTTCCTGCTGGGCCTTCATGTCCTTCAAGCGCTTGATGGAGGTCTTGACCGTCTTGAAGTTGGTCAGCATGCCGCCCAGCCAGCGCTGGTCAACAAACGGCACGCCAGCGCGCTGGGCTTCAGCGGACACGATGTCGCGGGCCTGGCGTTTGGTACCAACCATGAGGATGGTGCCGCGATTGGCTGCCAACTGCTTGACAAACTTCTCGGCCGCCTGAAACATCGGCAGCGATTTTTCAAGGTTGATGATGTGGATCTTGTTGCGATGGCCGAAGATGAACGGGGCCATCTTGGGGTTCCAGAAGCGCGTCTGGTGTCCGAAATGGACGCCGGCTTCCAGCATTTGACGCATAGTGACTGATGACATGTAAAGCTCCAAAGGTTGGGTCTAAAATCCAGTCCGTTTTGCAGTGCTTTTGAAGAGCACAACAACACCTTGTTTGGACTGGTTTGCGAGTGACTTTGCATCCACCGCCAAACGTGATGTTGGTAGCCAGCAAAGCCACAAGAGTATATCACACCGACCCCCTCCCAGCCCATGCAACCAGACCTCCACACCACCCGTCACCGCCTCCTGGCGGGCAGCACCAACGCCCTGGCTGACATGGAGCAATCCATTACCGCAGCGCAAGCCCCGGCGCATGCCGCCGTCTTCCTCAAACCCATGTTTGAGGAGGCCAGGGCCCGCGCGGCCGACCCTGCCTGCGCCAGCCTGCCGCTGGCGGGGCTCAGTGTGTCGGTCAAGGACCTGTTCGACATCGCCGGGCAGGCGACTCCCGCCGGCTCGACCGTGCTGGGCGATGCGCCGGCGGCCCTGCAGGACTGCACTGCCGTTGCCCGGCTCAAAGCCGCAGGCGCAGCCGTCCTGGGCCGGACCAACATGTCCGAATTTGCATTTTCGGGCGTTGGCGTCAACCCGCACCATGGCACGCCGGCCAATGTGTGCGACACCGCCACCCCCCGCATCCCGGGGGGCTCCAGCAGCGGGGCTGCGGTGTCGGTGGCGGGCGGGTCTTCGTACATCGGCCTGGGCTCCGACACGGGCGGCTCCATTCGCGTACCCGCTGCGTTGAACGGCATCGTCGGCTTCAAGAACACGGCGCGGCTGACGCCCGCAGAAGGGGCCCTGCCCCTCTCGACCACGCTGGACACCGTCTGCGCCATGACGCGCTCGGTGCGCGACGCCATCCTCACGCACGAAATCCTGGCGGCCCGCCGCGTGACGCGCAGCCTCGCGCCACTGTCCACCTATCGCTTGGCCGTGCCACAAACCAGCATGCTGGACGGCCTGGACCCGACCGTGGCGCGCGCATTCGCTCGAACCCTCGCCCGCTTGCGCGACGCGGGAGCGCAGGTCGTTGACATCCCCCTGACCGAAATTGGCAACCTTGGCGCCATCCAGGTCACGGGTGGGTTCGC
>JACMQX010000049.1 GCA_014376765.1 Ramlibacter sp. | reverse complement strand
TTGTCTTGCGTCAGCTTGTCTTGTGTCCGGGTGTCAAAGTCGCTCGCCTCATGCCGTTCATGCAACTGGCTGGACGGCTCGCCAAAGGTGCGGTTGACCATGCGGCCCCGCCGCGCCCCGGGGCGTTTGGCGATCTGCTCAGCCCAGCGGACGACGTGCGTGTACTCCTGCACCTGCAGGAACTCGCCTGCCCCATACAACTGCCCCTTGGCCATGGCGCCGTACCAGGGCCAGGTGGCCATGTCGGCAATCGTGTACTCGGCGCCGCCCAGGTATTCGCTTGCGGCCAGGTGGCGGTCAAGCACGTCCATCTGGCGCTTGACCTCCATGGCATACCGGTCAATGGCGTATTCAATCTTGCTTGGCGCGTAGGCATAAAAATGCCCGAAGCCACCGCCCAGAAACGGCGCGCTGCCCATCTGCCAGAACAGCCATGAGAGGCATTCGGCGCGCCTGGTGCCATTGGTAGGCAGGAAGGCGCCAAACTTTTCTGCGAGGTGAATCAGGATCGCGCCGGACTCGAACACCCGCAGCGGCTGTGCGCCGCTGCGGTCCACCAGCGCTGGTATTTTGGAGTTGGGGTTGACTTCGACAAAGCCGCTGCCGAACTGCTCGCCTTCATTGATCTTGATGAGCCAGGCGTCGTACTCGGCGCCGGTGTGGCCCAGCTCCAGCAGCTCTTCCAGCATGACCGTGACCTTGACGCCGTTGGGTGTGCCCAGCGAGTAGAGCTGCAGCGGGTGGCGGCCGACGGGCAGGCGCTTGTCGTGCGTGGGGCCGGCCACAGGGCGGTTGATGTTGGCGAAGCGGCCGCCACTGGGTTTGGGGGTCCAGATGGCGGGCGGGGTGTAGTCGGGGGTGTCACTCATGGTGGGTGTGCCTTTGCATTGCGCGGTGCGAAACGGGTGTGTCACAGATGCTAATCGCAGCACCGGCTTTGCGCTTGATGCTTGGCTACAAGCGGCGTTGCCTGCCCTTAACCGTGGGGCTTTGTGTGGGCCTTGGCCACCGCCTTCAGGCGTGCGACTTCCTCTTCCACCTTATCGCGCGCGCCAACAAAAAAGTCGCGCATTGCCGCCACAGATGGAGGGGCCTTCAAAAGTGACTCATAGCCCTCGTCGTAAACGCTGGGCTCGCCGGAGCACAGGCGCTGCATGGCGATGTCGTACTTTGAGGGAACACCCGCCAACTCGAAAGTCCGGTAGATGTCCAGCGGCTGGAACAGACCACGTTGCAGCATGACGTACATGTCGAGCCAGTCCCTTGTTTTGGAGCGGTTGGCGCAGACTATGCATTTGAGCCTGAAAATTTCTTCAAGGCTCGCGACGCGGGGTCTGGCGGGATCTCCGGCGCGCAACAGGACCAGCACCTCGTGATCGGGCGCGACCAGGGACACCTTGACACTGCCGCCCACGACATAGTCCTGCTGGTAGTCCAGAAAGTCCAGGCCCGTGTCTTCAAACTCCAGCAGCCCGGCTGGGCTGTCATTGGCTACAAACCTGTGCCCTGCGGCTGCCGCCCGGCGCTTGAGCAGGTTGATGCTGGTGTGAGGCAGCCGCGCCGACGGAACCATGAAGTCAAGGTCTTCACTCAGGCGATGCTCCAGATGCATTGACAGGGCCGTACCGCCCACCAGCACGAAGTTCGCCAGCGCAGATTGCTCTCGCAGGTAGTCCCACAATTTTTGTGTATCAGGTCGCAGCACGGTGCAAGCCCTTGCCAATGTTCTTCAACATGCGGGGGACATTCGCCCGCGCCGCGCGTGTCAGGTTCTCTTGTCCAGACTGGTTCATGACTGCCCACTGGGCCTCGACGAAATCCAGCCCTAAATCCAGTACGGCTTGCAGTACCGCCGCATAAGCACCGCGCAGCAAGGCATTGCGCACCAGGACCTCACTGGAAGTTCCGGGGTTGGACCAAGCGAGGCCCCATTCGGGATCAGCCAATGTCGTGTCGGGCAGCGCACGCATGATGGCGCCCCCGCTGGCGGGCCGCAGGCAAATCTCAAGGCCCGCAGTCTCCGCCAGAGCTGCCAGCGTGGCCACGTCCATGGTGCCGCGTTTTTTCGCCCTCGAAAGGGTTTCAGGCGCGATGCCTGCTGCCACAGCCAATGCACCTTGCCCAAGGCCTGACGCCTTGGCCTTGGTCACGACTTGCTGCATCAGATCAGCGGAAATTGACATGAAAGTCAATTTACATCAAATTGACGTTTGCGTCAATGTCAGGCTTGGCTGGTTGACTTTCCTGTTTTGCCACCCTGTCGTGCCACATGCACTTGGTGCAGCGTGATCTTGCGCACCTCGGCCTGGCTGGTTTCGATGTGCGCGCGCAGCAGCATCGCGGCCTGGTCGCCGCGTTTGCGCTGGATGGCTTTGAGGATCTTGCCGTGCTCTTCATAGGTGGCATCAATGCGCAGCTGCCGCGTAAAGTCAAGCCGCCGGATGATGCGGATGCGGTCCGTCACGTCGCGGTGCACGCGCGCCATCTCGGCATTGCCGGCAGCGGCCACCAGGGCGCAGTGAAAGGCCTCGTCCCACTGCGCGACCTGCAGCGTGTCGGTACTGCGCTGGACCGCGGGGGCAAGCCAGATGGCGTTCAGCGCGTCGAGCAGCGCAGCGTCTACCCGCGCGCCGTCGCCGCACAGCCGGTGCACGGCGGTGGTCTCCAGCACCATGCGCAGGTCATAGAACTGTTCGAACTGGTCAAAGTCAAAGGGCAGCACGCGCCAGCCGCTGCGAAACAGCACTTCAACAAAACCTTCCTGCTGCAACCTGAACAGCGCCTGGCGCACCGGCGTGCGCGACACGCCCAGCCTCAGGCCGATCTCGGTTTCGGTAAAGCGGTCGCCCGGCACGAGCTTGAAGTCGGCCACGTCCTGCTTGAGTTGGTCGTACACCTCGTCTGCGCGCGAGCGGAAGGCGCCAGGGGCGCTGGGAAGGGCGGTTGTGGTGGCGGCTTGCACGGGGGGTGTTTGTGGCTGGGCAGTTGGCGTTCAATGGGGCTGCGCGCCTGCGGCCTGAGCCAGCGCCGCCAGCACAGGCGCTGAAGGCGCTGTCCAGCCGACGATGGCCCCCTGCGCGCTCATCATCTCCAGCGCAGCGGCCTTGAAGTGCGGGAAGTAGCTCTCGGTACAGTCTTCCAGCAGCAGGCAGTCATAGCCGCGGTCATTGGCCTCGCGCATGCTCGTCTGCACGCACACCTCGGTCGTGACGCCCATGAACAGCAGCGTCTTGATGCCCGCCTGCTGCAGCAGCGATGACAGCGGCGTGGCGTAGAAGGCGCCCTTGCCCGGCTTGTCGATCACGATCTCGCCAGCCAGCGGCGCCAGCTCCGCAATGATCTGGTTGCCGGGCTCGCCCTTGACGAGGATGCGGCCCATCGGCCCTTCATCGCCAATGCGCAGGCTGGGGTTGCCGCGTTCGCGCTTGGCGGGCGGGCAGTCCGACAGGTCGGCCTCATGCGCTTCGCGGGTGTGCACCACCAGGCCGCCGGCCGTGCGCCATGCCGCCAGCACCGCCTGCGAGGCCGGCACGATGGCGGCGAGCAGCGCAACGTTGTTGCCCAGGGTTTCGCCGAAGCCGCCAGGCTCGATGAAGTCGCGCTGCATGTCGATGATGACCAATGCGGTGGTGGCGACTTCGAAGGTGAAAGGGAAGGGGTTGGCGGGAATTTGCATGATGTCAGTGCCCGTAGACATGTTCGCCGCCGCCCATGTGGGCGCCCAACTCATGTCGTTGCGCCGTTGCAGCGGGCGTCTCAAACACAAGGCGCCCCTCGCTCATCACCACGATACGGTCCGACAGTTCCAGCAGTTCGTCCAGGTCCTCGCTCACCAGCAGCACGGCGCCGCCGCGCTGGCGTACCTGCACGATGCGGCTGTGGATCTCGCGCACGGCAGCAAAGTCCAGGCCGAACACCGGGTTGGCGGCGATCAGCACATTGATCTCACCATCCAGCTCGCGCGCCAGTACCGCGCGC
Source organism: Ramlibacter sp. (assembly GCA_014376765.1). GTDB lineage: Bacteria > Pseudomonadota > Gammaproteobacteria > Burkholderiales > Burkholderiaceae_C > JACMQX01. The sequence continues at coordinate 8,738 of JACMQX010000049.1, read as the reverse complement.
TGCACGTTGCCGCCAGACAGGCTGTGCATGGGTGCGCCCTCGCCCTGCGTCTTGACGCCATAGTCCTGTATCCACTCACGCGCGCGGCTGCGCCAGACCGCAAAGTTGAGCAGACCGAGAGCGCCACGTGCCAGCGGCGCGCGGTCAAAGTCACGCAGCGCCATGTTCTCGGCCACGCTCAGCTCGGCCACGCAGGCATTGCGCAGCGGCTCTTCAGGCAGGCTGCGCACCTTCAGGCGCCTGTTCTCTTCACGCCGCGCGGTGTAGGACTCACCCATCACGGTGACAGTGCCCGACAACCTTGCACGCTGGCCCACCAGCGCCTCCACAAGCTCACGCTGGCCGTTGCCCGACACACCGGCAACGCCCAGAATCTCGCCGCGCTGCACCTGCAGGTTGATGCCGTGCAAAGCCAGCGTGCCGCGGTCACCAAACGCAGTCAGGGCTTCGACCTTCAGGGCCACCGCCGCATCGGCTGCGAGCGCGGCGCGGCCGTCCGAGCCTTCGCGGGCCACCGCCTCGGGCGCGGCGTCGCCCATCATGGCGCCGGCCAGCAAGGCGGGGGTGGTGTCCGGTACGCGGCAGTGGTGGACTGCCTTGCCTTTGCGCAGCACGGTCACTGCGTCGGCATAGGCCATGACTTCGCGAAACTTGTGGGTGATGATGAGCACGGTGCACAGGCCACTGCGCGCAAACTCGCGCACATGGCCCAGCACTTCGTCGGCCTCCTGCGGGGTGAGCACGGAGGTGGGCTCGTCCAGGATCAAAAGGCGCGGCTTGAGGTACAGCTGCTTGAGCAGTTCCAGCTTCTGCTTCTCGCCTGCGGCGAGTTCGGCGGGGCGCACATCCAGGTCCAGGCTGAAGGGCGTGGTGGCCAGAAAGGCCTTGAGCTCGGCGCGCTTGGCTGCCCAGTCGATCACGGCGGGCGTCTTGCCGCCGGCCAGCAGCAGGTTCTCTGCCACCGTCATGCCTGGCGCGAGCGTGAAGTGCTGGTAGACCATGCCGATGCCCAGCGCCCGCGCGACGATGGGGTTGGTTACCGCCTGCTCCCGGCCGTCGATCATGATGCTGCCTTCTTCTGGCCGCTGGAACCCCGCCACGCATTTGACCAGCGTGCTTTTGCCCGCGCCGTTTTCGCCCAGCAGCGCGTGCACCGTGCCGGGCTCGACCTTCATGGTGACGTGGTCCATGGCGGTGAAGCTGCCAAAGCGCTTGGTCAGCTCATAGGTCTCCAGCGCCAGCGCGCCGGTGTGCGGCGTAACGGGCGGGATCAGGCGGGAGGGGTCGGTCATGTCGAGAAGTCCTGGTGCGCCGCCGGCAGCGCGTCCTTCACCGCACCCGACGTAGCCACAGCGCCGAACACACCGCCCTGCATCTTCACCATCTTGAGCGCCGCCAGGTGATTGCCGTGGTCTGTCGCGCCGGTGCAGTCCTCCAGCAGCAGGCATTCAAAGCCGCGGTCATTTGCGTCACGCATCGTGGTGTGCACGCAGACGTCGGTGGTGATGCCGGCCAGCATCAGATTTTCTATGCCGCGCGTGCGCAGCACCAGTTCCAGGTCTGTTGCGTAGAACGAGCCCTTGCCTGGCTTGTCGATCACTACTTCGCCCGGCAGCGGCGCGAGTTCCGGTATCAGCTCCCAGCCCGGCTCGCCGCGCACCAGGATGCGCCCGCACGGCCCGGCATCGCCAATCCCCGCGCCCACTCGTTGCGAACGCCAGCGCTTGTTGGGCGGCAGGTCGGCCAGGTCCGGCCGGTGCCCTTCGCGGGTGTGGATGATGTGAAAGCCCAGCGGCCGCAGCCGCGCCAGCAAAGCCGCGATAGGCGCAATCGGCGCGCGGGTGAGCGAGAGGTCGTAGCCCATGCTGTCCACATAGCCGCCCTTGCCGCAGAAGTCCGTCTGCATGTCGATGACGAGGAGCGCGGTGTTGTCCGGCCGCAGCTCGCCGTTGTACGGCCACGGGTACGGATCGGCTGCGACAAAGCGGGGCATCAGGCCGCCTTCTTGAGCGTGATGCCTGCGGCGTCCGGCACCAGCGGGTGCGTACCAGGGCCTTCGTAACTGCGCGTGGGCGCTGCAAAGCCGCAAGAGGTGCCGTCGGTCACTGCGACCTTCCACGGCAGGTTGTAGCGGCCTGCCGCCATATCGTGCATGTAGGTGTAGGGGCAGTCCTGCGCGCCGCCCTTCACCGCCACATAGCCGCGGTGGTAGAGCTGGTAGGGGTTGTTCTCCACGCCCCAGCCGGTGCGGGCTTCACGCACCAGGTCAGGCCTGAGCTCGGCCGTGACGATCTCATCTGGCCGCCCGCCCCCCTGGACCAGCACCGTGCCATCGAAATTGCAGAACATGCCCTCGCCCATCGAGTCGAAGCTGCCATCGCTGCCGCACATGCAGACGTTCGCCGTATAGGCCAGGTTGCAGAAGGCGTTGGCCTGGTTGGTGATCGTCCAGGCGTGGCGGATGGGCGCTGTGTAGCCCGCTGTGCGGATGATGATCTCCGCCCCCTTGTAAGCCGCCTCGCGCGCCATTTCGGGGAACATGCCGTCGTGGCAGATGATGAGCGCGATGCGGCTGCCGTTCGGGCCATCGCACACCGGCACACCCAGGTTGCCCGGCTCCCACGGCTCCACCGGAACCCAGGGGTGCAGCTTGCGGTAGTAAAGCTTGATGTCGCCGTGGTTGTCGATGATCAGGCCGCTGTTGTACGGGTTGCCGCCGGTATTGGCCTCCATGATCGAGAAGCAGCCCCAGATATTGTTGGCGATGCAGGCCTGCTTGAAGGCCGCCACCTCGGGCCCGTCCAGCGAACACATGATGGCTGGCGTGGTGTCCATCGACAGGCCATGCAGTGAATACTCCGGGAACACCACCAGGTCCATGGTGGACTGGTTGCGCCGCGCCTTGGCCACCATCTCGCAGATGCGCGTGGTTTGCGCAGCCAGGTCCGCCGGGGTCTTGACCACCGGAAGCTGCAGTTGCACCAGGCCCATGACCACGCCATTGGCTGATTTGTTGAGTCCGCCCAATCCGCTCATTGTCTGTCTCCCAAAGTGAATGTGTTGAATAAAAATCTACCGGGTGGACGACAGCTCGCCCGGGCTGCCCAGCGCCACGCTGCCGGGTTTGCAGGTGATCACCAGGATCACCAGCGTCAGCACATACGGCACCGTGTTGAACAGGTGGTAGCCCCAGCTCACACCCACCGACTGCAAGGCCGGGCCGATGGCGCCCGCACCGCCAAACAGCAAGGCCGCACCCACGCAGCGCAGCGGGCTCCAGCGGGCAAAAATCACCAGCGCGACGGCGATCAGGCCCTGGCCGCTGGAGATGCCCTCATTCCAGCTGCCGGGGTAGAACAGCGTGAGCGATGCGCCGCCCAGGCCCGCGATCATTCCGCCCGCCGCGGTGGAAGCGATGCGGATGCCCGAGACCGAATAGCCCAGCGCCCGCGTGGCATTGGCCGAGTCGCCCGCCATGCGCACCAACAAGCCGGCGCGGGTGCGGGCAAAGGCCCACCACAAGGCCAGGGCCAGCAGGATGCCCAGCGGCAGTAGCGCGTTGATCTGCAGCGCTGCGCGCACGGCCTGCGAGTCGCTCCAGTTGCCCAGCGCGATGGCCGGGAGTTGCGGTGCTTGCGGCTGGATCAGCGGCTTGCCCAGATAGAACGCCAGTCCCGTGCCCAGCAGCATCAACGCAATGCCGGTGGCCACATCGTTCACGCCGTCCAGCGAGCACAGCAGCCCGTGCAGCGCTGCGAGCAGGCCGCCGGCGATGGCGCCCACCAACACACCAACCCAGGGTGAGCCGGTGAGGTACGCACCGCCAAACGCAGCCATGGCCGAAAGCACCAGCACGCCTTCGAGGCCAAGGTTGATGCGGCCCGATTTTTCAGTGAGGCATTCGCCGAGACTGACAAAAAGAAAAGGCACGCCGACCCGCAAGGCGCCGCCGACGATACCGGCTACGAGCGAGAGCCACATGTCAGCGGTCATGCGGGCTTGTCCTGCATGGAAAGTGGCATGGGCTGCGCTGGCTGCAATTCAGTGTGTCCGCCGGGCCGGCGCATGCGCATCAGCAGGGCGCCCAGGTCCTTGTTGCGCAGCGCCTCGCTCGCCAGGATCAGCACGAAGGCGATGCCTTGCAGCACCAGCACCGATGCATCCGGCAAGCCCAGCCTGCGCTGCAGCAGGCTGCCTGCCGCGCCAAAGCCACCGAACAGAATCGCGACCGGGATGATGGCCGCCGGGTTGTGCCGCGCGATGAACGACACGAGGATGCCCGCATAGCCATAGCCCGCGATCAGTGACGCATTGGCTGAGGTGTGCACCGCCGCGACTTCTACGGCACCGGCCAGGCCCGCGCAGCCGCCGCCCACTGCACTGGCCACAAGAATGAGCCGCGTTGCGGGCAGCCCCACCAGTTGCGCTGCACGCGGGTTACCGCCCACCACCCGCATGGAAAAGCCCGAGGCAGTCAAGCGCAACCACAAGCCCAGGCCCACGCACGCCAGCAGGCCCAGCACCAGACCCCAGTGCACATCAGAGCCGCCGATGCCGCCAATGCGCATGCCTTCGCCCAGCGGAAAGGTGGAGGGCTTGTTCAGGCTGGACGGATCGCGCAGCGGGCCTTCAACCAGGTGCTTGAACACCCCGATGGCCACGTACGCCAGCAACAGGCTGCTGATGGTTTCATTGATGCCGCGGTACTGGCGCAGCCAGCCGGCCAGTGCGATCCAGGCCGCGCCTGCCAGCGCGGCGGCGATACAGACCAGCACTGTGCCCGCAACATTGTCTGGCAGTGGCATGGCATAGGGCAGGGCGGCGCAGGCCAGCCCGCCCAAAACGAGTGCACCTTCCCCACCGATGATGATCAGCCCCGCGCGGGCAGGAATGGCGACACACAGGGCGGTGAGCATGAGGGGCGCTGCGCGCTGCAGTGTGTTCTGCCAGGAGAACCAGTCGCCAAACGCGCCCTTGAAGAGGATGACCCACACGTCCACCGGGTTCACCCCGGCAAACCAGACCAGCACGCCAAAGATCAGCAGCGCCAGTGCGATGGCGCCGGTGGGCAGGGCGATATGGGTGAGGGTTTGGCGCATGGTGCGACCCGGCAGGCCTGCGGAGTCGGGGGGTGAGGTACCCTAAATACTGCCGATGACGCCCTCGACGAGGTAGTTCATGCTTTCGAGTTTCAGGTCGGTTTGCTTGAGCGCGGCGCCCGCAGGAATCACCACAGCGCCCTTGTTGTCCTTCAACCCACCCTTGAAGATATCGAAACTGCCGGCAATCATCCTGGCCTTGATGTCGTCCGCATTCTTCTTAGCAGCGTCGGTCACCATTGCGCCGTAGGGCGACATCTTCACGTAGCCTTCCTTCAATCCACCGCGCAGGAAGTTGGGATGCGGCTTGCCCGTTTGCGCTGCCTCGATTGAGGTTTTGTAGGCGGTCAGCCAGTTCCACTCTGCGCCGGTCAAATACGCGTTAGGGGCCAGCTTGGCCTGGCTGGCGTGGTAGCCGCACACCATCTTGCCGCGCTTTGCAGCGGTCTCAACCACCACCTTGGGGCTGTCCACGTGCATGGTGAACACATCAACGCCTTGATCGGCCAGGCTGTTCGTTGCCTCAGCCTCTTTCACAGCCATCGACCAGTCGCCGGTAAAAATCACGCTGCAGGTAATACCAGGCTTGACCGACCGCGCGCCCAGCAGGAAGGCGTTGATGTTGCGCAGCACCTGCGGGATCGGCTTGGCGGCGATGAAGCCGATCTTGCCGCTCTTGCTCATGTGGCCGGCGATCACGCCGTTCAGGTACTGGCATTCGTCGATGTAGCCGAAGTAGCTGCCGGCATTCTTGGGGTGTTTGCCATCGGTCCACAAGCCGCCGCAATGCGAGAAGCGCACCTCGGGGTGTTTGGGCGCAACCGCCAGGATATGGGGGTCAAAGTAGCCGTAGGAAGTGGGGAACAGCAGTGTGGCGCCGTCCTGCGCAATCATGCCGGTCATGGTCTTTTGCACGGCTGCGGTCTCTGGCACGTTCTCTTCTTCAACCACCTTGATGCCGGGCATCTTCTTGACCTCGGCTGCGGCTTGGGCCTGCGCCTGGTTGTAGCCGTAGTCGTCACGCGGGCCGACGTAGATCACGCCGATCGTCAGCGGCTTCTGCGCTGAAGCCAGCGGGCTCCATGCGCCCAGCGTGCCGGCAGCGCCCAGGGCAGCAATGGATTTGAGGGACTCGCGGCGGCTCAGTTTTGTAATGGTCATGGTGGCGCTCCGGCTTCAGGGTGGTGGGGGGGGTGATGGGTTCGGGGACTCAAAACGGTGCAAAAATCCAGTCCAGGCTTGGATACAAGGTAGTGTGCAAATTCCATGCCGGGGTCTATGGGTGCGGGCATGGCGCAGCAGCTACATCAGGCTGACATGGGCCGACACCACGCGCCAGCCCTCGGGTGTTCGCATCCAGGTCTGGCTTTGCCGCCCGGTTTTTACGCTGCCTTCGCGCTTGAATTCCAGGTTCACGGTCGCAAAGTCGCGGCCATAGGTGGTGATGACGCAGCGCGGTACCGAGCGCGCCAGGCCCTGCGCTGGCCGTGCCGCCCGGAAAGCCGCGATCTCGTCATGGCCGTAGAGGTTTTCCGCCGCGCCATAGCGCAGGGTGTGCGGGCTGTTCCAGAACAGCTCGTCGAGCACGGCCACGTCGTTGCTGACCAAGGCCTGTTCGTAGCGGTCGCTTTGCACCTGGACTTCGGCCAGGACCTCGGGCAGGTTGATCTGCATGTGTTTTAAAACTCCACGGCTTTGGTATGGGCCACACCGGCCTGCTGCAAGACCCAGGCGGCGCGGAACGCCACGTCCTCGCGCCAGGGCGCGGTGATCACCTGCACGGCAATCGGCATACCGCCAGTGCCTGCGGGCCACATCGGCGCAGCCACCACCGGGCAGCCGGCGAATGACACCGGCTGCGTGAGCAAACCCATGGCCGGCCGGCACGGATGGCGTGCGCCGTTGATCTCGATCCACTCGGTGCCGATCACCGGCGCATGGACGGGCGTAGCGGGCGCGAGCAGCACGTCCCAGTCATTGAACAGTGCGTTGACGGCCTCGCGGTAGTTGCGGCGAAAGCGCTGCGCGCGCAGGTACCAGGCGGCCGGTTGCATTGCGCCCGACATGAAGCGGTCTACCGACAGGGGCTCGAAGTCCTCCACGCGGCTTCGCAGGTCGGCCAGGTGCAGGTTGCCGCCTTCGCAGGCGCTGATGATGAAGGCGGCGGCGCGCGCCAGCGCAGCGTCGGGCCAGATCACTTCTTCTACGGCGGACCGGGGAAGGAAGGAACTGGCCGCGCTTGCAGCATCCAGAACCGCAGCTGCGTTCAAGGCACGCGCAGCACGGGCAACCACGTCGCGCGCGTCGGGGCCCGCATGCTCGTGGAAGTAACCGCCGAGCACGCCGATGCGCAACCCCGCTATACCACGCGGCATGTCCGGTGCCACTGGCTGTATTTGCGCTGCATGGCAGCCTGGGTCCAGCGGGTCCGGCGACTGCAGCGCGTCATAGGCCAGGGCCAGGCCTTCGATGCTGTCAGCGAACGGGCCCAAATGGTCGATGCTGTGCACAAACGGGTAGCTGCCGCGGCGCGACAAGCGGCCGAAAGTCGGCTTGAGCCCCCACACGCCACACAGCGATGCAGGCACGCGAATCGAGCCGTTCGTGTCCGAGCCCAGCGTGAGCGGCACCTGCCCCGCCGCCACCGCCGCGCCCGAACCGCCTGATGAGCCGCCTGCAATGCGCGTCAGGTCATGCGGGTTGTGGCAGGCGCCGTAGTGCGTGTTCTCTGTGGTGAAGCCGTAGGCGTATTCGTCCATGTTCAGCCCGCCCACCAGCACGGCGCCTGCGGCCTTCATCCGCTCGACCAGAAAGGCGTCCTGCAAGGCAGGCGCGTCGCGGCGGTTTATTTTTGAGCCGGCCAGTGTGACCACGCCCTCGATGTCGAACAGGTTCTTGACCGCGTAGGGCACACCGGCCAGCGGTGGCAACACCTCGCCCCTGGCCAGCCGCGCGTCAATGGCCGCTGCTTCGGCGCGGGCGCGCGCAAAAGACCTGCCGGTAAAGGCATTGACCTTCGCGTCAGAAGCTTCAATGCGGGCGATGCTGGCCTCCAGCACCTCGGCTGCGCTCACAAGGCCGGTGGCCACGCCGCGCACGATCTGCAGCAACGTCTTCACAGCGTCACCACGCCTTCGCTGGTGTAGCGAAACGGCGCAGGGCAGTAAATTTCAACCAGCTCGTCGTGCGGCGCAAGCGGCACGTCGTCCAGCAAGGCGGCCATGGCAGCGGTGCGCTGCAAGGTAGCCGCCACGCGCTGCGCGCGCGCCTCATCCAAAGACAAGGCCAGTGCACGCGCGGTGGCGTTCACGTAGGCAAGAGCTTCAACATCCGTCATACCGTGCCTCCTCTAAATTCGCGGGCGTTGCAAAAACAACAAAAACGCAGGCGCTTCCGGGGAGTTACCTCCTTACCTCTTGCTGGAAGATCTCCAGGCTGCGCTTTTTCGCTTCAACAAAACTCGGCTGCGAAAGCGTGTCCGTCGTGCGCGGACGCGGGTCGTTGTAGGGCAGGATCTCGGCCACGCGCGTGGGCCGCTTGGTCAGCAGCAGCACCTCGTCAGCCAGGTACACCGCTTCCTCAAGATCATGCGAGACCAGCAGCATGGTGGTGCCGGTCTGCATGAACACCTCCTGCAGC
>JACMQX010000280.1 GCA_014376765.1 Ramlibacter sp. | reverse complement strand
GTTCTGCGGCGGGGCCTTCAGGCGCACCACCACCTCGCAGGCGGTAAGTGGCATGCACTTGCCCGAGCGGAGGTACCACGGCACGCCACCCCAGCGCCAGGAATCGACATGCAGGCGCAGCGCGCAGAAGGTCTCAACATCAGAATCCTTTGCGACGTGCGGTTCGTCGCGGTAGCCCAGATATTGGCCGCGCAGGATGTCTTCGGCGCCTAACGGCCGCATCGCGGCAAAAACATCGGCCTTGTGGCGGTGAACGGCCTCGAAGTCCCGGCTGGCCGGAGGCTCCATCGCCAGCAGCGCGACGATCTGGAACAGGTGGTTCTGCATCACGTCGCGCAGACAGCCTGCGCTTTCGTAGAACGCGCCGCGTCCCCCGACGCCGAACTCTTCTGCCAGGGTGATCTGCACGCTGGCGATGTGGTTGCGATTCCAGATCGGTTCAAGAAACGAATTGGCAAAGCGGAAGTACAGGATGTTCATGATCGCTTCCTTGCCCAGGAAATGATCAATGCGGAAGATCGAGTCCTCGGGGAAGGCTTCGCGCGCGACCCGGTTGAGTTTACGTGCCGAGGCCAGGTCCCGGCCAAACGGCTTTTCCACAATGACGCGCCCGCCGTCGGCCAGGCCGGCGGCTTTGAGGCCACCGATCACTGTCGGAAACAGGGCTGGCGGGATGGCGAGGTAGAACGCCGCGCACCGTGCGCCGCGAATGGCAAGCCTCAGCCCATCGAAAGTGCTAGCAGCGTTGTAGTTGCCGCTGACATAGTGCAGCGACGACAGCAGGTGGTCGAGCGCCTCTGTGTCGACGTTGCAGCCTTTGTAATCCACACTGTCCCTGACCCGCGCCCGGAACTGCTCAACGCTCCACTTCGAAGAGGCCACGCCGATCACCGGCACCGTCAAGGCACCGCGCCGACACAGCGCGTAGAGCGCCGGAAATATCTTCTTGTACGCCAGATCGCCGGTGGCGCCGAACAAGACCAGGGCGTCGGCGGTCGGCAGGTGTGGATGGGCGCTGTCCAGGTTCATCTCAAGTCCCTGCCGGAGGGCCTGGCGCTGGCTTCTCTACATGGCCACCGAATTCATGGCGCATCGCTGACTGCACGCGGTTGGCAAAGTCGGCATTGCCGCGCGAGTCGAACCGGCCATACAGCGCCGCGCTCAGTACCGGCACGGGCACGGCTTCGTCAATCGCCGCCTGCACCGTCCAGCGGCCTTCTCCAGAGTCCGCGACGCGGCCTTCAAAGCCGGCAAGGTGCGGGTCGGCGGCGAGCGCGCCAGCGGTCAGGTCCAGCAGCCACGAACCAATCACGCTGCCGCGCCGCCAGACCTCGGCAATTTCGGGCAGGTCCATCTCGTACTGGTAGTGTGCGGGGTCGCGCAGCGGCGTCGTTTCGGCATCGACGGCATGCTCGCGCATGCCGACGTTGGCGTGGTGCAGGATGTTCAGACCCTCGGCATAGGCCGCCATCACGCCGTACTCGATGCCGTTGTGAACCATCTTGACAAAGTGACCGGCACCATGCGGGCCGCAATGCAGCCAGCCCTGATCGGCGCTGCCGCTGCCCGCACGGCGCCCGGGTGTCGGCACCGCTGTGCCGCTACCAGGCGCCAGCGTGGCAAACACGGGCGCCAGATGCTGCACCGACTCGTGGCTACCGCCGATCATCAGGCAGTAGCCACGCTCCAGCCCAGCCACGCCGCCGCTTGTGCCGACATCGACCAGAGCAATGTTTGTTTCGGCCAGGTTCATGGCGCGTCGCAGGTCGTCGTGGTAGTGCGAGTTGCCCCCGTCGTTGACGATGTCGCCGGCTTGCAGCAGGGGCGTCAGTTGTTCGAGGACGGTATCCACGGCGGCGGCTGGCACCATCAGCCAGATCGCACGGGGCGGCTTCATCAAATCGACGAACTGCTGCAACGTGGCGGCCCCGACGGCACCGAGCGCGACAAGGCTCGCCATAGCCTCGGGCACGTGGTCATGAGCTACGCAATCATGCCCGCCACGCAGCAGGCGGATCACCATGCTGGCACCCATTCTGCCAAGGCCGATCATGCCGATCTGCATCTTAGTGCTCCTTGTTTTGCTGGGTTTGACCATCGCGACCATGCTGATGGGTTGGTGCGCCGCATCAAGTCATGCGCTCGGGCGTAAAGCTGGTTTTCCAGCAGGGTTGGCGGTTGTCATGGGTGTAAAGCGCCATCTCCCGATGTCGGTTCAATTTGGTCGATGGATCGTAGTGCGCCGCCTGCTTGATCGCCTCGCGGCTGAAGTCGAGCCAAGCGTCGTCATCGAAGTAGCGGTCCTTGACATGACCGATGTCCCCGTCACTTGCGCCGATGGCGCATTTTTTGAAGTCGTTCAAGGTTCGCAACATACTTGCTTTCATTGTCAGAGCCCACCATGGCCTTTGTCGACCACTGTGCAGGCACGCCCGCAAGTTGTCTGTGCGGTAACGCACAGACTCGATCTCTTGGAGTGGTCATACTTTTAGGTTCGTGCAAGGTTAACGGCGTGCTTTGCATGGATATCGCCTAGGCACCGCTCACGTTATTTCCGAGTGGAGAGATGCCCATGATCCGTTTCGAATCACAACCGCGCAAAGGCATACTGCGGCTGCATCCAGAGGGCCCAATTGAAGCGACAGATTTCACTTTGATAGCTGGCGGGGTAGACGCTTATCTGGCGGGCCACGGGAAGTTGCAAGGCGTGTTGTTCCATGCAAACTCACTTCCGGACTGCAAGAGAGGTTTTGCATGAGTGCGGATGGGATAAGTGAGGGTGCGATTGATGGCATCAGCGCCACCGAGGCAACCCGCCGCAGACATTGGGTTCAGGCCGCCGGCACGATGGGGGGTGTTGGCCTGTTGGCGGCTGCCTATCCATTTGTTGCCAGCCTTTCGCCTTCAGAAAAGGCCAAGGCGCAAGGCGGGCCGGTGATAGCCGACATCGCGGCGCTGCTGCCGGGAACCTTGATGACGGTGGCCTGGCGAGGCAAGCCGGTGTGGTTGATGAGGCGCACCCCAAGCATGGTGAGCGCGCTGCTCAAGCCAGATGCGGCACTCGTTGACCCGATGTCCAAACGCTCCGAGCAACCCGTAGCATGCAGCAATGCGACGCGCTCGTTGCGCGCCGATGTCTTCGTCGCGGTTGCCGTGTGCACCCACCTTGGTTGTACCCCAATTCTGCAGCTCAACAACGCTGCCCTCAATGCGGAACTTGACGCACCCGGCGGATTTCTGTGCCCGTGTCATGGCTCGCGCTTTGATCTTGCAGGGCGGGTTGTGAAGAACGTTCCGGCGCCGATCAATCTTGAAATCCCAGTGCACAGCTTTCTGAGCCCAACGTCAGTGCAGATCGGCTGAGCACTGCCGCATGCCACTGCCGTTATGTCGCCCGACGGAATCGGCCGTTGCAATGTGCGCCATCGAACAGACGCGGACGATTTCAGCGGCGTAAGCTTTGACCATGACCAACGAACATAGTCACGCTATGCTTCACCGCTTGGATGCCTATTGGCGCGCCGCCAATTTCCTTTCGGTCGGGCAGATATTTCTGTGGGACAACCCACTGCTCAAGCGCCCACTGACCCTGGCGGACGTGAAGCCCATGTTGCTTGGGCACTGGGGAACGACGCCGGGCCAGAACTTTATCTACGCGCACTTGAACCGCGCCATCAAGTCCTACGACCTGGACATGATTTATGTATCTGGGCCAGGACACGGCGGCCCAGCGGTGGTTGGCAATACCTACCTCGAAGGCACGTACAGCGATGTTTACCCCGACATCAGCCGTGACGAAGCGGGGCTGAAGAAGCTCTTCAGACAGTTCTCGTTTCCTGGAGGCATCCCGAGCCATGCGTCACCCGAATGCCCGGGCTCGATCCATGAGGGTGGCGAGCTCGGCTACTCGCTCAGCCATTCCTTTGGCGCCGTCTTCGACAACCCCGACCTGATGGTGGCCTGCGTGGTTGGCGATGGCGAGGCCGAGACTGGGCCTTTAGCCACAGCGTGGCATTCAAACAAGTTCCTCAACCCGGCCACCGATGGTGCGGTGCTGCCCATCCTGCACCTCAACGGCTACAAGATCGCCAACCCGACGGTGCTTGCACGCATCACACATGAAGAGTTGGCGCAGTTTTTTCTCGGCTGTGGTTGGGCCCCGATCTTCGTGGAAGGGCATGATCCCGAGAAGATGCACGCTCTGATGGCTGCGGCTCTGGACGACGCAGTGCAGGGCATCCAGAACATTCAGCGGCAAGCCCGCGAGCATGGCCAGACGGACAGACCGCGCTGGCCGATGATCGTGCTCAATTCACCCAAGGGCTGGACCGGGCCGCAAGTGGCCGATGGTGAGCCTTGCGAAGGTAACTTTCGCTCGCACCAGGTGCCACTTCACCCGGCCGACCACCCCGGACACTTAAAGCAACTTGAAGATTGGCTGAGAAGCTACCGACCCGAAGAACTGTTCGATGCGCAAGGCAAATTGATGCCAGAACTCGCCGCGCTAGCGCCGAGCGGGCTGCGGCGCATGGGTGCCAATCCACACGCCAACGGCGGCCTTCTGCTGAAGGACTTGCAACTGCCCGACTACCGCGGGTACGCAGCGGACGTGTCAACACATGGCGCGCCGGGCCTAGGCGACACCCATGTGCTCGGGCCTTTTCTGCGCGACGTTGCCCAACTCAACAACACGCAGCGCAACTTCCGCATCTTCGGGCCTGATGAGACCGTCTCCAACGGTTTAGCTGCTGTGTTTGAAATCACCAACCGCCAATGGGATGCGCCCGCCGCACCGGGTGACCAGTGGCTGGCACCGCAGGGTCGGGTGATGGAGATGCTCAGCGAGCATCAGTGCGAAGGCTGGCTGGAGGGCTATCTGCTGACCGGGCGGCATGGCCTGTTCAATTGCTATGAGGCCTTCATCCACATCATCGACTCGATGTTCAACCAGCACGCCAAGTGGCTCAAAGTCAGCGGCGAGCTGCCCTGGCGACGCAAGATCGCCTCTCTTAACCTCCTGCTGGCTAGTCATGTCTGGCGCCAAGACCACAACGGCTTCACCCACCAGGACCCGGGCTTCCTCAACCACGTGGTCAACAAGAAGGCTGCCGTCGTGCGGGTTTACTTGCCGCCGGATGCCAACTGCCTGCTGTCGGTGATGGACCACTGTCTGCGCAGCCGTCACTATGTGAATGTGGTGGTCGCCGGCAAGCACCCGGCGCCCCAGTGGCTGGGCATGGACGCTGCGGTGGCGCATTGTGCTGCGGGCATCGGCATTTGGGACTGGGCCGGCAACGAGTTGGACGCAGATGAGCAAGAAGACGATCCTGACGTGATCATGGCTTGCTGCGGCGACGTACCAACGCTCGAAGCGCTGGCTGCGGTGCAGATCATGCGCGAACAGTTGCCCGACCTCTGCATCCGTGTCGTCAACGTGGTGGATCTGATGCGGCTGCAGCCCGATACCGAGCATCCGCACGGGCTCAGTGATGCGGCTTTTGATGCGCTGTTTACACGCGACAAGCCGGTCATCTTCGCCTTTCATGGCTATCCCTTGCTGGTGCATCAGCTCACCTACCGGCGCACCAACCACAACAACATCCACGTGCGCGGCTATAAGGAAGAGGGCACGATCACCACCCCGTTCGACATGACGGTGCTCAACGATCTGGACCGCTTTCATCTGGTTATGGACACCATTGATCGCCTGCCCAAAACCGGGGCCGCGGGTGCTGCCTTGCAAGGCAGGCTCGCCGACAAGCTCGTTGAACACAAGCGTTACATCCGAGAGCACGGGCAGGACATGCCCGAAATCCGCAACTGGCGCTGGAACGTCACGACATGAACGAAAGTAACCATGCCCAAAATTGAACAGATGGAACTGGAGGCGCACCGCACCCAACTGGAGACGGACGTGAGGGACCTAGTCGACAAATATCTGGCTATCTCCGAGTGGGACATTCCAGATATCAATGAGCCACTGGCGAACAGGCTCATCATCACGGCCATCAGGCAGGCGCTGGACCGCGTCGAGAAGGCGCTGCCGAAATTCCTGGAAGTATGAGCACGAAGGTAACCCGATGAATTCCTTGATTGCCACCGCACGGGCCTTGATGAACAGGGGCAAGGGGCTGCTCGCGATGGACGAGAGCGTGGGCACCTGCAACCGCCGCCTGGGCGAGTTCGGCATTGCGCAGACCGAAGAATCCCGTCGTCGCTATCGCGAGCTGCTTGTGACAGCACCAGGACTTTCCGATTCCATCAGTGGTGCGATCCTGTTCGATGAGACCCTGCAACAGCGCACCCAAGACGGCGTACTATTCATCGATGTCCTGCGCCGGAACGGCATATTGGTCGGGATCAAGGTCGATGTCGGTGCGAAGGCCTTGGCAGGCCACCCGGGTGAGCGTGTTACCGAAGGCCTGGATGGATTGCGGGAGCGCCTCGCTCACTACTCCTCGCTGGGCGCACGGTTCGCCAAGTGGCGGGCGGTGCTGGCTATCGGCGATGGCCTACCCGGCCCGGCCTGCACTCTGGTCAACGCGCACGCCCTGGCCCGCTACGCAACCCTGTGCCAGGAAGCGAAAATCGTACCCATCGTGGAACCCGAGGTGCTGATGGAGGGAGTGCACACGTTGGCACGTTGCGGCGAAGTTACTGCCGAGGTGCTGCACCATGTCTTCGACCAGTGCTATCGTCAGGGGGTGATTTTGGAGGCGATGATCCTGAAGCCGAACATGGTGCTACCCGGTGTGTCATCCACCGAGGCGTCCACGCTAGACGAAATCGCCGACGCCACGATCGGCTGCCTTGCGCGTGCGGTGCCGGCTGCGGTGGCCGGTGTGGCCTTTTTGTCAGGCGGGCAACCGGCACAGCTCGCGACGGCCAGACTCAATGCCCTGAATCTGCGAACTAATTCGAGCCGCACCGTGCACGAGGTACCGTTCCCAAGTATTCCGTGGCCCTTAACTTTCTCATTTGGGCGTGCACTGCAGCAGCCCGCACTCAGCCTATGGGCCGGCTGCGATGCAAACCGCGACGTGGCGCAGCGGGCCCTGCTGCATCGGGCACGTTGCAACGGTGCCGCGACGCGTGGCGCTTACCGCAGCGCCATGGATATGGAAGGACTGGCGATATGACGGTATGCCTGGTTCGCCACGGTGAGACCGCTTGGTCCCTGACTGGCCAACACACGGGGTTGACGGACCTTGCCCTCACGCCCGTCGGCGAAGAACAATCGCGGGGCCTTGTTGTCCGACTCCAATCGGTGGGAATCACGCGCGTGCTCGTCAGCCCCCGCCTGCGCACTCGGCAGACCTGCAATCTCGCCGGTTTGGGAGCGGGCAGCGAGATCGAGCCTGACCTCGCGGAATGGGACTACGGCGACTTCGAGGGCCGGCGCTCCGCTGATATCCAGCGGGACCATCCGGGTTGGAACATCTGGCGCGACGGTTGCCCCGGCGGTGAATCGACCGCCGACATCGTCATTCGGGCCGACCGACTCATCGCACGGCTGGCCAAGATGAAAGGCTCTGTTGCGCTGTTCTCGCACGGTCAGTTCGGCGCAGCTCTCGCAGCACGCTGGATCGGACTGGCGCTGATTGAAGGTCAGCACTTCACCTTGCACCCGGCGTCTGTCAGCTTGTTGGGAACCGATGCTCACCACGCAGATCGGCGCGTCCTCAAGCTGTGGAACGAATGTCCGAGGCCACAATAAAGTCGAACGATGCCGCCGACGGGTAGTCCATCTGAGTGTGCGCGATCCTGAATTCGATACCAATCGTGCCCCCGACACCGGAGTTGATAAGCCGCCGGAACTCTGATCATGCGCTAAATTTGCAAGTTGCCGTTTCCCAGAGCGGTCTTTCGTACATGACCACTGCTGCCCCAGAATGACGGCCCTTAACCCACAGGTACCGGAACGAAGATCTTGGCGTCGCCGCGTTGAATCAACAGCGCCACCGACTTGCCCGACTTCCCGACCAGCGCACGGGCCTGCTCCACCGACTTCACCGGCGTGCCGTTGATGGCCAGCAGCACGTCGCCGGCTTCCACGCCCGCGTTTGCCGCAGCACCTGCGGCGTCTTCAACCAGCAAGCCGTCGGCCACACCTGCTTCGCGCTTTTCGTTCGGCTGCACGGCGCGCAGGGCCAGGCCCAGTTTACCGCCCGTGGTACTGGACGCGCCGTTATCCTTTGACGCGATGTCGCCCTTGTCACTGACGCTGCCCAGACTGGCGGTGAGCGACAAGTCTGCGCCCTTGCGCCATACCGTAATCTGGACCTTGTCGCCGGGGGCCGCCATGCCGATGTAGGCCGGCAGGTCTCAGGAGCCGACGATGGCTTGTCCGTTGACGCTGCGGATCACATCACCAGGCTGCAAGCCGGCGCGCTCTGCCGCGCTGCCCTTACTGACATTGGAGACCAGTGCTCCGGCCGGTGACGGCAGGCCAAAGGACTCGGCCAGCGC
>JACMQX010000279.1 GCA_014376765.1 Ramlibacter sp. | reverse complement strand
TCGCGCATGAGCGCCGAGGGCCACCGCCCGATCTGCCAGGACACGGGCATCGTGAATGTCTTCCTCAAGGTCGGCATGGACGTGCGCTGGGAAGGCTTCACGGGAAGCGTGGACGACGCCATCAACGAAGGCGTGCGCCGCGGCTACAACCACCCGGACAACACACTGCGTGCCTCGGTCGTGGGCGACCCGCACTTTGCCCGCAAGAACACCAAGGACAACACACCTGCCGTGATATTTGTGGACCTGGTGCCGGGCGACAAGGTCGACGTGACGATCGCAGCCAAAGGCGGCGGTAGCGAGAACAAGAGCAAGATGTACATGCTCAACCCCAATGATTCGGTGGTCGACTGGGTGCTCAAGACTGTCCCCACCATGGGCGCGGGCTGGTGCCCGCCGGGCATGCTGGGCATCGGCATTGGCGGCACGGCCGAGAAGGCGGTGCTGATGGCCAAGGAAAGCCTGATGGAAGACATCGACATGTACGAGTTGCAGGCCAGCGCGGCCCGCGGCGACAAGCTCAGCCAGACCGATGAGCTGCGCCTTGAGCTGTATGAAAAGGTCAACGCCCTGGGCATTGGCGCGCAGGGCCTGGGCGGGCTCACCACTGTGCTGGACGTGAAGATCAAGATGTACCCGACGCATGCGGCCAGCAAGCCGATTGCGATGATCCCGAATTGCGCCGCCACACGCCATGCGCACTTTGTGCTTGACGGCTCCGGCCCGGTGTACCTGGACCCGCCGTCTCTCTCGCTATGGCCCGACGTCAACTGGGTGCCCGACCACAAGAAGAGCCGCAGCGTCAACCTCGACACGCTCACGCCCGAAGAAGTCGCCAGCTGGAAGCCAGGCGAGACGCTGCTGCTCAACGGCAAGATGCTCACCGGCCGCGACGCTGCGCACAAGCGCATTGCAGACATGCTGGCCAAGGGCGAGAAGCTGCCCGTTGACTTCACCAACCGCGTCATCTACTACGTGGGCCCGGTGGACCCGGTCAAGGGCGAGGCCGTTGGCCCCGCGGGCCCCACCACGGCCACCCGCATGGACGGCTTCACCGAGACCATGCTGGGGCAGACCGGCCTGATCGCCATGATTGGCAAGGCCGAGCGTGGGCCGGTGGCGATTGAGTCCATCAGAAAGCACAAGAGCGCCTACCTCATGGCTGTGGGCGGCGCGGCCTACCTGGTGTCAAAGGCGATCAAGAGCGCCAGGGTACTGGGCTTTGCCGACCTGGGCATGGAGGCGATCTATGAGTTTGATGTGGTCGACATGCCGGTCACAGTGGCCGTGGATTCTGGCGGCACCAGCGTCCACATCACCGGCCCGGCCGAGTGGCAAAAGAAGATCGCCACCGGTCAGTTCAAGAACATTGCAGTCGCAGCGGCTTGAACACGCGGCCCATCTGCGTTTTTGACAGCGGCGTGGGGGGCCTGAGCATCCTCCGCTCGCTGCGCGCCGAGTTGCCGCACGAAGACTTCATCTACCTGGCCGACAGCGCCCACGCGCCCTATGGCGAGCGTGACGATGCGCATGTGATCAGCCGGGCGCGGGCCCTGACGCAAGCCTCGCTGGACCGGGGTGCGAAATTGGTGGTGGTGGCTTGCAATACCGCCACGGCTGCGGCCATTCACCTGCTGCGCGCGGAGCATCCCGGGTTGCCTGTGGTGGGCGTTGAGCCTGCACTCAAGCCCGCCGTGCTGGCCACCAAGACAAAGCGCATAGGCGTCATGGCCACGCGGGGGACGCTGGCCAGCGCCAAGTTTGGCGTGTTGCTGGATTCACTGAAAGGCCAGGCGGAGTTTGTCCTGCAGCCTTGCGACGGATTGGCCGAAGCGATTGAACAGCAAATGGGGCACGGCGACACCGCTGCGGTGACGCAGTTATGCACCACACACATTGAGGCGATGGGCGGCTTTGGTAATGGCGAACGCTTGATCGACACACTGGTCCTGGGCTGCACGCACTATCCTTTTGCGATGCAGCCGTTGGTGGCCCTGGTGGGGCCGCAGGTACGGATCATCGAAACCGGCGAGCCTGTTGCACGGCATACGCGCCGATTACTGCTGGAGCATGGTTTGCTGAATGCTTCGCAGAATGCCGGCCAGTTGACTTTGGACAGTACAGGCGACCTGGCAGTGCTGACCCGTGCCGCCGGCGCCTGGTTGTCAGGGCGTGACCAGCTGGGCCGCTGACGACGCTCCTTGCGGCACGCCCGCGGGCTCGCCGGCATCTGCATCTGCATCTGCCCGCTCAGCCGCCGCCCGTCCCCGCTTCATGTCAACTGGCATGAGCAGCAACAAGCCGATGACAAACAGCAGCGCCGTCGACAAAATCGCAATACGCTGGTTGCCACCAGTCATCCAGGTGATCGCGCCATAACTGAGCGGCCCGAAGATGCTGGCCAGCCTGCAGGCAAAGGTCCACAGCCCGTAAAACTCCCCCCGTTGCCTGCGCGGCGCGAGCATGCCGGCCATGGCACGCCCTGCCGACTGGCTGGAGCCCATGCACAGGCCTGCAATGGTGCAGGCCCCCCAGAAGCCGCCCTTGGTGGTGACGATGGCTGCAATCACGCAGGTGGCGATCCAGCCCACGAGGGTGACCCCCAGCGCCAGCTTGTGACCGATGCGGTCCTGCCAGTACCCAAAAGCAAAGGCGCCCAGGGCGGCTGCGAGGTTGAGTACAAAAATCAGCACCATGGTTTCCTGGGGCTTGAAGCCGATCACCTGCTCTGCATAGATGGCCGCCAGAGAGATCGCGACCGCCACCCCGCCGTGGTAGAACACCGCGCACAGCAGCAGGCTCCTGAAGTCCCTGTACTGCTTGGCCTGCCTGAATGTCTTTTTCAATTGCTGCAGTGACGCCTTGACACCGCTTTGCTGCAAGGCCTGGGGGTTAGGTGTGGCGCGCTCCTTCAGCAGCGTGAAAGTAGCAATCGAGGCGCCACCATAAATCACGGCCGTGATGAGCATGGTGACCGGAACAAACTCCGAGGCCTTGATGCCCTGCCCCTGCGCCCAAAGGACGTAACCCAGGCCCAGGCCCAACGCCAGCATCCCGCCAAAGTAACCAAAGCTCCAGCCCCAGCCACTGACCTTGCCCATGGCGGCAGGCTTGGCCAGCTCCGGCAGGAAAGCCGCGATCAACGACTCGCCATACGAATAAAAAGTGTTGGAGATGATGATGAGGACGATGGCCAGCGCCACCGTGCCCGGACCGGTGAACGCCAGCGCGGCCGTACTGAGCACACAACCCACCGTGGTGATGGCCAGCAGGCGTTTCTTGGCAGCCCGCAGATCCGAATATGCGCCGATGCTGGGCATGGTGAGCATCACGATGAAGTAGGAGGCGCTCAGCGCCGCAGTCCAGGCGAAGGTGGCCCACGCCGCCTTGCCCGCAATCCCGCCCACGAAGTAAGCGGCAAAGACGGCGGTGATGACGACCGTTGTATAGCCCGAGTTGGCAAAATCGTACATGGCCCAGCCAAACACCTCTCGCTTGCGTACACCGGTGTTGAGTGCATCGTGCGAGAAGAGGGCCATTGTGCTGTCCTTCAGTGAAGGTGACGGGGCCTGCGGCCGCCGCTGTGGCCCGTGCCGCCACCGCCCGCGCTCCCTGACCCGCCGGAGCCGCGTGGCGGCCGCCCCAGTTCCAGTGAATTGGCAAGCGCGTCAAACCGCTCGCTGAAAAGTTTGTCGATCTCGCCCACGACCCCGCCCAGTTGAGCTGCATCGAAATGCCGCTCCATGGTGTTGATCACGTCCTGGACCAGCAAGTCGCGCTGTACCTGCATGATGGCGGCAGGGGTGGGGCCGACAAACAGCATCACGAAGTCGTCACGTGAATCTTCCTGAGACTCTTCGTCTTCCTCGTCAAAGTCTGCGTCATAGAAGGTGATTTCAATCGGCGCGCCACGCTCGGCGAGATCATTCAGGCTCATGCACATTTCGTCGAGCGCCTGGCGGAAGTCGTCGTCGCCCGGCACGGTCCAGCACATGCGCAGGATATGGTCCTGCGCATCGAACTTGATGCCCGGCTCTTCTTCGTAGGAACTTCCCGCACCGTCGGCCAGCGAGCGAGCGCCGGCGTACTTCCACAGGGGCTTCAAAGCCTCCTGGATGTGCTCGAAGCTCACGTCTGCGCGAAGCGGCACTTCACCATGCACATGGATTTCAAAGGGTGCGTTATAGCGTGGCATATCAGGTCTCCACGTTCATGTTCGTTGTTCCATTATGGTGCCCAGAACCGGGGTCGAACCGGTACGCTCCATTTCTGGAAAGCGGCGGATTTTAAGTCCGCTGTGTCTACCAATTTCACCATCCGGGCGGAAAGTACACGGTCCTATTGTGGAACAAAAAAGCCCCGGCAACAGGTGTTGGCGGGGCTTCTCGTATTTGTGGAGGCGCGATCCAGAGTCGAACTGGACTAACCGGATTTGCAATCCGGTGCATAACCGCTTTGCTATCGCGCCGCTCTTGCTTTTGTAGTTCAACTTCAACAAAAAAGGGAAGCTTTTAAGCTTCCCTTTTGGGGAGAAGGGCTCTTGCCTTTCTCTGAATATGGAGCGGGAAAAGAGTCTCGAACTCTCGACCTCAACCTTGGCAAGGTTGCGCTCTACCAACTGAGCTATTCCCGCGTTTCAAGCCTCAAATTATAGCCTACTTTTTTTTGCTCTTTGCAAAGAGCCTGTTCAGTGTTTGACAGTGACATCGGTCGCTGGTTTGCCCACCGGCGTTTCCACCTGCGCCGTCACTGCCAGAGGGGCTGCGGCCACCACCACCTCGTCCTCAGGCAAGGGTGTCGGCTGACGGATCAATGCAATTTCAAGCACCTCATCGATCCACTTCACGGGCACGATTTCCAGCCCATCTTTCACGTTGGCCGGAATGTCCTGCAAGTCCTTGGCATTCTCTTTGGGGATCAGCACTGTCTTGATGCCGCCGCGCAACGCGGCAAGCAGCTTTTCCTTCAGCCCGCCAATCGCAGTCACTTCACCGCGCAGGGTGATCTCACCTGTCATCGCCACATCGCCGCGCACCGGGATGCCGGTGAGCGCCGAGACAAATGCAGTCGTCATCGCCGCGCCGGCGCTTGGGCCGTCCTTGGGCGTGGCGCCGTCTGGCACGTGGATGTGGATGTCCTTCTTCTCGAACATTTCGTCCTTGATGCCCAATTGCCGTGAGCGGCTGCGCACCACCGTGCGGGCAGCCTCAACCGACTCCTTCATCACGTCTCCCAGCGAACCGGTGCGGGTGATAACGCCCTTGCCGGGCATGAGCGCTGCTTCGATCGTCAACAGGTCACCGCCGACTTCGGTCCATGCGAGGCCTACGACCTGCCCAACCTGGTCCTGCTTCTCAGCGCGGCCATAGTCGTACTTGCGCACGCCCAGGAAGTCGTTCAGATTCGCGCCGTCAACCGTCACAAGTGGGGTGTACTTCTTGAGCAGCAGGCCCTTGACCACCTTGCGGCAAATCTTGGAGAGCTCGCGCTCCAGCGAACGCACACCGGCTTCTCGCGTGTAATAGCGAACAATGTCGCGCACCGCTTCTTCAGTGACCAGCAGCTCGACGTCTTTCACGCCGTTGTTGGTCATCTGCTTGGGCAGCAAATACTTGCAGGCGATGTTGACCTTCTCGTCTTCGGTGTAGCCAGCCAGGCGGATGACTTCCATGCGGTCCAGCAGCGCCGGCGGGATGTTCATCGAGTTGGAGGTTGCCACGAACATCACATCAGACAGGTCAAAGTCGACCTCGACGTAATGGTCACCGAACTTGTGGTTCTGCTCGGGGTCCAGCACTTCGAGCAAGGCGCTGGACGGATCACCGCGGAAGTCCGTGCCCAGCTTGTCGATCTCGTCCAGCAGGAACAGCGGGTTGCGTGTGCCGACCTTGTTCAGGCTCTGCAGCACCTTGCCCGGCATCGCGCCGATGTAGGTGCGGCGGTGGCCGCGAATCTCGGCTTCATCACGCATGCCGCCCAAGGCCATGCGCACATACTTGCGCCCCGTCGCCTTGGCGATGGACTGGCCCAGTGAGGTCTTGCCCACGCCCGGAGGTCCGACCAGGCACAGAATCGGCGCCTTGACCTTGTCCACGCGCTGCTGCACCGCAAGATATTCCAGGATGCGGTCCTTGACCTTGTCCAGGCCGTAGTGGTCTTCGTTCAGGACACCTTCGGCATTGCCAAGGTCGTGCTTGATCTTGGTCTTCTTGGCCCATGGCAAACCTACCAGGACGTCAATGTAATTGCGCACCACGGTTGCCTCGGCCGACATCGGCGACATCAGCTTGAGCTTCTTGAGTTCGCTCTCGGCTTTCTTGAGCGCGTCCTTGGGCATCTTGGCGAGCTTGATCTTTTTCTCGATCTCCTCGATGTCCGCGCCCTCTTCGCCCTCGCCCAGTTCCTTCTGGATAGCCTTGACCTGCTCGTTGAGGTAGAAGTCGCGCTGGTTCTTTTCCATCTGCCGCTTCACACGGCCGCGGATCTTCTTGTCGACGTTGAGGATGTCGACCTCGCGCTCGAGTTGTTCGTACAGGTTTTCAAGCCGCAACTTGATGTCCGACAGGTCCAGCACGATCTGCTTGTTGTCCAGCTTGAGCGGCAGGTGCGCGGCAATGGTGTCGGCCAGGCGGCCCGGATCATCAATGCTCGAAATCGAGGTGAGGATCTCGGGCGGAATCTTCTTGTTGAGTTTGACGTATTGGTCAAACTGCTGCATCACGGCGCGGCGCAGGGCCTCGATCTCGCTGGTCTTGAGCGCAGGCTCAACCACTTCCACCGGCGTGACGTTGGCGCTGAAGTGCGTCTCGCCGTCTTCAATGCGGTTGACACGTGCGCGCTGCTGGCCTTCAACCAGCACCTTGACGGTCCCGTCGGGCAGCTTGAGCATTTGCAGGATGGTGGAGACACAGCCGACATCAAACATGTCAGACACGGCCGGCTCGTCCTTGGCAGCCGTTTTCTGGGCTACCAGCATGATGCGCCGCTCGGCCTCCATGGCCGACTCCAGCGCCTTGATGCTCTTGGGGCGGCCCACGAACAGCGGGATCACCATGTGGGGGAACACGACCACATCGCGCAGCGGGAGCAGCGGCAGATCGATAGCGATGGCAGGTAGCGGGGTATGACCGGACATGGGGATCCTTGTGTTTACCTGTTGAATATGGACTGCAAACCGGGATTTTCAACCCGCCCGTATTTCAATGCGGGACAAAAGATCGAATCAAGCTGGTTTGTCACTGATTAAACGCGCGAATCAGGCCTTCTTGGCAGCTTCGCGGTAAACAAGCAACGGCGGCTTGTTCTCGTCAATGGTCGATTCATCCACGACGACCTTGTCGACGTTGGAGGTATTGGGCAACTCGAACATGGTGTCGATCAGCGACACCTCAAGTATGGAGCGCAAACCCCGTGCACCGGTCTTGCGCGCCAGGGCCTTGCGGGCAATGGCCTTGAGCGCTGAGGGCCGGATCTCCAGATCAACGCCTTCCATCGCCAGCAGCTTGCCGTACTGCTTGACCAGCGCGTTCTTGGGCTCGGTGAGGATCTGCACCAGGGCGTCTTCGCTCAGCTCGGCCAGCGTGGCAACAACAGGCATGCGGCCGACCAGTTCAGGGATGAGGCCGAACTTGATCAGGTCTTCCGGCTCGACTTCCTTGAACACTTCGGTCAGCGCGCGTTGCTGCTTGCTCTTCACCATGGCGCCAAAGCCGATACCGGAGGCCTCGGTGCGGTTTTCGATGACCTTTTCAAGCCCCGAAAAAGCGCCGCCGCAAATGAACAGGATGTTGGTCGTGTCGATCTGCAGGAAGTCCTGGTTGGGGTGCTTGCGGCCGCCTTGGGGCGGAACGCTGGCCATGGTGCCTTCAATCAGCTTGAGCAGCGCCTGCTGCACGCCCTCGCCCGACACGTCGCGGGTGATGGACGGGTTGTCGGATTTGCGCGAGATCTTGTCGATCTCGTCGATGTAGACAATGCCGCGCTGGGCGCGCTCGACTTCATAGTTGCAGCTTTGCAGCAGCTTCTGGATGATGTTCTCGACGTCCTCACCCACATAACCGGCTTCGGTCAGCGTCGTTGCGTCCGCCATGACAAAGGGCACGTCCAGCATGCGGGCCAGCGTTTGCGCCAGCAGCGTCTTGCCTGAGCCGGTGGGCCCGATCAGCAGGATGTTGCTCTTGGTGAGCTCGACGTCGTCTTTCTTGGCTTTTTCCTTGTGGCGAAGGCGTTTGTAGTGGTTGTACACCGCCACTGCCAGGGTGCGCTTGGCCGGCTCCTGGCCGATCACGTAACTGTCGAGGTTCGCCTTGATTTCGGACGGCGTAGGCAGCTCGCCCCGCGCCTCACGCGCTTCATCACCTGCAGGCAGTTCGTCGCGAATGATTTCGTTGCACAGGTCAATACATTCGTCACAGATAAACACTGACGGACCGGCGATCAGCTTCTTCACCTCATGCTGGCTTTTGCCGCAGAAGGAGCAGTAGAGGGTCTTTTCGCTGGAAGTGCCTTTTTTCTCGGCCATGTAGGGGCGCCTTGTAACAACGGTTTCATGATGATAGCGAATAAAAAACGGCGTTTTCTGTTACAGAAAACGCCGTTGCAGCAATGACACGCGCAGGGTCAGGGCCTTTTAGCAATAACCTGGTCAATCAGGCCGTAGGTCTTGGCTTCTTCCGCATCCAGGAAGTAGTCACGCTCGGTATCGCGCTGGACCTTTTCCAGCGGCTGTCCCGTGCGCTCGGCCAGGATTTTGTTCATCTGGTCCTTGGTCTTCAGGATGTCGCGGGCGTGGATCTCGATGTCGGTCGCCTGGCCGCGTGCGCCGCCCAGCACCTGGTGAATCATGACCTTGGAGTTGGGCAGCGAAAAGCGCTTGCCCTTGGCGCCGGCCGCCAGCAGGAACGCGCCCATGCTTGCTGCAAAACCCACGCACAGGGTGGACACGTCGGGTTTGATGAAGTTCATCGTGTCGAAAATCGACATGCCGGCCGTGACGCTGCCGCCGGGCGAGTTGATGTAGAACGAAATGTCCTTGTCCGGGTTCTCGCTCTCCAGAAACAGCAACTGGGCGACCACAAGGTTGGCGGTCTGGTCATTGACCTCGCCGACCAGAAAAATCACGCGCTCTTTCAACAGGCGTGAATAAATGTCATAAGACCGCTCGCCGCGGCCCGATTGTTCGATGACCATCGGGACCATGCCGAGGCCTTGCGTTTCCAGTGAGCTCATGTGTTCTCCAACAAGATATGGGTACTTTACCCAAATAGGAAATGAGGCTGGAACCGCAGACTGCAAGTCCGCCTTTCCAACCCCAGCGACGTCGCGTCAAAAAAGATCAGTTCTGACCCATTAGCTCGTCGAAGGAAATGCTCTTTTCTGTGATCTTTGCCTTGCCCAGCACAAAGTCAGTCACATTGTTCTCGATCACGATGGCTTCAACCTCAGCCAGCCGCTGGTTGTCGCTGTAATACCAGCGCACCACATCGGCCGGCTTTTCATAGCTGGCGGCCAACTCGTCGATGTGGGCCTTGATCTGGTCCGGCTTGGCGTGCAGCTCGTTGGAGCGCACCAGCTCAGCCACCACCAGGCCCAGGCGCACGCGGCGCTCGGCTTGCGGGCGGAACACTTCTTCAGGAATCGGCGCCTTGTCAGCGTCCTTGATGCCGCGCTGCTTGAGGTCGGCGCGGGCGCCTTCAATCATGCGCTCGACTTCAGACTGCACGCTGGAGTTGGGCAGGTCCAGTTCGGCCTTGGCCACCAGCGCGTCCATCACGGCCTGCTTGTTGCGGGCCAGCAGGCGGAACTTGACTTCACGCTCCAGGTTTTTCTTGATGTCGGCGCGCAGGCCTTCAACCGATGCCTCTGCAATACCGAGCGACTTGGCCAAGGCTTCATTCACCTCGGGCAGGTGGGCCGCTTCGATCTTCTTGATGGTGACCAGGAAGTCAGCTTGTTTGCCGGCCACGTCCTTGCCGTGGTAGTCGGCCGGGAAGGCCAGCGGGAAGGTCTTGCTTTCGCCTGATTTCATGCCACGCACGGCGTCTTCAAATTCCTTGAGCATCTGGCCTTCACCGACCAGGAACTGGAAGTCTTCTGCCTTGCCGCCCTGGAAGGTTTCGCCTTCGATCTTGCCTTCAAAGTCAACCGTCACACGGTCGCCGTCCTGGGCGGCCGCGTCCTGCGCGCGCTGCGCGAAGGTGCGGCGCTGCTTGCGCAGGATGTCCAGGGTCTTGTCGATGGCGCCGTCCGTCACGTCGGCCGAGATTTTTTCAACTTCGGCATCGGCCAGGTCAGCGATCTTGACCTCGGGGTACACCTCGAAGATCGCGTCAAAGGTCAGCTCGCCTTCGGGCGCGCCTTCCTTTTCGCTGATCTTGGGCATGCCGGCCACCCGCAGCTTGGCTTCATTGGCGGCGGTGGCAAAGGCCTCGCCGACCTTGTCGTTCATCACTTCATAGTGCACCGAGTAGCCGTAACGCTGGGCCACCACGTTCATCGGCACCTTGCCGGGACGAAAGCCGTCCATCTTTACGGTGCGGGCGATCTTTTTCAGGCGGGAGTCGACTTCGGACTGGATCACGGTGACGGGCAGCGTCAGCGTCATCTTGCGTTCCAGCTTCTCGAGGGTTTCAACGTTCACGGGCATGATGTTCTCTCAGTGGGTAATAGATTGTCCCCTGGGCGCGGGGCGCAGGCGGCGGGAGTCCCGCCCCCTGCCGGGGCAACCTCGTATTCTAAAGGAGGCGACGCCGGGGCCCGCCCGCGGCGCTGCTCAAT
Source organism: Ramlibacter sp. (assembly GCA_014376765.1). Taxonomy (GTDB): domain Bacteria; phylum Pseudomonadota; class Gammaproteobacteria; order Burkholderiales; family Burkholderiaceae_C; genus JACMQX01. The sequence continues at coordinate 3,435 of JACMQX010000279.1, read as the reverse complement.
CCGCCTTCATCGCCCGGAGTATTTCGGCTTTCAGCCACTGGATGCCGGCATCGCTGCTGGCGCGGGCGTCCCAGCACAGCAGCAGCTGGTAGTGGGGCAGCTCAAAGGGCGGCGGCTGGACCAGCAGCTTGTCCGCATGGTCCAGCGCCACCCTGTGCGGGATGATGGCGGCATGATCGCTGTGCTGCAGCTGGTGCACGATCTGCCCGAAGCTGGTCACAACGAACTGGGCCCGCCGCTGGCGTGCCGACTTGCCCAGCGTCTCATCAATGAGGTCGTCCAGCGCCGAAGCCCCATAGCCCAGGAACACCTGCGGCGTCTCGCAATAACTGTCCAGCGTGACGGGCTCGCCTGCCTTGGGGTGGCCGGCGCGCATGGCATAGACGTAATGGTCTTCGTACAGGACTGCTGACTCCATCTCGCGAGGCAGGTGAATGCGCGCTATCACGGCGAGGTCCAGGTCGCCCTTGTGCATGCGCTCAGCCACCGACCAGGTGCCCGGCGGCTCCCACACGATGCGAACGCCCGAGCGGTTTTGCTCCAGGGTCCGGGCCAATGCGGGCAGGATGATGCGGCTCGGGTTGTCCGATCCGGCGATCCGGAAAATCCGCTGGGACGTGGCGGGGTCAAAGGGCTGGTCCGTGTCCAGCAGCGCATGGATGTCGGCCAACACTCCTTCTACCTGCGAAGCAAGCGACAGCGCCCGCGCAGTCGGCGCCACGCCGTGTGCCGTCCGGGTAAACAGCGGGTCGCCAAAGGTCTCGCGCAGGCGGTTCAGCGAGGCGCTCACTGCCGGCTGGCTGAGAAACAGCCTGGCTGCCGCGCGCGAGACGCTGCGCTCGCGCATCAGCGAGTCGAAGGTGCGCAGCATGCCAATGTCCAGGCTGCGGATATCACGCGGGTTCATATGTCATATCCAAAAATTGGAGTTGTCCGGCAGGCAGAGCCGCTGCATCATGCGCAGCCGAGCCCAAAAATACAGGAGACAAGACATGCCCCTTACTAGAAGAACATTTGCAGCGGCCAGCCTGGCCGGGCTTGCGCCCTTTCAGTTGCTGGCCCAGACACCGGTGTTTCCGACCAAGGTCATTCGCATTGTGCCGTTCGGCACCGGCGGCGGCCCGATCGACATCATCGCCCGGGTGTATGGCGAAAAGCTCACCCAGCGCTGGGGCCAGGCCATCGTGGTGGACGCCAAGCCCGGCGCCAGCGGCATCCTCGCGGCCGACTTCGTGGCCAAGTCCGCACCTGACGGCCACACCGTCCTGTTCACCTTGCCGCTGACCCATGTGAACAACGCCATCCTCCAGCCCAAACTGCCCTATGACCCTGTCAAAGATTTCCAGCCGCTGTCGATGCTGGCCACGGGTGGCCCGATGCTGGTGGCGCGCGCCAACGCGCCCTACTCGAACGTCAAGGAATTCGTCGAGTACGCGAGAAAGCAGCCCAAAGGCCTCACCTACGGCACCTGGGGCACAGGCTCCACCGCCCACCTCTTTGGTGACTTGCTCAAGCGCCAGAACAACATCAACCTGATCCATGCGGCCTACAAGGCCGAAGCAGCGGCGCACAGCGACCTGTTCGGTGAGGTGCTGGACTTTGCCTGGGCCAACCCGTCCACCGCCCGCGTGCAGAGCCAGGCCGGCAAAATGAAGGTGCTGGCAGTGGCAGGCACGGGCCGCGTGTCCACCCTGCCCGGCGTGCCCACTTTCAAGGAGCAGGGATTCACGGGGTTTGACGTGGACAGCTGGATTGGCGTGTACGCGCCGGCCAAAACACCGCAGCCAGTGGTCGACGCCTGGACCGCCGCGTTGCGCGAGATCACGGCCATGCCGGATGTCGCGGCGCGGCTGACTTCCTTCGGCTTCGAGCCGCTGGGCAACACGCCGGCGCAGTTCATGGAACGCTACCGGGCGGACTACCCGCGCATGGCGGAACTGATCAAGGCTGCAGGCGTGACTGCCGAATGAGCGCCACCATCATCCCGATTGCGGTAGACACCGCAACCGCGTACGGCCGCCCGGCGCCCAGCCATAAAAAGGACCTTACTGAAGTCGGCCCGGGTACCCCGATGGGCGAGCTGATGCGGCGCTACTGGCATCCTGTTGGCCTCGTATCTGACGCCACCGACACGCCGCGCAAGCTGCGCGTACTGGGTGAAGACCTGATTCTGTTCCGCGACAAGGGCGGCCGGCCCGGGCTGATCCACCCCAACTGTGCGCACCGCGGTGCCTCGCTTTACTACGGCAAGGTGGAAGAACGCGGCATCCGCTGCTGCTACCACGGCTGGATGTTTGATGTCGAAGGCCGCTGCGTGGAGCAGCCCTGCGAGCCCGAAGGCGGGCGCGCGCGTGACAAGGTACGCCAGCCCTGGTACCCGGTGCAGGAACTGTACGGTCTCATTTGGGCCTACATGGGCCCGCCGGACAAAAAGCCGGTGCTGCCGCGCTATGAATGCCTGGAGACGCTGGCCGAGGGGGAATTTTTGGAAACCGATGACAACAGCATCGGCGGCGGCGGCCCGAAGATCATTCCGTGCAACTGGCTGCAGCACTACGACAACCTGGTGGACCCGTTCCATGTGGTTGTGTTGCATTCCACCTTCAGCGGCACGCAGTTTGTGGAGCAGATGGCGGTGATGCCCAACGTCACCTGGGAAACCGCCGGCCACAGCGTGCGCACCATCTCCATCCGCAAGCTGGCAGACGGCAAGACGCTGCACCGCATCAGCGAGGCAGGCCTGCCGACGCTGCGGGTCATTCCAAGCCCGCGCATCGGCCGCTACGGCATGGTGGAGTCGTTGGGCTGGATGCTGCCCATCGATGACCACAGCTTCCGCATTTATGTGGTGGGCCGCGTCCGCGAAAAGGGCGAGCTGTTCCGCATGCGCTCAAGGCTGAACGGCAAGCTGTGGGAGGAACTCAGCGAGGAGGAGCATCGCCAGTTTCCCGGCGACTATGAGGCACAGGTCAGCCAGGGCGCGATTGCCGACCATTCTGCCGAACACCTGGCGACGACCGACCGCGGCATCGTCATGCTGCGGCGCCTGCTGCTGCAGCAGCTGGACGCAGTGGCACAGGGGCGTGACCCGGCGGGCGTGAGTTTTGATCCCGCTGCGTCGCCCGTGGCTTTTGCCGCAGGCAACTTTTTGCTGGACTAAAGCGTCATGGATGTTGAGTTTGAGGTCCGCCTCGCGCGGACGGGGAAGGTGGTGCCAGTGGCCAAGGAGCAGTCCGTCGTGGAGGCGCTGCTCGCTGCGGGGGTGGTAGTGCCGACCTCCTGCGCACAGGGCGTGTGCGGCACCTGCCTTACCCGCGTGCTGGAGGGCGAGCCGGATCACTGGGACATGTACCTCACGCCCGAGGAACAGGCGGCCAACAACCAGTTTTGCCCTTGCATCTCGCGAAGCAAAAGCGCCGTGCTGGTGCTGGACCT
>JACMQX010000278.1 GCA_014376765.1 Ramlibacter sp. | reverse complement strand
CGCTGCAGTCTGGCCAGCTGGTGGAGGCGGTGGTGCGGGTGGATGAGTTGGACCGGGCGCAGGGCTGGGCGTTTTTGAATAGCTTGCGGGGGTGGGTTGGGGCGGGGAGAGTTTGAGGGGGTGGTTTTTTTTGTCGATTGTGCCGGCCGAATATTTTCACGCTGCATTCTTCGCGCACGGTAATCACTTCTTGCTTCTTGTTTGTTTTGGAATGACCGGACAGCTGGTGACGAATTGTGCATGTCCAACTGAACGGCTGGGTCAGACTGCCAGCGGCCACTCACTTGGCGGTATGGATGACAGCACTCGACGACGAACCAGTCGCATGCCCTGTGTGACGGCTGGCGCTGGTCATCCGACTTCCTCGTAAACCGCAGTCACTGCTGCTGCCAACTTTTCGAGGTCGTCTTCAGTTGCCGCGGCGCCAATTTTCGACAGGGCGCGCCGGATCGGCTGATACTGACTTCCGAGCGGTCGCTCGGGATTGATATACATTCGTTCGACTTGTATATCAACAAAGAGAAACCATGTCGCTCCCATCCATTTTGAAATCCGCCTTGGTTGCACTGGCAGTCGCAACCAGTGCGCCGCTTTTCGCACAAGGCACACCTATCAACTCGGCAGCGTTCGATTCGCTGGTCGCTCAGGGCCCTGTGGCCGACGCCGCAACCATCGCGTCGAACACCTGGGCAAGCAATGTCAAGAAGGCCGGCACGCTACGCCTCGGCGGCGTCCAGACGTCGAACCTCTTCTCGCTGCTCAACGAGAAGGACGGAAAAATCCGCGGTTTCGATGCAGGCCTAGCCCAACTCCTGACGCGCTACATCCTGGGCGATGGAGGCAAGTACCAGTTCACACAGGTCACGTCCTCCACACGCGAACAGGTGCTCATCAACAACCAGGTGGACATGGTTTTGGCAACGTACTCCATCACCCCCGCCCGCGAGGAGAGGATTTCTTTCGCTGGGCCTTACTACACCTCGCAGGCGGGGGTCTTGATCAAGCCGAGCAACAAGGCGATCAAGTCGTATAACGATCTTGCCGGCAAGAAGACCGCCACCCAGGCAGGATCCACGGGCCCTGCGATCCTGGCGCAATTCGCGCCCAAGGCAATCGTGCAAGAGTTTCAGACACACCAGGAAGCCCTCGACGGACTGCGCCAGGGACGCGTGGACGCCTACGTCACCGACAACACCCTGCTGCTCAATGTCTTGAGCCTCGGCACCGCAGACGCGCAGTTGGCGGGGGCACCCTTCGGTCCCCAGGACCAGTACGGCGTCGGGCTTCCCAAGGGCTCGGAAGGCGTAGCCTTCGTCAACGCTTTCCTGAAGAAGATTGAATCCGATGGCACCTGGGCCAAGCTGTGGACGGTTTCTATCGGGCAGCGCACGGGGAGCACTAGCGTTCCGGCGCCGCCACCCATTCGTTGACCGATGGGCAGCGTCTTCAGGCTCCTGACTGAGTACGGGCCTGCCTTCGGACAGGCCCTTTTGCTCACCTGGAAGCTCACAGCGATGGCGTTCGTGACTGGCTTCGCTGCGGGCATCGTGGTGACGGTGGCCCGGCTCCTGCCCTTGCGGCCGCTTCGCTTCGTGCTGACCGGTTACGTCGAGGTATTTCGCAACATCCCTAGTGTTGTGCTGCTGACCTTCATCGTGTTCGCGCTGCCTGATCTCCAGATTGTGATTGACTATGAGCCGAGCGTCATCCTGACCTTGACCCTGGTGTGCTCCGCATTCACTGCGGACTACCTGCACACGGGTATCAACACCGTCGCTCGCGGCCAGGTTGAGGCCGCGCGCAGCCTGGGCATGCGTCCGGTGGT
>JACMQX010000277.1 GCA_014376765.1 Ramlibacter sp. | reverse complement strand
TGCGCGCCTGCATGGTTCCCGGATCAACTCCGGGATGACATGGCTAGCGGGAATCCAGGCCCGCGCTGCGCTCTGCGACCTTGATGATGGTTGCGTAGTCTTCCTCGCCTTCGCCGTACGCCATGGCTGCGACCATGAGCTGCCGCGTCATCGCCGTTTGCGCCAGCGGCACCTGGCTGGCTGCGCCCTCGCCCAGGATCAGGTCCAGGTCCTTGAGCATTTGCGGCACGGTGAAGGTGGGCGTGAAGTCCCGCTCGCCCAATTGCGCCGACTTGGCTTTGAGAATGGGGCTGGCCACCGCGCTGGCGCACAGCACCGACCACATGTCCTTCCAGTCCAGCCCGCCCTTGCGGCCCAGCGTCAGGCCTTCGGCCAGCATCGCGCTGGTCTGCGCAATCAGCAGGTTGACGACGAGTTTCATCAGCCGCGCCTGCTCGCCTGCGCCCAGGTAAAAGTGATTCGGGCCCAAGAGCTTGAGCATCGGCAGCACGCGGTCATACGTCGCCTGCGGGCCCGACACCATGACCGTGAGCTGCGCCGCCTCGGCCATCTTGTTGTTGCCCGAGACGGTGCAGCGCAGGTACTCAATGCCCGCTCCGGCGCAGGCATTCGCCGCGTCGGCCGAGGCGTGTTGCGACACGGTGCTTGTGTCCACATAGACAGCGCCCTTTGCACCGGCCGCTGCCACCTGCTGCGCGACTGAACGCAGCACGGCGTCGTCTGGCAAAGACGAAAACACCACCTCGGCAACACCGATGGCTTGCGCGGTGTCCGGGCCAAACGTCAGGCCCTCCCGCACGGCCAGCGTCAGGCGCTCGGGCGAAGGGTCGCTCACCGTGACGCTGTGGCCGCCGGCTTTTAAATGCAGGGCCATTGGCAAGCCCATCTTGCCAACGCCGATGAAGTGAATGCTGCTCATCATTGCGCTTTCAGGTTGGCCGCTTTGGCGATGCGCGCGGCCGCGTCCATCTCGGTGCGGATGAAACCGTTGAAGCCCTCAGGTGTCATGGGGAAGGGGTCGGCGCCCAGCTTGGTCATGCGGTCCTTGACCTCGGGGTTGGCCAGCGCCTTGACGACCTCGTCATGCAGCCGCTTGATGATGGGCGCCGGCGTGTTGCTGGACACGATCATGCCGACCCAGAAAATGTAGTCCGAGCCCGGCACGCCGGCCTCCAGGGTGGTGGGCACCTGCGGCAAGGTCGCCGCACGGTTTGGCGTGCTCACGGCCAGGGCCTGCAGCTTGCCGTCGCGGATGAGCGACAGGGCTGATGCCAGCGGCGCAAAGAACCAGTCGTTGCGCCCGCCGATGACGTCGCTCAATGCTTCGGGCGTGCCCTTGAACGGCACATGGACCGCGTCAATGCCGGCCTGCAGCTTGAACTTCTCGGCATTCAGATGCGTGGCACTGCCCACTCCGGCGGAGGCATAGTTAAGCGCGCCGGGCTTGGCCTTGGCTGCCGCAATCACGTCAGCCACCGTCTTCCAGCCGCGCTCGGGCGCAACCACCATTACGTTAGGCAGCGAGGCCATGGGCGTGACGCCGGTCAGGTCCTTGAGCGTGTCGTAGCTCAGGTTCGGGTAGATGGCGGGGTTGAGCGCATGGCCGGATGAATGGATCAGCACCGTGTAGCCGTCGGCTTCCGCCTTGGCCACCTGAGCGGCGGCAATCGTGCCGCCCGCGCCGGGCTTGTTCTCGATCAGGATGGGCTGGCCCATGCTGCGACTCATTGAGTCGCCCACGGTGCGGGCAATGATGTCTGTGCCGCTGCCTGCAGTGAAGGGCACGATGAAGCGGATCGGCTTGTTGGGGTACGGTGCGGGTTGCGCGAATGCGGGCGCCAGCGTAGCGGCGGCCGTGGCTGCAAATGCCAGCGCCAGGGCGGTGTGGATGAGCTTGCGTTTGTTCATGTCTGTCTCCTTGGATATTTTTGATATTCAGTGGTGTGTCAAGGCGCAAGCGCAGCTGCGATCTTGCGGCCCGACGCAGCGAGCTTCGCAATGCCCGGCGCCAGGTCCACACCCAGCAGTTGCCCGCCGCGCTTTTTCCAGTGCCCCGCCACCATCACGCTGTCGATGTTGGCAAGCGACGCCTGCATCACCACCGTGTTTACAGCGTCGTGCACCGGCTGCATATTCAGGTCGGTGGCGCGCACCAGCACCAGGTCCGCCTGTTTGCCCGGTGCCAGTGAGCCGATGCGGTGGGACTGCTTGAGCATGCGCGCGCCTTCCACCGTGACCCAGGCCAGCGCCTCGCGGGTGGTGATGGTGGAGGTGGGCGGGATGCTGCCATGCATCTCGCGGTAAGCAAAATTGTCCAGGCTGCGCTGCATGCCCAGGGCCACGCGGGCCTGCGTGAGCATGTCGCCGCTGATGACGCTTTCCAGGTCCACGCCCAGCGATGGCGCGCGGCCGAGCATGCGCAGGCGCCCCGTCAAAGGGTGGCCGTGGCCTTGCGTCATCTCGCTTTCGGCTGCTGCTGAAAAGCTCATGCCGAGGCTGCAAAACCGTTCAAGCTGCGTATCGCTCAGCGCATGGCCGTGCACGATGTTGATGTTGTCGCCGAGCAGGCCCGCTTCTTCCAGCCGCTCCCAGCCATCGGACGTGCGCGCCGGGCCGCCGCCCTGGTGCATGGACGCGATCAGTCCCAGCTCGCGCGCCATGCGGAAATCGTGCAGCGCCACCTCCAGTGTCGAGTAATGCGGCCCGAGGATGGCGGCCTGAATGCTCAGCAGCGACTGCCCCTGGTGCGCGCGCAGCAGGCGTTCGGTTTCGGCGCGCGGGTGCGGCACTTCCCAGAACGGCGCCTGGCCCGGCTTGGGGTCGGGCTTGGGCGTGCCGTGAAAGAACGCAGCGCGAATGCCGGAGGCCAGCAGGCCCTCAATGGCTGCGTCGTTGTGTTCGGGCGTCGGGTTGTTGTGGCACCAGTCGGCCAGCGTGGTGGTGCCGCAGTTGAGCTGGTTGAGCGCGCCCATCTCGGTGGCAATGCGCAGGTCTTCGGGCTCGAACACGGTGGCCAGGCCCGCATGCATGCGCCTGAAATATTCCAGCAACGTCCAGTTCGCAGCCAGGCCGCGCAGCGCCGTTTGCCAGGTGTGCATGTGGGCGTTGATGAGGCCGGGGATGATGATGCAGCCGCTGGCGTCAACCACCTGCGCATCGTCTGCGCCAATGTGCGGCGCAATGGCGGCGATCGTGTCGCCAGTCACCAGGATGTCGCCCACCGGCAGGTCACCCTGCGTGTCCATGGTGACGATGGCTGCGTTGCGGATGAGGGTGCGGGTCATGCTGTCAGCCGCTGCGTGCTCAGGACTCCAGCCCGTCACTCAGCTTCACGCCGTCGGGCTTGAGCTCCAGCCCGGCGTCCTTCGCCGTCTCGATCAGCAGCGCAGCAAAGTCAATGTCGTCATAACCCCGGCCCACCATGCGCGCCACGGACTCGCGGGTGGCTGCGGCTGCAGGCATCGCAACGCCGTGGGCCCGCGCTGCGCCAAGGCCCAGGTCCAGGTCCTTGAGCAGCAGCTTGGGCGTGAAAGTGACCTGGTCGAAGGTGAGGTTGGAGAGCATTGGCGTTTTGTAGCGGGTGTACATGGAGCCCAGCACCGAGTCGTTGATGCTTTCCAGAAACACGTGGCGCGGAATGCCTGCCTTTTCGGCCAGCACGGTGATCTCGCACAAGTTCTGGATGATGACGCCGAACATGGTGTTGTGCGCAATTTTCCAGATACGCGCCAGTTCGCCCTCGCCCACCCACATGACCTTGCGCGCCATGGCGGCGAGGTAAGGTTCGACTTCGTCATACAAGGCCTTGGGGCCGGACGCTACAACCAGCAGCTTGCCTGCCTTGGCCACCTTGGCGTTGCCCGAC
>JACMQX010000048.1 GCA_014376765.1 Ramlibacter sp. | reverse complement strand
TAAAGCGATGCACCCTTCATGTCTTTAAGCGTCACCGTCATGGCTTTTGATTTTGCGTCAATGTCGACCTGGCCAAAAAACTGCATGCCGCTCGCCGGCGATGTGTTTTGTTCCGTTGGTGCTTTTTGATAGACCACTTGCATGCCAAACGTAGCGTCGGTTTTATTCGGGCCGAAGCTGCCTGCATTCAGCGGACCCGAGACGAATTCCCAAAACGGTGAAAAATCGGTGAACTTTGCTTTGGCTGGATCAAAGTAATGGGCGGCTGTGTAATGCACATCGGCTGTCAGCCACACCACGTTTTTGATACCGGCACTTTTAATCTCGCTGAGCAAACGCGAAATCTCGATCTCGCGGCCCAGCGGCGGGCCGTCGTCCCCATTCGCACTTGCCTCCCACTTGTCGCGTCCTTCCGCGTCTTTGCCGTCAGCAACGTGCAGACTGAGCGGCATGTCAGCTGCGATCACCTTCCAGACTGATTTCGAGCGCTTGAGCCCATCGAGCAACCAGGCGATTTGCGGGCGGCCCATGAAGGCGCTCTCTGCATTTTCAGTGGTTTGAAGATTCGGGCCATTGGGACCGCGGTAGCTTCGCATGTCCACAACGAACATATCCAGCAGCGGCCCCTGGGGCAAGTGCCGGTAAATGCGTTCGCTTTCAACATCCGCATGGCGGCGCATCGGTGCATATTCCATGAACGATTTGGTCGCACGTGCCACCAGCAAGGGCACGTTCTTTTCGGTGTAGCGTTTATCAGGGCCCACGTCTTTGGAGTCTGACCAGTTGTTGACAACCTCGTGGTCGTCCCATTGCCAGATCTGGGGTACATCGGCCGACATGCGGCGGATGTTGGCGTCCATCAGGTTGTAGCGGTAGCGGCCGCGGTATTCGTTCAGTGTTTCGGCAACCTTGGCGACCTCTTCAGTGACCACGTTGTTCCACATCGAGCCGTCTGGCAGTTTGACCTGTGCCGTGATGGGGCCGTCAGCGTAAATCGTATCGCCGCTGTGCAGGAAGAAGTCCGGATTCACCTTGCGGATTTCGTCATAAATTGTCATGCCGCCCAACGATTCGTTGATGCCCCAGCCCTGCCCGGCCGTGTCACCACCCCAGGCAAAACGCACATCGCGCATGACTTTTGAGCCCGATTGAACAGGCAGCCGCAAGTGGCCTGGCATGGCCTCAGACAACACGCGCTCGTTGTGCAGATCCTGCAGCACGACGCGGTAAAAAATTTCCTGGCCGGCGGGTAAGTCAGCCAGATCAATCCGGCCAGTAAAGTCGCTGTCCTCCATCAAATAAGGCCCACGTACCCTGGTGGCGTTGGCAAAGGTGGCAGTGGTGGACCATTCCACCCACAGGCGCGCAGGCCGGTCGCTGCGCGTCCAGATCACCGCTCCATCGGGTCTCGGGTCGCCACTTTGAATGCCGTGCGCCATTTTCGGCCGCATGGCGTCACGCGTGATCACTGCCGGTGCTGTCTGGGCCCTGGCCAGCGTGGGGACCATGGCTGCACTACCTAGAACAGTGGGGGTACTTAAAAATATACGGCGATCCATGTGAATGCTCCTTGACTGATGAGCACCTAGTTTTACAAGGCAACAAGTCAAGATCATGAACATCAAATGGGGGCAGGATCAGGAGCGTGCCAGATCGCCTGTGAAGCTTCGAAAATCTAGATCTGCACCCGCGTACCCAACTCCACCACGCAGTTGTCCGGCAACCTGAAAAAGTCCGCAACATTGCCTGCGTTTCTCGACATGAAGGCAAACAGCCCTTCGCGCCAGAGCGCCATGCCGCGCCTGCGGGTAGGGATGATGATTTCCCGGCTCAGGAAGTAAGTGGTTTCAAAGGGGTTGATCACCAGCTGCGCCGACTTGCAATCAGCAAGCGCCTGCGGGATATCTGGTGTGTCCTTGAATCCGTAATTCACCAGCACCTTCCAGAAACCCGGCGCGAGTGATTCAACCTGGATACGCTCTGCGGGCGGCACCCAGGGCACGTCATGAAACACGACATTCAGGATGATATTGCGTTCATGAAGGACCTGGTTGTGCTTGAGGTTGTGCAAGAGGGCTTGCGGCACGGTTGTGGGGTTGGCAACTGCATAAACCGCCGTCCTGCTGACCCGGGTGATGCTATCGGCCACCAGCCCTTCAACAAAAGGCTGCAGCTCGGGGTCAGCTTGAGAGATGCTTTCCATCAGCAGCTCCCTGCCGCGGCGCCAGCTCGCCATGACGACAAAAATCGCGATGCCCAGCGCGAGCGGAAACCATCCGCCCTGCATGAACTTCAACGAGCATGCCATGACGAGCAAGGTGTCTGCTGCCAGGAACACGCTGGTGGCGGCCAGTGCCAATGCCAGGGGATACCGCCAGTCGTACCGGATCACAAAGAAGGTCAACAAGGTGGTTGTCAGCATCGTCACCGTGACCGCGATGCCGTAGGCGGAGGCCAGTGCGGTGGAGCTGCCAAAGCCGACGACCGCCAGCAGGACGGAGGCGAGCAACAGCCAGTTCACAAGGGGAATGTAGATCTGGCCGATTTCTTTCTCGGATGTGTAGAGAACTTTCATCCGGGGCAGCAAACCCAGCTGGATCGCCTGCTTGGTCATTGAGTACGCACCCGTGATGACGGCCTGCGAGGCGATGATGGTGGCCACTGTGGCCAATACAACCGCGGGCAAGAGAAGCGCGGTCGGAAACATCCGAAAAAACGGATTCGCCAACGCTGCCGGGTCCCCCATGAGCAACGCACCCTGGCCCATGTAGTTCAGCGCCAGAGACGGGAAAACCAGCCCCGTCCAGGCCCACTGGATAGGGCGTTTGCCGAAGTGCCCCAAGTCCGCGTAGAGCGCCTCAGCCCCTGTGAATGCCAGCACAATGGCGCCGAGGATGAAAAAGACGTGCCAGCCCTGCGCGCGCATGAAGGCCAGCGCATTCAGCGGATTGAGGGCTGCGAGAATGCCAGGCTGCTGCACGATCTGCTGCACACCTGTGAGGGCCAGCACGACAAACCACACACCGATGACGGGTCCGAACAGCTTGCCCACCACCGCTGTACCCAGCCGCTGAAAAGCAAAGAGGCCGATGAGCACACCCACAGAGATGGGCAGCACGTAGGGCTTGAATGCCGGCGTAACAACTTCCAGACCTTCAACCGCACTCAGAACTGAAATCGCAGGGGTGATGACGCTGTCGCCGTAGAACAGCGCCGCGCCAAACACCCCAACCAGCAGCAGAACAAGCCGCCGCCGTGGTGTCGTGCCTGCTGCCTTGGAAGCCAGCGCGGTCAGCGCCATGATGCCGCCTTCCCCCCGGTTGTCGGCGCGCAGGATGAGGATCACATATTTGAGGGTGACGATAAACATCAGCCCCCACAGGATGACGGACACCGCTCCGATGAGGTTAACCGGGTTCAGTGCCAACCCCAGCTCCGGGTTGAAGACTTCTTTCATCGTATACAACGGGCTGGTGCCTATGTCGCCATAGACGACTCCCAGCGCGCCCACGGTCAGGGCGGTGCGGCTTTCACGTTCGAGGGTGACTGACATGGATGCTCACGGGTGGCCAAAGAAGCCTTAGTGTGAGCGGGACGGCATCAGGAAAGCATATGGAGCCGGACTCAGCCCGCAGCAAGCCGATAGCCCACGCCGGTTTCCGTCAGCAGGTGGCAAGGCTCTGCCGGGTCGGCTTCAATCTTGGCGCGCAGCTGGCCCATGTAGAGGCGCAGGTAGTGGCTGTAGCCGGTGAACTCCGGCCCCCACACGTCGACCAGCAACTGCCGGTGCGTCACGACCTTGCCGGCACTTCGCGCAAGGCGCGCCAGGAGCTTGAACTCTGTTGGCGTGAGGTGGATGGGCGCACCTTTCACGGTGACCAGGCGCGTTTCCAGGTCCACCCGCAAGTCCTCAAACTCATGCAGCGTCGTGGCCGGCGCCAGCGCGGTGCCCCGGTGTCGCAGAGACACCCGGATGCGGGCCAGAAGCTCGACCACGCTGAAGGGTTTTGTCAGGTAATCGTCGGCTCCTGCGTCCAGCAGCTTGACCTTTTCCGACTCCTGGTGGCGGGCCGACACAACAAGGATGGGCAGGCTGTGTTGACGCCGGATCTGCTTGACGAGGTCAATGCCGTCGCCATCAGGCAGCCCGAGGTCGAGCACCACGATGTCGGGCAGCGAATGCTGGAGCATCGCAGCTGCCTCACTCACCGACACCGCTGTCTGTACTTCAAAGCCTTCAACCCCCAGCGACGACTGCAGCAGAGCGCGGATCTGGCGGTCGTCTTCCACCACTAAAACGCGCAAACTCATGCGGGCTCCGAGGTCGGCTGGGCCAGTTCCACCGGCAGCTTCAGTGTGAAGCTGGTGCCGCCACCGGCGCGCGCTGCCACGGTGAGCTCGCCATGGTGCGCGCGCGCGATGGCGCGGCACACCGCAAGGCCCAGGCCCGCGCCCCGTTGACCGGACAGGTCACTGCGGCGGTACGGTTCAAAGATCGCAAGCTCATCTCCCGCAGGGATTCCGTTGCCCCGGTCGTGCACCGCTACTTCGATGCTCTGGCCGGCTTGGCTCACGGCCAGTTCAATGGCCTCCGCGCTGTATTTCAGCGCGTTGTCCAGCAGGTTTTCCAGCAGCTGGCTGAGCAGCACCGGGTCCGCCTTGATGAGGGGCAGGGAGGCCGGGACATTCGACTTGATGCGGCGCGTTGCATCGCGTGCGCGGATGCGGCCGAGTACGGCGCCCACAATTTCTTCAACGGATTGCCAGTCAAGATGCAGTTCACCTGCGTTGTCCAGCCGCACCAGCTGCAGGGTGTTTTCAGTGAGGGCCGCAAGGTGCTGGGATTCAACCAGGATGGTGGTGATGAGCCGTTCCTGCTCGGTCAGCGGCAACTTGTCGCGCTGGGTCATCAGCGAAGAGGCCGCCCCCATGACCACTGCAAGCGGCGTGCGAAAGTCGTGCGATATGGCGGCCAGGAAAGTGTTCTGCGCCTTGTGCCACTGGGCCAGCTCCTCGGCCGAGTACACCGAGGCAGCCAGCGTCAAACGCCACAGCGCCTGGCCAACAAGCGCGCAGACCGCTTGTGCATGCTCCAGCCCGGCATGGTCGGCGGCCGTTACGTTCTGCACGCAGGCAGCGCCGCCAATGTTCCCCTGGGACTGCAACGGCAGGTACCAGGCGTTGAGCCCGGGCCAGCGGCCAGTGCCGGGGCCCAGTGTGGCCGCTTCACGGATGCAGGCCGCCATGCCGTCGTCAAAGTTGGTCCCCAGGTCAACCACGCAAGGCCCCCTGAATGCCTGCTCAAGAAATTGTTGTGCCTGCGCCTGGACTTCCAGCGGACTGGCGCAGTTCGCCAGCTCGGTTGCAAGGGACTGCAGCGCGCGCGCGCGGCGCTCATTGAGTTGTGCGGCCTGAGTCTCGCGGCGCAAGGCGGTGCCCAGGTGACTGATCACGAGGGCCACCGCCAGCAACGCGAAGAGGGCGGTCAGGTTCTCCTGCGCATCCACCTGAAATGTGAAGCGTGGCGGGACAAAGAAGAAGTTGAGCAACACCACCCCAGCCACAGCGGTGATCAGCGATGCAGAGCGGGGCAGGGTGTAAGACGCGACGACGACGGCCAGCACATACAGCATGGCCTGGCTCATCAGACTGAGGTAGTTCATCAGCGCAAAGCCCAGCACGGTCGCCAGCGCGAGCAGGCAGGCGGCAATCGTGACGTCCGCAGAGAGGGACGCCACAGGGGGCTGGACGTACCGGGGGTAGTCAACGTTTGAGTTCATGGTCGCTTCAGCGTACCACCCGTGGTGTCAGGATTGCATCAGGAACCGCGGTGCTTCAGCGGTTGCTGCACTCTGAACGCATGACGCTGCGGTTCGCTCGGGGACGCATGGGGCCAGCTGCAGTGCCGAGTCAAGGGGATGCATTTTGTTACTGCCTTGTGCTATTGTCATCCTCGAAGAATCTGGGATACAGGGCCCCGGTTCCAGAGCAAGAACGAGGAGCAGTACTACATGAAGTTCAACTTACGTCGCCAACGACCCGGCCATGCAACCTTGGGTATTTCGGTCTTGACTTCGTGAGCAGCCCGGCACCATCGCAAGGGCAGGCCCTGGGCGCTGCCATGCCGGCGGAAGAGTCCCGGATCTCCCCGGCATCAAAGCGTGCACCCCCTGCGGCGCAAGCTGCCAAAACCGTAGAAACCAACGCTTCACCGGGGGAGCCTTTGTGCGGCAGCTGCGGCGCCGTCAACGCTCCCGGTGCGCTTTTTTGTGAAAGCTGCGCGGCCGGTATGCCGCGCGACTGCCCCGCTTGCGGCCATGGCGTGGGTGCGGGTGAATTCTGCGAGGCCTGCGGTCACTGGATGACACCCGGAACCTGTCGCTTTTGTTACGCGCACTGCGGCGAGGATGTCGCCTTTTGCCAGGAATGTGGAGGCGACCAGGCCGGCCTGGTATGCAGCCGCTGCCAGACACGCCACTTTTTTGACTTTTGCAGCACCTGCGGTGAAGGCCTTACACCCGCCGCCGTGAGCATGCAGGCACGCCAGCAGGCGGACCCGGCCATTCAGCGCCTGCGGCAGGAACTCATGGCCATGTCAGCGGGTGACGATGCAGCCCTGGAATTAGCGGAAGACGCCCGGACGAGCCCTGCACCCGCCGCTGCGCCTGCGCCAGTGCGTCGCAAACTCATCTCATCGGGCGCTCTCGACGCCTTGCGCTCACAGGACCAGGCCAGCACCCAGGTGCAGGCGGACAACGCCCGTCGCCAGGCCGGGCAGGTCCGGCTTGAACGCGACCAGGCCGAAGCAGCGGAGGCGGCGGTCAGGCAAGAGGCCGTCAAGCGCGTGATGGAAGCGCAAAAACAAAGCGCGTTCGGCGAACGGTCTCTGTCGATGAGCGCGCGGCTGCGGGCATCCCGTGAAAGGGTCAAGGCCCTTGCAGCAGAAGAAGGTCAGCGCACTTTTGCCGACGCCCAGGAAGCCAGGCGGCATGCCATGGCCCTGTGCCAGCTCTTCTCCGAGGAGGGCCGTTCCCCAACTGGCTGGCTGTGCAATTTCGCCAGCTACACCCATCCCACACCCAACGAGTGCGCCGGCCCCCAGTTTGGCGGCACATGGGTCTTTACCGTGCCAGAAACAGAAAGCCCATCTTGATCACCTGTACGCCGTGCAAGGCACAAAACCGTGACAAGGCCCGGCATTGCAAACGCTGCGGCGTGGCGATGCCGCCGCCTGCACCGGGCCAGCTGCTCGGCTCGCTCGTCGGGCTGGACGACATTCGCAGCGCCCTGGAGCAACTCCAGGCCAGCACCGAAGGGCGGCGCCGCCGCAACTCCGACCTGCGCGTGGGCTTCAACACCCTCATCATGGGCAATTCGGGCACGGCCAAGTCGCTGGTGGGGGGCGTGATCGCATCGTTCCTGCATACCCTTGGCATCACCGATCGCGCCGATCCGCTGACCCTTGATGCGATGAAACAGGACACGCCTTCTGCCGACACGCTGGAGAAGGCGTTCAACTCGGCTCGCGGCGGCGTGCTGTTCATCGACAACGTGCACCAGTGGTTCAGCATCGATGGTGATCCGCAACCGGTCTTCAACCAGCTCGTCAGCCTGATGGAGAAGTCCGAGACCACGCCCGTGGTCGTCATCGCGGGCCTTCCTTTCAGGCTGCGGGAGTTCCTGCGCAAGCCGGATCACAAAAGCCTGGCCGGCCGCTTCAAAAATGTGTTCCCCATCGACGACTACCTGCCCGCGCAGCTGCTGCAGATCGCCATGTTCCACCTGACGCGCGAGGGTTTTACGGTGCCTGACGACACCCGCGACCGCCTGGAGCTGCGCCTGCGGCATCTGCACCGGCTGGCAGCGCGTGATGAATCCCCCGTTGCTGCGCAAAACGGGCGCCTCGCGCTGAAGATCGCCGCCGACGCCATCGACGGCTACTACCGCCGCCCCAATTCAGCAGACAACCTGATCCTGGCGCAGGACATTGCGGGCGATATTGAAAAGCGTAAAACCATCGACCAGATCCTTGCCGAGCTCGATGAGTTTGTTGGCATGGACAACATCAAGCGCGAGATGCGGGCCTTGCATGCGGACGTGATCAACGCCAGGCGGCGCATCGCCAGCGGGCTTCCGGCCAACCAGGAGTTTGCCTTCCACTTCACGCTCACCGGCAACCCCGGCACCGGCAAGACATCGGTGGCGCGCACGCTGGGCAACATCATGGAAGCGCTGGGTGTACTCAAGAGCGGGCATGTGGTCGAGGTAGACCGCAGCAGCCTGGTGGGCGAGTTTCAGGGGCAGACGGCATTGCGCACAGCGGCCAAATGTGACGCAGCGCTGGGCGGGGTGCTTTTCATTGACGAGGCCTACGCGCTGCTGGGTGGCAAGCAGGACGAGTTCGGCATGGAAGCGATCAACACGCTTCTCAAGCGGATGGAAGACGAGAAGGGGAAGTTCGTCGTGATCGCGGCCGGTTATGCCAACCGCATCGACGAATTTTTAAGCGCAAACCCCGGCTTTCCCTCGCGATTCAGGAAACGCTTTCACCTTGAAGACTATGACGCGGCGCAGCTGACCGAGATCTTCATGCGGCTGGTGGGCCGCAGCAACTATGAGCTGACCCCGGCTGCGCAGGCGCGCGTCCTGTCGTTCTTCAGCGACCGGTGTTCGCGCAAAGGCAATGACTTCGGCAACGGCCGTGAAGCACGAAACCTGAGTGAGTCCGTCATGCGGGCGCAGGGCGAGCGAGTACAACTGATTGAGGATGCATCCGTGGCCGACCTGAAAATGATTGATGAAGCCGACATTCCGGAAGTTGGCGCGCGCACGGGCGGCGAGCTGCAGCAAGCCATGGCCCAGCTGGACGCGATGATCGGCCTGCCTGGCGTCAAGAAGGCCGTGGCGGAGCTCAACGCAGTCCTGTCGATGCAGCGGCTGGCCAACAAGAGCAAGCCGCTGGTGCGGCACTTCCTGTTCCTCGGCAATCCGGGCACGGGCAAGACCACTGTTGCCAAGATGCTGGGCAAAATTTTCTTTGGCCTGGGCATGCTGCCGACCGACCGCTACATCGAAGTTGACCGTGAAGGCCTGGTTGCCGGCTACCTGGGCCAAACCGCGACCAAGGTGAACGAGGTGTGCGCGCGAGCGCTCGGCGGTGTGCTGCTGATCGACGAGGCTTATGCGCTGGCACAGTCCGACAACGACCCCTTCGGCAAGGAAGCGATCAGCACGCTGCTCAAGCGGATGGAGGACGACAAGGGAAAGTTCGTCGTCGTCGCGACAGGCTATGCCACGGAGATGAAGGCCTTCCTCGACTCCAACAGCGGCATGCGGTCGCGCTTCACCGACACCATCGTGTTTGAGGATTACGACGCCGACGACATGGTGCTGATTTTTAAAAGTATGTGCCATGCCGATGACAAAGTGATGGATGCCGGCGTGCAAGAGATGGTGCGCGAGCGCCTTGCCACAGCGCCGCAGCTGCTGGGCAGAAGCTTTGCCAACGCTCGCACCGTGCGCAAATTTTTTGACAAGGCCGTGTCTGCCCAGTCGGCGCGCGTCAACGCGTTGAAGCTGGACGCGGCTTGCGCCATTGCCGAAGGCCAGGTGATCCGGCTTGAAGACCTTCCCTCGATCGCGGAGTGCTGAACATGGACTGCCCCAGCTGCAAAAACAGCATCGATGACGACTCCTTTTTCTGTGACCAGTGCGGCAGCGAGCTGTTCAGGTGCCCCAACCCCCGGTGTGCAAAGCTGGGCAAGGGCGGCAAGGCATGCCCTGACCACGGCCTGAAGCTGGTGTCCGTCAAGGATGCTTCGCCTGGCGGCACGGTGACGCTGCAGCCGGCACCCACCGCAGCAACTCCGCCAGCGCCGTCTGCAGCAGCGTCCCCGGCCGCACCCGCAGCGCCATCCCCAGTGCCGGCGCGCCGGTTGCGCCTGCACAGCCCCGAGCATGGCATTGACATCCGCCCCGCGCCTGGCGACGTGCTGGGCCGCGTGAACGGGCCTCATGTGGGTATGCTGTCGCGCTTTGCGCAGGTCTCCAGCAGCCACCTGGAAATCGGGCAGGCCGGTGACGGCGGCTGGTGGGCAAAGGATCTGAAGGCCTTCAACCACAGTTACTACAACGGCCGGCTCATGCAACCGGGCCAGGCGCAGCCGCTTGCGACGGGCGCCATCTTGTCACTGGCCGACATCCCGCTGCAGGTCGTGTTCGAATGATCATCGACATAGCGGCCCATTGCGACATCGGCTGCGTGCGCTCCAACAACGAAGACATGATCCTCGTTGGCGGGCAAAAACTGCGCGACCGCGGCCTGTCATGCCGCGTCGACATCGGTGCCCCGGACGGCCGCTATGTCGTTGCTGTTGCAGACGGGATGGGCGGCGCTGCGGCCGGTGAATGGGCCAGTGACTATGCCTTGACGCGTCTCGATCAGGCCGTTGCCTCATGCCCCGGAGGACTTGCACCCTCCGGCGTTTCTGACCTGCTGCAAGCGTGGGGCCACACCACGCACAGCGGATTGCTGGAGGAAGGCCGGCGTGATCCGTCACGCGCAGGCATGGGCACGACTGCCGTCGGCCTTTTCTTCACAGGCACAGCGGCGTGGCGCTTTCACGCGGGCGATAGCCGGCTTTACCGGATGCGTGCGGGCCAGCTCAGCTGCCTGACGCAGGACCATTCACAACGCGTCGCTGCAGGTGATGCGTTGGTGCCCGCCAACCTGCTGCTCAATTCCCTGGGCGCTGCGCAAGAGAGCTTTCTGGAATGCGCCCCGGTACAAGGGGGACTGCAAGCCTTTGACAGGTACCTCATCACCAGCGACGGCCTGCACGATGCGGTCAGCGACGCGATGATTGCCGCCGCGCTGGACGCCGACCGCGACACCGCGTTGCGGATCCTGATCAAGCTGGCCCGCGATGCGGGCGGGCCGGACAACATCTCCGCAGTGATTGTTGACATCGGGCGCATGCCCCCACAGGACGCAGTAAAAACATGAGTGATACGCACAACCCCGCACCAGGCCAGGACACGGGAGCCGGTGGCACCGTACGGTTGCCCACGCCGGTAAAGCCCGCAACACCGGAGGCAACAGGCGCTGGCGGCACGGTTCGCGTCGCCGCGCCGCAGCAACAGCCGCCGCAGGACACAGGTATCGGTGGGACAGTGCGCATCGGCGCGCCGGTGGATCAGCAACTGGGCGCCGGGCAAGACGTGGGCCAGGCAGGCACGGTCCGCGTGTACGCGCCATCGTCTGCTGAGCCGGCAGGCGCGGGTCCCCGCAACGGCGTGCCTTCAGCCGGCGCGCGTTTTGCGCCTGGCCATGAAATGTTGCTCAACGGCGTTTCCTACACCGTCCAGTCTGAACTGAGTTCAACATCCAGTGAAGCCATCACCTACGTCGTCGCGCGGGGTACCGACACGCTGGTGCTCAAGCACTACCGGGACGGCGTGCGGATGCCGCGCGCCGTCATCGCCCGGCTGCACGCCTCCAATCATCCCAACGTGGTCAAGGTCCACGACTACGGCACGGTGGACGGGCACGACGTTGAGGTACTGGACTACCTGCGTGGCGGCTCACTCGACCTGTACCTGCGCACCCACGGTGCGATTCATGACCTGGCCCAGCTGCATCAGATCGCGCGCGGAATTGCCGACGGGCTGGACCATTTGCACGGCCAGATCCGGATGATCTACCAGGACCTCAAGCCG
>JACMQX010000276.1 GCA_014376765.1 Ramlibacter sp. | reverse complement strand
AGAAGGAAAATCAATCATGGCAACTGCGAAAAAAGCTCCGGCTAAAAAAGCCCCCGCCAAAAAGGCTGCACCCGCAAAGAAAGCAGCTCCGGCAAAGAAAGTAGCAGCGAAGAAAGCTGCTCCGGCCAAAAAGGCAGCGCCTGCGAAAAAAGCAGCGCCCGCCAAGAAAGCCGCTCCTGCCAAGAAGGTAGCTGCGAAGAAGGCCCCGGCCAAGAAGCGCACTCCCAACGCGGCATTCATGAAGGCCCTGACGCCCAGCGCCGCTCTGGCCGCAGTGGTGGGCTCCAACCCGCTGCCGCGTACCGAAGTGGTGTCCAAGCTGTGGACGTACATCAAGAAGAACAATCTTCAAGACAAGGTCAACAAGCGCATGGTCAACGCCGATGCCAAGCTGAAGGAAATCTTCGGCAAGGCCCAGGTGTCCATGTTCGAAATGGCCGGCCTGATCGGCAAGCACGTCAAGTAAGCTGCGGCTTCCTTGAATCGGAAAGGGCCACGCAAGTGGCCCTTTTTTTATGCCCCGCCCAGTCGCTGCTGACCACCAGCCTGTCATTGCGGGCTTGACCCACAATCAATGTTGGCGACGAAGAAGAGCTGTTCCACGCGAGGCATGGATCCCGGATCAAGTCCGGATGACAAATTATCTTTTCAGCGCAGCGTTGGTGATGGCGCTGAGCGTTCCGCGCGTGCTGATCACGTCGGCATCCAGCATCACCTCGATCAAGGTGCCCTCGGCCCGCGCCAGTGCCGCGATCAGTTCAGGCTCGAACTCGGCGGTCCTGGTGATGCGCACACCCGCATAGCCATAGGCCCGCGCCAACGCGGCGAAGTCCGGGTTGCTCAACTGCGAGCCGCTCACATGGGTCGGATACTCGCGCTCCTGGTGCATGCGGATGGTGCCGTACATGCCGTTGTTGAGCAGCACGATGATGCTCTTGGCGCCATGCTGGACCGCAGTGGCCAGCTCCTGCCCGTTCATCAAAAAGTCCCCGTCACCCGCAATCGTGAAAGCCACACGGCCCGTTGTGATGGCCGCTGCAATGCCTGCGGGCACGCCGTAACCCATCGCACCCACCGTTGGCGCCGCCTGGGTCTTGAAGCCTTTGACGAGGCCGTGGTACCTGAAAAACCGGTGCAGCCAGCTTGCAAAATTGCCCGCGCCATTGGTCAGCACCGCATCCTGCGGCAAGAGCCTTTGAAGCGTGGCGACGATGGCCGGCATGTCGATGTCGCCCGGCAGCGGTTGTGGCACCAGGTTAGCAACATAGTCGGCGTTGCAGCCCTTGGCCCAGTCTTCCCACGGCACGGACACAGGGGCCGTCAGTACCTCAAGCGAACGGGCGGCAGCGTTCATCGTGGCGTTGATGGCCAGGTCTGCCTGGTAGACGCGGCCCAGTTCCTCGGCGCTGGCGTGGATGTGCACCAGCTTCTGTTTTGGCCGCGGTGCCTCGAGCAGCGTGTAGCCGCCGGTGGTCATCTCGCCAAGGCGCGGGCCGATGGCGATGATCAGGTCGCTCTCCTTTACCCTCGCCGCCAGCTTGGGGTTGAGGCCTATGCCGACATCGCCCGCATACAGCGGGTGATGGTTGTCAAAGGTGTCCTGAAAGCGAAAGGCATTGCCCACAGGCAACTTCCAGTTCTCGGCAAAGCGCTCCAGCGCCTGGGCCGACTGCACCGTCCAGCCACCGCCGCCCGCGATCATTAGCGGCCGGCTTGAGGCCAGCAGCATCTCGCGCAGGCGCCGCAGCGAGCCCGGGTCGCTCCAGGCCTCTACCGGTTCAATGCGGGGCATCACCGGCATGTCGACCGTCTGCGTCAGCATGTCTTCGGGCAACACCAGCACCACCGGCCCGGGCCTGCCGTTCATGGCGGTGGCAAAGGCGCGGGCAACGTATTCAGGAATGCGGCGCGCATCGTCGATCCGCTCCACGCGTTTGGCCAGAGGTCCGAAAAAGCTGAGGTAGTTGACCTCCTGAAAGGCCTCTCGGTCCCGCATCTCACCCGCCACGTCGCCGACAAACAGCACCATGGGGGTGGAGTCCTGAAAGGCCGTGTGGACGCCGATGGACGCGTTGGTTGCGCCCGGTCCGCGCGTCACGAAACAGATGCCAGGGCGGCCGCTCAGCTTGCCGTGCGCCTCGGCCATGAAGGCCGCGCCGCCTTCCTGACGGTTGATGATGAAGCGGATGCGGTCGCGGTAGGCGTGAAAGCCGTCGAGCACTGCAAGGTAGCTCTCGCCGGGTACGCCAAAGGCACATTCAACGCCTTGTTCGATCAGGCACTCGACGAGGAGGTGCCCTGCTATTTGTTGGGTCATGCCCGGAATTATGTATGCTGCTTCCACATTCAAATGCAACGCCGCAGGGACCCATCCGGGTACGGTGAGACATGACCGCACCACGCACCGCCATCGTTACCGGAAGCAGCTCAGGCATTGGCCTGGCCATCGCGCAGGGCCTGCTTGATTCAGGCTGGCTGGTGAGCGGTTTTGACATCGCCCCGTCACGCCTGACCGAGCTCACTTTTACCCATGTGCAGGTGAATTTGTGCGATGCAGCGGCCACCGAAGCCGCCACGAGGATCAGCCGCATTGCGAACTTCGT
>JACMQX010000275.1 GCA_014376765.1 Ramlibacter sp. | reverse complement strand
TCGCCCACCCGCCCATGACGGTCCGGCCGGTAGGTTTTCATTGCCGCATCAAACACGTCGCGTTTGAGCAGCCCCTGCTCGATCAGCATGTCGCCCAACAGCGGCACGCCGGCGGTGCCCTTGCCCAGTGCCGCAAAGCTGCCCCGGCTGCCGCTCAACAGCCGCAGCGCAATCGATATTTCGCTCTCGCGCACGATGTGCTGCAGCGGGCGCAAGCCAAACCAGGCCTGCAGTTCGTCCATTGCCGCCTCGGGCAGCGGGCTGGCCATGGCCAGCAGTGGATGGTCCTGCTCGTCCACGCCGATGTAGACGGCGCGGTAGCGGGTGCCAAAGTCGGGCGCCACATGGCCTGAATGTTCCAGCACCTGTTCTGCGTTCAGCTGCGCGCGCGGCAAGTTGGCCTGGTAGGCAATCGCCTCGGCCAGCGTCTCTTCGTCCAGCCAGCCGTTGGACACCAATATGCGTCCCAACGGCACCTGGGTCTGCGCCTGTTCTTTCAAAGCCTTGTCCAGCGTGCCGGTCTCCACCGCCTGCCAGGACTGCAGCAGTTCGCCCAGGCGCCGGCGCTTGCGCTGCAGCTGCGCATGGGTCGGCGCGTCTTTCGCCGTTTTGACCCAGGCCAGCGGCTTGTTGCGAAACAGCCAGGCAATCAGCAGCCGCCAGGCGCGGGCCACCGCCATGAAGTTGACGAAGTTGCTGACCACCATGCGCGGCACGGCAATGAGGCCATGCTCCCAGCCGTAAAGCGTGGTGGTGAAATAGACGCGGTGCGCGCAGCGAATGACCAGCGACACAGCAATAAACCACAGCAGCGCACGCCAGCCGCTGTTGGCAGCAAAAAGCGAAGAAGCGGCCGTGCCCTTGGGCCACAAGCCGGCGTTTTGGGCGATGTAGATCAGCAGGTACTGCGCCGCCAGCACGCAGGCCAGCACATTGACCAGCGCGGTGATGGTGCTCTTGCTGTCATGCAGCATCAGGTAACGCGCGGCCAGCGACCCCTTCCAGCGGACCTGTTGCCAGCTTTGCATGCAGTTGCCCAAAATCAAGCGGGCCTTGCCCCGGTAGGCCAGGCGGAAGGTGTCGGGAAAGAACTGGCGCACGCAAAGCGGCATGCTGACCGTCAGTTCGCGGGTGGCGCTGCCCCCGGTCCAAGCCCGGCGCTCAATCCGGAACGCAACCGGAAACACCCCAAAGATCGAATGCATGCCCAGCTTGGCCAGGCGCGTGCCGGTGTCGTAGTCCTCGCTCAGGCTGTTGGCGTTGAAGGGCCGCCCATGGGTGGCGCCCACCAGTGTCTTGAGTGCCCGCCTTGAAAAGCAGGTGCCTGTGCCGGCTGAAGGAACGACGCCCGCCACGCTTTCGCGCAGCGCCATGTCCCTGGCGTGGCTCTCGGCAAATTCGTCCATGTAGGTGCCGGCCACCAGCTCATGCCACTGGCGCTCCAGCGAGGTCACGGGTAGCTGGATCAGGTCCTTGCGCGGCAGCAGGTAGTTGAAGAACTTGAGCTCCAGCGGGTGCAGAACGTCTTCACTGCCATGCAGCACCACGCCCGCGAACTCGGTGTCATGCAGCTGTTCGTAGGTCTGGATCGCCTCGACGATCGCGTTCAGGCAGTCGGCCTTGCTGGTGGGGCCGTCGTGCGGCACGGCGGCGCGGTGCACCTGCCGGTAGCGCAGGCACATGCGTTCAACCTGGCCAGTGGTTTTTGAGTCGTTGATATAAGTGCCGACGAAGATGTGGTAGTTCTGGTAGTCCAGCACTTCCACCATGTTCTCGATCATGGCGGCCACCACGTCATGTTCCAGCCAGGCCGGCACCATGATGGCCAGCGGCTGCTCGCTTTTGGCGTGCATCTGCGCGGCAGTGAGGGCCGGGTGGCCAGGCCCGGCAGTGGCCGCGCGGTAGAGGCGCCGCGTCCAGTACCAGAGGTCAATGAACAGGTCGTCTGCGGCTGAAATGCAGATGATCACCACAACCACCGCCGCCATCATGTCGAGGGCGGAAATGTACCCGCCTGGCAGGAGGCTCAAGTTCATGGCGGGGACACGCGCATGGGGCAGATCCCGGCGAAATGAAAAGTCATCCTGGTCCCCAGTGTCATGTTGAATCCCGGACCGCCTGAAGGAAGATGAGACTTCAGCAGGCCCCAACGGGGTGCCCTACTTTGGGGTTGGCAGCGCGGTGTCTTCATAAGGGAAATGGCAACAAGGCTGTAGGACATTCGCTCATTGCGTAAGGGTTGTGTCAAAACCGCCAGGAACGCCGATACATTGCGACTGACACCGCCAACCTGTTGCCAGATGGAGCGGGGCTGGAATCAGTAGTACTGCGCAGAAATTTCCTACAAAAATGGGCCTTGAATCCGACACTGACCTAGACCGGCTGCTGCGCCTGGTGGCGCGCGTTTGCCAGGCGCCAGTGGCGGTGGTGACGCTGCCCGAGGCCACGCGCCACCGGGTGGCCGCCGTCTGGGGCGTTTCCTTGCCGGACCCACAACGGCTGGCCGCCTTCGGCCCGAACACCTCCATGCTGGAGGGCCTGGTGGAGGTGCCCGACACCACGCAGAGCCCCCACTTTGACCGGCTGACGCTGGTGGTTGAGGAGCCTCACATCCGCTTTTACGCGGGGATGCGCCTGGTGGCGAATACTGGCGAGATCGTCGGCACCCTGGGCGTGATGGACCAGGTGCCGCGCCGCCTGACCGTGGTCCAGTTCGAAGGGCTGGAGACATTGGCCGCACAGGTCGTGCTGCTGCTGGAAATGCGCCGCCACCGGCGCGTGATCAGCGGCCTCACCGCAGAGCGTGAGCGTATGAACGCCCTGCTGGTGCGCCACGCCGACGAGTCCCTTGAGAAAACCGGACCTTCCGCGCAGCTGGGCCGCTGGGTGGTGGAGCTGCCGTCCCGCCGCATCCTGTGGTCTGACGAAGTGGCCGTGATTTATGAACAGGCGGCCGGCGCCTTGTATGAGCTGGAAGAAACCTTTGCCCATTGCGTGCCCGAGAGCCGGGCCAAGTTCATGGAAGTGTTTGACCGCTGCATCCAGGATGGCACGCCGTTTGATGAGGAGACAGAAATCATCACCGCCAAGGGGCGCAGGCTTTGGGTCCGCACCGTGGGTCATGCGCTGCGCAACGCCCAGGGCGAGATGGTGGGCGTGCAGGGCGCCACGCAGGACATCAGCGAGCGCAAGAAGGCCGAACTGGATGCCAAGCGGATTTCGGCCCGCCTGGCCAGCACGCTGGAGAACATCACCGACGCTTTCTTTACGCTGGATGCCGAGTGGCGTTTCACCTACCTCAACCAGCACAGCGAGCGCTTGCTGGGCCGGCGGCGGGCCGAGCTGATGGGCCAGCAGGTGTGGGCCGAGTTTCGCCGCACGGTTGAGTTTGCCCGGGACTTCAGCGACTCGGGCGCAGCCAGCGACAGCGCGCCGGTGGAGTTTGACCGCTTCTACGCGCTCACCCAGCTTTGGTTTGAGATCAGGGCCTACCGGGCTGATGACGGCTGGGCCGTCTACATGCGCGACATCACCGAGCGGCGCCATTCGCAGGAGCAGTTACGCCTGCTGGAGCTGAGCGTGTCGCGCCTGAATGATCTGGTACTGATCACCATTGCCGGGCCCCGCGGCCCGCGCGACCAGCAGCTGGTGTTTGTCAATGAGGCTTTTGTGCGGCACACGGGCTATGCACGCGAGGAGGTCATGGGCAAGTCGCCCCGGCTGCTTCAGGGGCCCAAGACCCAGCGCAAGGAGCTGGACCGGATTGCAGCGGCGCTGGAAAGCGAGCAGCCGGTGCGCGCGGAGCTCATCAACTACCGCAAGCATGGCGAGGAGTTCTGGATTGAGCTGGACATGGTGCCCGTGGTTGACTCGCGCGGCAAGGCCAGCCACTGGGTGGCGGTGGGGCGCGACATCACCCAGCGGCGCGCGGTGGTCGCAGAGATACAGCATCTGGCCTTTGTTGATCCGCTCACGCAGTTACCCAACCGCCTGGTGCTGATCGACCGGCTGCAGGCCGCACTGCGCCAGAGCGCTGACGGCGGCGAGTTTGGCGCGTTGATGTTCATTGACCTGGACAACTTCAAGACGCTGAACGACACGCTGGGCCACGACAAGGGGGACCTGCTGTTGCAACAGGTCGCGCAACGCCTGCTGACTTCCGTGCGCGACACCGACACGGTGGCCCGGTTGGGCGGCGACG
Source organism: Ramlibacter sp. (assembly GCA_014376765.1). GTDB lineage: Bacteria > Pseudomonadota > Gammaproteobacteria > Burkholderiales > Burkholderiaceae_C > JACMQX01. The sequence goes on along the minus strand of JACMQX010000275.1, from coordinate 18,874 downwards.
AGTTTGTGGTGATGCTGGAAAAGCTCGGCCGCAGCCAGGAGGTCGCCGCCCGCAGCTCGGGCATCGCTGCGGCCAAGGTGCTGGAGGCACTGGGGCGGCCTTACCTGCTGGCGGGCTCCGAGCACTACAGCTCCTGCAGCATCGGCGTCACGCCGTTTGGCGGGCAGCCGCAGACGGTGAGCGACCTGCTCAAGCAGGCGGACCTGGCGATGTACCAGGCTAAATCGGCCGGGCGCGACCGGGTGTGCTTTTTCAATCCTGGCATGCAGGCGGCAGCTACCGCCAGCGCTGCGCTCAGCACGGACTTGCGCCAGGGGCTGCGCGACAAGCAGTTCCTGCTGCACTACCAGCCGCAGGTGGACCGGGACGGCACCATGTCGGGTGTGGAGGCGCTGCTTCGCTGGCGGCATCCGCAGCGCGGGCTGGTGGGGCCAACGGAGTTCATTCATGCTGCCGAGGAGTCGGGCCTGATCCTGCCGCTGGGCCACTGGGTGATCGAGACCGCCTGTAACCAGCTGGCCCAGTGGGCCGAGCGGCCCGAGACGGCGCGGCTGAGTATTGCGGTGAATGTGAGCGTCAAGCAGTTCCGCCACCCGGAGTTTGTGGACCTGGTGGTGGAGGCGATCCAGCACAGCGGCATCAGCCCCTACCGGCTCAAGCTGGAGCTGACCGAGACGCTGCTGGCTGAGGGCATGGAGGTGACCATCGCCAAGATGGGCACGCTCAAGAAAATGGGCGTGACGCTGGCGCTGGATGATTTCGGGATGGGCTATTCGGCTTTGTCCAGTTTGAAGCGCATTCCGCTGGACCAGCTCAAGATCGACAAGACCTTTGTGCGGGACATTTTGTTCGACCCAAACGACGCCGCCATCGCCAGGGCGATCGTCGCGATGGCGCAAAGTCTTGGCCTGGGTGTGATGGCCGAAGGTGTGGAGACGGAAGCCCAGCGCGCGTTTTTGGCGCGGCAGGGGTGCCATTGCTACCAGGGCTATCTGTTCTGCAAGCCGCTGCCAATTGATGAGCTGGAGAAGTTCATGGTGACGGCGCTGGCGGGGTGAGGTTTTGCGCGCGGCTGCATCGCTCTGTCTCCGGCCCGCAGGTTGACGGTGGCGGGTTTAGCGCTGAGGCAGCCCCTTCACCCCACAGGCACCGGCACAAAAATCTTGTCTCCCCCACGCTGAATCAACAACGCAACAGATTTGCCCGACTTGCCAACCAGCGTGCGCGCCTGCTCGACAGACTTCACCGGTGTGCCATTGATCGCCAGCAGCACATCCCCGGCCTCCACCCCCGCGTTGGCCGCAGCGCCGCCAGCGTCTTCCACCAACAGGCCCTCGGTAATACCGGACTCGCGCTTTTCGTTGGGCTGCAAAGGCCGCAGCGCCAACCCGAGCTTGCCGCCAGTAGACGCAGCCGGGCTGCTGTCATTCACCGCCGTATCCGCCTTGTCATTCACGCTGCCCAGCGTCGCCGTGAGGCTCACGCGCGCGCCCTTGCGCCAGACGTCCATCTGCACTTTGTCGCCCGGCGTCGCCATGCCAACAAAGGCGGGCAGGTCGCCCGAACCTATGATGGCCTGACCGTTCACCGCACGGATCACATCGCCGGGCTGCAGGCCGGCTTTCTCCGCCGCGCTGCCCCGGCCCACGCTGGAGACCAGCGCACCCGCTGGCGAGTCCAGCCCAAAGGATTCAGCCAGCGCCTGGTTAACGCTTTGCACCGCCACGCCCAGCTGTGCATGCTCGACCTTGCCATGCGCAACCAGCCGGTCCTTGATCTTGCCGGCCACATCAATCGGGATGGCGAACGACAGGCCCTGGTAACCACCGGTCTGGCTGTAGATCTGCGAGTTGATGCCGATGACTTCCCCGCGCGCATTGAACAGCGGGCCACCGGAGTTGCCCGGGTTCACCGCCACGTCGGTCTGGATGAAGGGCACATAGCTGTCGTCAGGCAGGCTGCGGCCCTTGGCGCTCACCACGCCGGCCGTCACTGTATTTTCAAAACCGTAGGGCGAGCCGATGGCCAGCACCCACTCACCGACCTTGAGGTCGCTGGGCTTGCCAATCGCCACCACGGGCAGGTTCTTCGCGTCGATCTTGAGCACGGCCACGTCGGTCTTGGGGTCCGTGCCCAATACCTTGGCGCGGTACTCGCGGCGGTCGGTCAGCTTGACGGTCACTTCGCGAGCGTCGCGCACCACGTGGGCATTGGTCAGGATGATCCCGTCCGCGCTGACGATGAAGCCAGAGCCCTGCCCACGGGTGGGCGTCTCGCGCGGTTGCATGCCGCGCGGGACCGCGCCACCGCCCTGGAAGCGGCGGAAGAACTCGAGGAAGGGGTCAACGCCTGGCTGCTCGCCACGCTCATCGCCGGCGGCGCCGTCGAACGAGGTTTTGTGCGTGCCGGTCACGCTGATGTTGACCACAGCCGGACCGTAGCGCTCAGTGATCTGCGAGAAGTCGGGCGCGATCATCTGCGCGGCCGGGGCAGCGGAAGGCGCTTGCGTGGGGGCAGCCAATGCGACGGCAGCCGGCACGGCTGCATTGGCATGCGACAGCTGGTGACCGATGAGAGAAGCGCCCGCGCCACCAATGGCGCCGGCAGCGATCAGTGACATCACAAGGCGGGAGGTCTTGAGGGAAACGGTCTGCATGGTGGGAACTCCTGGTTGATCCGGGTTTGCAATGGATGAACTATGGGGGCTGGACCTTAGGCAGAACTTAGGCAGAACGCAGGCAGGGCAGCGTGCGGGCTTCGAGCGGTTTCATGCCGCCCCAACCTGGCTAGGCCGGGCTGAACCGCACTTCCGCCCGTAGCCCATGAAGCCGCGTACCGCTGGTCAAGTTCAGCGAAGCGCCATGGCGCAGTGCGATGGCGCGAACAATCGACAGCCCCAGCCCGCTGCCCGTTGCATGGGCAGCGGCCTCCGGGCTGCGATAGAACCGGTCGAATACGAGCTCGCGTTCGTCGGGCCGGATGCCGGGGCCGCTGTCTTCCACGGCGAGCACCGCGGCGCCTTGTGCGTCCTCTTGCAGGTCAACGTCGACCTGGCCGGGGCAGGGGGAGTACTTGACGGCGTTGTCCAGCAGGTTGCGCAACATCATGCGCAGGGCCTCGGCGTCGCCGCGCACCTTCAACTCGGCCGTGGCGGCGCCCGGCGCCAGGCCCAGGTCGATGCCCCGGGCCTGCGCCAGCGGAAGGACGTCGCCGACTGCCAGGCGGACAACATTCTGCAGGTCGATGGTGCCGGCCTTGCCAACGGGTTGTTGCGCGGTGTCTTCTGCACGGGCGAGGGCGAGCAACTGCTCGACCAGGTGGATCGCGCGGTCGATGCCCTGGTTGAGGCGGGTGACGGCTATCTCGCGCGCAGGCGTATCGGGGTTCGTGATGGTTGAGGCTGCCGTGCCGGCATCATCTGGCGGGTTGTTGCCGCTTGCAGCGTCCGTTGCGCTGGCCCCGCTGGCCTCACGGATCCCGTTCGCTCTAAGCGCCTGCGCGTGCAGCTTGAGCGCGGCCAGCGGCGAGCGCAACTCGTGCGCGGCATTGGCCACGAACTGCTGCTGCGCTTCAAAGGCCGAAGCCACGCGGGCGAACAGGCCGTTCAACTCCTGTACCAGCGGGCGCACTTCGTCAGGCAGGCCGGCCACCTCAAGGGGCGACAGGTCGTCGGCCGCGCGGCCAGCCACCTGACGGCGCGCGCGCTCCACCGGTGCCAGCGAGCGGCTCACGACCCACCACACCACCAGCATCAAAAGCGGCGCCATGAGCACAACGGGCAACACGGCCCGGGCGGCAATCGCGCGCGCGCGGGCGTTGCGCGCACTCATGTCCTGCGCGATCTGCACGGTCTGCATGGCGGTCTGCACGGTGTAGACGCGGTAGGCGGTGTCCAGCACCTTCACGTCAGAAAAACCGAGTACGCCGCTTTGCGGCAGGGCCGAGCGCGGTGAGCGGAACAGTTGCACGCCGTCTGGCCCCCAGATCTGGACCAGCAGGTCGTCTTCCAGATCGTCAGCGCCGACACCGGGCAGAGCGCGCGGGTCCATGCCGCGCGGCATGGCGTGGGCCACTTGCTGCAGGTGGTAGTCGAACATCGCATCGGCCAGCTGCAGCGCCCCCCGGTAGGCGCCTACGCCTTGCACGGTGGCAAAGATGGCAATGGCTGCGAACAGCAGCAGCAGCAAGCGCTTTCTCAGGGAGTGGACGACGTCGGATGCCGCGGATGGGGCAGCCGCTGCGCTTGCGCCGGCCGCTGGGTGCTGTTGCGCAGGTGCGGTCACGCGCGGGGCACCAGGTAGCCCAGGCCGCGCACGGTCTGGATGAAGTCGGGGCCCAGTTTCTTCCGCACGCCATGGATGTAGACCTCCACGGCGTTGCTGGACACTTCATCTTTCCAGCTGAAGAGTTTTTCCTCCAGCTGCGCGCGGGAGAAGACAACGCCGGGGCGGGACAGCATGGGCTCGAGTACGGCCCATTCGCGAGCCGAGAGTTGCACCGGCACGTTGTTGACGGAGGCCTCGCGCGTGGCCGGGTTCAGGCTCACGCCCTTGTGGCTGAAGGCTGGCCCGGCCTGACCCGCCCCACGCCGGAGGGCCGCGCGGATGCGGGCCTGGAGTTCGTCGATGTCATAGGGTTTCACCACGTAGTCATCCGCGCCTGCGTCCAGGCCGGCGACGCGGTCGCCGATGGCGTCGCGCGCGGTGGCGATCAGCACGGGCGTGGTGCTTTTACGGGCGCGCAGCCGGCGCAGCACGTCAAGGCCGTCACGTTTGGGCAGGCCGAGGTCCAGCAGCACAAGGTCGTAGGTTTGCGAGCCTAGCGCGGTGTCAGCCATCTCGCCATCGCGCACCCAGTCAACGGCGTAGTGCGCGCCGCGCAGGGCGTCGAGGACGGCTTCGCCGATCATGGTGTCGTCTTCAACGAGGAGGAGGCGCATACAGGCTTTGTTTCCTTTGTTCGCCGGATGATACGAGCAACCGATGAGGGCAACCTTAAGGTCACAGCCACCACAACATGCTGCAAAAGGCCTGGAAATGTTTACTTTGCTTTACCTTATTTCACGCCTCGGATACTTCGCAACTCTGACTCAACCGTTAAGGTAATGGAGCACATGTCGCAGCGGCTACCGTATGGCTTTGGCCAGGCGCTGGGAAGGCTCAGATAACGAACTTTTAAAACAGAAAGCCACAACCTCATCATGAAAACTTTATTTGCGGCCTCCTTGCTTGTGTGCCTTGGCTTGACCGCTTGCGGCGGCGGAGGTGACGCCTCCGTAGCTGTTGCAGTAGCACCTGTCGTTGTTCCGGTACAGGCAACTTACGAGTACTTGAATCACCCCACCATTTCCGGCCTGGAGTATCTCAATAGCGTCACGGGCCCTGAGACCCAGCTGACAACCTCAGTCGGTGGCTACAACGGCTACACCGGCGGCGACACCGTTAGCTTCTTTTTGGGCGACATCCTTTTGTTCACACTGCCTGGTGAATTGCCGCGGCCGTTTCTCTCACTTTACGACGCCAACCGTTATTCGAACGCCTCGCTTTACAGCGACACGGCAGTCGAGAATCTCATGGCGTTCTTGATGGCGATTGATGACGATGGTGACTATAGAAATGGCATTCAGGTCGCCTACCCGGTGCGGGCCGCAGCGCGTGGTCTGAATTTGAACTTCAATCAGACAGCGTTCGATTTCCGCAATGATCCGGCGGTTCAGTATGCGACTGCAGTTCTGTCTGGCAATACGTTCTATGGTCAGCGACCCCTCGTGTCACCAGGTCAGGCGCAATTCGCTTTGCAGACTCCGTAACTGCAAAGTCCGCAAGGCAGGTCAATTCAACCGGGCCCGGTGCCGGGCAATCTGCAGCCTCACCTGCTCAGGCGCCGTCCCCCCGAGGATGTTGCGTGCGTTCAGCGAGCCGCGCAAACTCAGCACGTCGTACACGTCTTTCTCGATCTTCGGGTTGAACTGCTGCAACACCGCCAGCGGAAGTTCAGACAGGTCAACCTGGTGCGACACAGCGGCCTTGACGGCATGCGCCACCGCCTCATGCGCATCGCGAAACGGAAGACCTTTTTTCACCATGTAGTCGGCCAGGTCCGTGGCGGTGGCGTAACCGCGCAGCGCGGCTTTCTCCATCGCCTCGGGCCGCACGGTGATGCCGCCCACCATCTCGGCAAAAATCCGCAGTGTGTCCTTGAGCGTGTCGACCGTGTCAAACAACGGCTCCTTGTCTTCCTGGTTGTCCTTGTTGTAGGCCAGGGGCTGGCCTTTCATCAAGGTGATCAGGCCCATCAGGTGGCCGACCACGCGGCCGGTCTTGCCACGGGCCAGTTCAGGCACGTCGGGGTTTTTCTTCTGCGGCATGATGGACGAACCGGTGGTGAAGCGGTCGGCAATGTGGATGAAGCCGAAGTTCTGGCTCATCCACAAAATCAGCTCTTCGCTCATGCGGCTGATGTGCACCATGGCCAGGCTCGCCGCTGCGGTGAATTCAATGGCGAAGTCGCGGTCGCTCACCGCGTCCAGCGAGTTCTGGCAGACGCCTTCCATCTGCAGCGCGGCGGCCACGCGCTCGCGGTCCAGCGGGTAGCTGGTGCCAGCCAGGGCCGCTGCGCCCAGCGGCAGCCGGTTGACGCGGCGGCGCACCTCGGCCATGCGTTCGGCGTCGCGGCTGAACATCTCGACATAGGCCAGCATGTGGTGGCCAAAGCTCACCGGTTGAGCAACCTGCAAATGGGTGAAGCCCGGGAGAATCACCTCGACATTTTTTTCTGCAATATCGACCAGCGCTTTTTGCAGCGTGACCAGCAAAGCGCCAATCAGGTCAATCTCGCCGCGCAGCCACAGGCGCACGTCAGTGGCGACCTGGTCATTTCGGCTGCGGCCGGTGTGCAGGCGCTTGCCGGCGTCGCCCACCAGCGTGGTGAGGCGCGCTTCAATGTTGAGGTGCACGTCTTCCAGGTCGAGCTTCCACTCGAACGCGCCGGACTCGATCTCGCTCGCAATCTGCGTCAGCCCCTTCTGGATCGAAACATGGTCCTCCGCCGAAATGATCTTCTGCGCTGCGAGCATCTCTGCATGCGCCAGCGAGCCGGCGATGTCGGCCTGCCACAGACGCTTGTCGAAAAACACGCTGGAGGTGTAGCGCTTGACCAGGTCGCTCATGGGCTCTTCAAACAGGGCCGACCAGGCCTGGGATTTTTTGTCGAGCTGATTTTGTGACTTTTGGGACATGGCGGGGCAATAATTGGGTTCTGACCCCTATTGTCTCCGGATGAAAGATTCACAAATTTTATCGAGCTTCCAGGAGTTGCCCCTGCCCCTTGACGCGCAGGCCGCCAAGGCCGCGCAGCATGCGGCGGCACGGCGCAGCGGCTTGGTGTTTGACGCCTGCAGCGTGGGTGTAGTGCTGCGCGCAGTGCTGTTTGTGGAAGCCGTGGCGGGGGTGGGCGCGATGTTCGGCGCAGCCGGTTTCCTGGAATGGGTGGCGCGCACCGCGATGCTCACCGGTGGCGCATTGCCCGCTACGCTGGCCTGGCTGGTGGCGGCCTGTTCACTCAAGAAACTGCTGGCCCGCTTGCCCGACCCCGCGCAGTATGCGGCGGGCGCGGCGCTGGGCGCGCTGGCGGGTCTGTATGGCTGCCTGCTGCTCAGGCTGGTGGGTTTTGTTGATCCTGCGCCCTGGCTGGCTTGCGCTTTTGGCGGCGCCTTGCTTGCCTCGCTGCTGGTGGCGGCGCTGGTGCTGCGCGCCCGTGGCCGCATGCCGGCAGCCACGGCAGCGCGCCTGTCGGAGTTGCAATCGCGCATCCGCCCCCACTTTTTATTCAACACCCTCAACAGCGCTATTGCCCTGGTGCGCGCCGAGCCGGCCAAGGCCGAAGCGCTGCTGGAAGATTTGAGCGACCTGTTCCGCCACGCGCTGGTGGACCATGGCGAATCCGTCACGCTGGGCGAGGAGATCACGCTGGCGCAACGCTACCTGGCCATCGAGCAGGTGCGCTTTGGCGAACGGCTGCAGGTCGAGTGGGCGTTGGACCCGGAGGCAGCCAACGCGAAGCTTCCGCCGCTGCTGCTGCAGCCGCTGGTGGAAAATGCGGTCAAGCACGGCGTGGAGCCCAGCTCCACCGGCGCGCAGGTCAAGGTGAGCACGCAAAGGCGCGGTGCGATGGTGGTGGTCAAGGTGACCAACACCGTGCCTGCGGGGCAGGGCCAACGCGGCCATGGCGTGGCGCTGGCGAATGTGCGTGACCGGCTAAGGCTGTTGCATGATGTGCAGGGCCAGTTCCAGACAGTCCTGAAGGACGGGGTGTACCAGGTAAGGATGGAAATTCCAGTATGAAAATCCTCATCGTCGATGACGAACCTCTGGCGCGTTCCCGCCTGCGCACGCTGTTGGGCGACTGCACCTCGCCGGTAGTGACCATTGGCGGCGAGGCCGGCAACGCTGCGCAGGCCATGGAGATGCTGCGCCGTGACAGTTACGACGCGGCCCTGCTCGACGTGCGCATGCCCGGCGCTGACGGCCTCACCCTGGCCCAGGCGCTGCGTGCCATGCCGCATCCACCGGCGGTGGTGTTTGTGACTGCTCATTCCGACCATGCTGTTTCGGCGTTCGAGCTGGAGGCTGTCGACTCCCCCACCAAGCCCGTGCGGCTGGAGCGCTTGCAGGCTGCCTTGCACAAGGTGGAGCGACACCTGGCGGCCGCGCGCGGCGCGCAGCCTGAGCAGCCGCAGGAGATGCTGATCATTCAGGACCGGGGCCGCACCGAGCGGGTTCCGCTGCATGAAGTCCTGTATTTGAAGGCTGAACTGAAATACATCACCGTGCGCACTGCTGCCAAAAGCTACATCCTTGATGGCTCCTTGAGCGAACTGGAAGACAAGTACACCGGGCAATTCATGCGTATCCACCGCAACGCGCTCGTGGCCCGCCGCGCAGTGCGCGCCCTTGAGAAGCATTTTGACCCGGAGGAGGGCGAGGGCTGGGCCGTGCGGCTTACCGGGATCGATGAACTGCTGGCCGTCTCGCGCCGGCAACTTGGCGCAGTGCGCGATGCAATTGCGGGGTAGGCCTGGCGTGCGCCGGGCCTGACGCTTTCACAGTGCAGTACTGACCGTGTGTTCCAACTACACCCCCGTCACCCAGTCAGACAGGCTGCTGAAGTTCTTTGGCGTTGTGCGCGAGCGCGATGAGCTGCCGGCAGACATGTGGCCGCTGGGCCTGGCCCCTTTCATCCGCCTGGCGGAGGACGGCTCGGGCAATCCAGTATGCGACGACGGAATGTTTGGCCTCTTGCCGCACTTTGCGACGGAGATGGCGGCGGGCCGCAAGACCTACAACGCGCGGTCCGAGACGGTGGCGCGCTTGCCCAGTTACCGGCAGGCCTGGTCACGCGGCTGGCGCTGCATCATCCCGGCCGAAGTGATTTATGAGCCCAACTGGGAAACCGGCCACGCTGTGCGCTGGGCCATTCGCCAGCCGGGAGGCTTGCCGGTGGGCATAGGCGGCATTTACCGCAAATGGCAACACCCGGACGGGCGCGAGTTCTTCACTTTTGCGATGCTGACTGTCAACGCCGACGGGCACCCGGTCATGCAGCGCTTTCATAAACCAGGCGATGAAAAGCGGATGGTGCTGATCGTTGATCCCAAGGACTTTGGGCGATGGCTGTCATGCCCGGTTTCTGAGGCGCCTTCGTTCTTCGCGCAGTGTGATGGGCGCCTGGACGCTGTGGAGGCGCCGCTGCCGCCGCGAGCGCCCAAAAGCAGCAGCGTGAGAACGTCGCGGCCGGCGCAGGACGAGGGACCGGGTTTGTTTTGATGGAAATCTGCCGAAGCGCGCTCCGTAACTTTGGGGTCAGATCAAAAATCAGGGCAGTGATGCCTTCGCAGCGGGTGGTCTCCAACGAAATTTTCCTCTGACCCCAATACGGTCGTCGAAACAGCCCCCGCACGCCACTTTGCGACATAAGCTCAAATGCATGTAGGACAGCGCCGCGCGCGATGACAAAAGCGCCCCAATGCACCGCTTGTCCCGGAAAATCGGCGCCATGGAGCCCACAACACCACCCGCTACGAGTGCCGCCGGTTTTCGCATGAAACGCTGGCAGATCGTGGCGTTGTCGATCCTTGCGCTGATCGTCATCTTCTTCCTGATCTTTGACTGGAACTGGTTTCGCCGTCCGCTTGAAAAGTACGTCAGCGACAAGACCCAGCGGGAGTTCACCATCTCCCACCTGGACGTGGACATCGGCTGGACGCCCACAATCAAGCTCAAGGACGTTTACTTCGCCAATGCCGACTGGTCCAAGTCTGGCGACCCGATGGCAAAAATCGGCTCGCTGGAGTTCAGCGTGTCGCTGCGCGACATGTGGGAGGGCAAGATATTTGTGCCGCGCGCCGCCATGTCGCAAGCCGACCTGGTCCTTGAAAAAGGCGAGGGCGACAAGCGCAACTGGGTACTGCAAAAGCCCGAAGACCAGCAAAAGTCCAGCACCTTTCGCATCAGCAGCATTTCAGTCGACAAGGGGCGCCTGCGTTACTTCGACCATGCCCAGCCGTTCGAGGTGGACATCCAGGCGAGCACCTTTGCGCCCACTGCGACGGTCAAGGTGACCGAGGCCAAGGCCAAGGCCGACAACACGCAATACACCACCCGCTATTCCTTCAAGGGCAAGTTCCATGAAGCAGGCTTCAGCGGTGATGCGCTCACGGGTGATGTGCTGAGCTTCAAGGATTCGAACATACCCTTTCCCATCAAGGGCAACCTGATCGCCGGCACCACGCGCGCCAGCGTTGTGGGCACGATTGCCGACGTGGCCGCCATCACGGCGATTGATGTGCAGCTGGATATTTCGGGCAAGACGCTGGCCAACCTGTACCCCTTTCTTCTGCTGCCGCTGCCCGCGTCGCCGCCCTATGAGTTTCATGGCCGGCTGATCCAGAAGGGCAACCGCTATGGGATCGACGACCTGCGCGGAGTCATCGGCAGTACCGACATTGCCGGCACGGCTGCGTATGTCCAGCAGCTACCGCGGCCGCTGCTCACCGGCAAGCTGCACAGCAAGTTACTCAACATTGCCGACCTGGGGCCGCTCATCGGCCTGGAGACCAAAGACACGAAGAGCACACCCACTGGCACTGGTACAACGGCCAAGCCGGTGCAGTCTGAAACCGCCACACGCGAGCGGGCCCAGGCCAAGGAGCGCGCCACGGGCGGCAACAAGATATTGCCGACAGGCACCACTGCGGCCAAGGGCTCAGGCGTCCTGCCCTCGGGCAAGTTCGAAGGCGGGCGGCTCAAGGCGATTGATGCCGAGGTGAGCTATTCGGCCGCGAGCCTCAAGGCGCCCAGCGCGTTGCCTGTCGAGAGCATGAAGTTTTCTTTCAGCCTGCATGACGCGGTGGCGCGGCTCACGCCGCTGGAGTTTGGTTTTGCAGGCGGGCGCATTGTCTCGGACATCACCATTGACGCGCGGCAGGAGAAGACCTTGCGCTCCGAGTTCAATGTCGACTTTCGCAACATCAAGGTGGCCAAGTTGTTTCCGACCATGCCGAACATTGCCAAAGGCGTGGGCGAGCTGGGTGCGCAGATCCGGCTGAAGGGCACGGGTAACTCGATTGCTGACGCTGCCGCCAATGCCGACGGCAGCGTCAGCGCGGCGATTGCCAACGGCCGTATTTCCAACCTGATTGACGCGATTGCCGGGCTCAACGGCGGCAAGGCGCTTGGGCTATTGATCACTGGTGACAAGGATATTGCGGTCAACTGCGGCGGTGCGTACTTCGGCGTGAAGGACGGCATTGGCACTTCGCAGCTGTTCGTGATCGACACCGAGCAGACGCGGGTGGACGGCAGCGGCACTTTCAGTTTGCGCGATGAGCGGTTCGACATGAACGTGGTGCCCCGCCCGAAGAAGCCTGGCATTTTGTCGCTGCGCACGCCGGTGCATTTGTACGGCAGCTTCCGCCATCCCGAGTTTGGGCTGGACAAGGGGCAGATTGCACTGCGTGCTGCTGCGACGGTAGGCCTTGCGCTCATCAACCCGCTGACTGCCTTGCTGCCCCTGATTGAAACAGGCGGCGGCAAGGAGACCGATTGCCGGGCCTTGCTGGCGCCGGTGCAGGGCGCTCAGCTGCAGGCGAAATCCAAAGCGACTGCTGCGCCCAAAGGCAGCGCGCCAGCGCCGGTGTCACGCAACACGAAAGACCCGCAGGCCGCAGCGTCTGCGCCGGTCGCGCCTGCTGCACCTGTGCGGTCTGCGAGCGGCGCTGCATCTTCACGGCCCACTGGTGCGGCTTCGTCTGCGAAAGCCGCTGCCCGGTAGCCGGTTTGTCTTCGGCCTGCGGCTTGGCGGCGGCGGGTGAAGAGGGGGAGTTGGTTGCCTGTCACGCAGTCATTCCCCGCGCTATGCTCAACGCCGCCATGTCCAACTCCGCCCACCAGCCCGCTGCCGGCACCACCAGCTTCTCCGACCTCACCCAGCTCCCCGCCTTCATGCGCTTCTGGTATGCCCGCCTGGCCGCTGTCATGGCCGGCCAGATGATGATGGTCGCCGTCGGCTGGCAGATGTACGAGCTGACCGGTAGCGCCTGGGACCTGGGCCTGGTGGGGCTGTTCCAGTTTGTTCCTGCGTTACTGTTGACGCTACCCGCTGGCCATCTGGCGGACCGCGCGCACCGCGGCCGCATCTTCGCCGTCACCACGGCCATTCATGCCTCGGTCGGTCTGGTTCTTGCCCTGGCCGCGAATGAGCAGTGGGCTACGCGCACCTTGCTGCTGGGCATCTCCATCATTCTTGGCGGCTTGCGGGCGTTCCAGATGCCAGCCCAGCAGGCGTTGACGCCCCTGCTGGTGCCGCCGCATTTGCTGCCGCGCGCGATGGCATTCGCTTCTGCCGGGCTGCAGGCCTCGGTGATTGCCGGGCCAGCGCTGGGCGGCGTGATTTTTGTGGCTGGGGCGCAGGCGGTCTACCTCACCAGTGCCGCCTTGTTTTTCGCGGCCTCTGTCCTGCTGCTGCGGCTGCGTTATGACCACGTGCGTCTGCCGCAAGAGCCGGTCTCGGTGCGCACGGTGCTGGCGGGTGTGCATTTCATCTGGCGCCACAAGCCCGTGCTGGGCGCGGTATCGCTGGATCTGTTTGCGGTGTTGCTGGGCGGCGCGGTGGCCCTGCTGCCCATGTATGCCAAGGACGTGTTGCATGTCGGCCCCTGGGGGCTGGGGCTGCTGCGCGCATCGCCGGCGGTGGGCGCGCTGATCATGTCGGTGGCGCTGACGCGCTGGCCGGTGGAGCGGCGCATCGGCAAGAAGCTGCTTGCATCTGTCGGGATGTTTGGCATCGCCACCATCGTGTTCGGCCTGTCCACTTCATTTCTTTTGTCGCTGCTGGCGCTGGCGGTGAGCGGCGCGGCCGACATGGTGAACGTGGTGATCCGCCAGACCCTCGTGCAGCTGGAAACGCCTGATGCGATGCGCGGGCGGGTCAGCGCCGTCAACTCCATCTTCATCGGCGGCAGCAACCAGCTGGGTGAATTTGAATCCGGCGCGACGGCGGCATTACTCGGGCCTGTGACGGCAGTTGTGGTCGGGGGCGTCGGGACGGTGCTGGTGGCGCTGGTCTGGATCAAGCTCTTTCCCACCCTGGCTCAGCGGGACAGGATGTCTCCGTAAGTCCTTTTGCGTTGAGGCACTCGGCTGCCTGGTCAATACCAGCGCCAGCAACGCCGGGAGCTTGTTGCCGCGCTTTGCGCGGTTTCCCTGCGCAGCGCAAGGCTTGCGGGCGCACTGCGGAACTCGCTGCGCGCTACGCGCTCCACTCCGACAGCGCGCCGTGCGCTGCTGTTGAAATGGCAGCCGCCTCCGGCGTCTAGTCGTTTAGCCGGTATTGCGCAGCCCCGCCGCGATACCGTTGATCGAGATGTGGATGCCGGTCTGCACCCGCTCGTCAGTCTGGCCGGCGCGGTAGCGCCGCACCAGCTCCACCTGCAAATGGTGCAGCGGGTCGATGTACGGGAAGCGGTGCCTGATCGAGCGGCTGAGGGCGGCGTTACCCGCCAGGCGCTGTTTGTCGCCCGTGATGGACACCAGCGCCTCGGCGGTGCGGTGCCATTCCGCCTCGATCGCCGTGAACACTTTCTTGCGCAGGCGCGCGTCCCCCACCAGCTCGGCATAGCGCGACGCCAGCGCCAGGTCGCTCTTGGCCAGCACCATGTCCATGTTGGACAGCAGGGTGCGAAAAAACGGCCACTGACGGTACATCTTCTGCAGCAGCGCCAGCGCTTCGTTGCGCGCGGCCGGGGTGCCCTTGTTGAGGAACACTTCCACCGCCGAGCCAAAGCCATACCAGCCCGGCAGTGTCAGGCGGCACTGGCCCCAGCTGAAACCCCAGGGGATGGCGCGCAGGTCTTCAATGCGCTGCGAGGGCTTGCGTGACGCCGGCCGCGAGCCGATGTTGAGCTCGGCAATCTCGCGGATCGGTGTGGAGCTGAAGAAGTAATCAGTGAAGCCCGGCGTCTCATAAACGAGTGCGCGATAAGCCGCCATGCTGGCAGCAGACAGCTCGCCGGCCGCCTGCAGGAAGGCCCGGGTGGCCGGCTTGGTCGGCTGCAGCAAGGTGGCTTCCAGTGTGGCCGCCACCAGCGTCTCGAGGTTGCGCCGGCCGATTTCGGGGTTGGCGTATTTGGAGCCGATGACCTCGCCCTGTTCGGTCAGGCGGATCTGCCCGCGCACCGTGCCGGGCGGCTGGGCCAGGATCGCCTGATAGCTCGGGCCGCCACCGCGCCCCACAGTACCGCCGCGCCCATGAAACATCCGCAGCTGGATGTTGTGCGAGTTCGCAAGCACATCAAACAATTCCACCAGCGCAATCTCGGCCCGGTACAGCTCCCAGTTGCTGGTGAAGATGCCGCCATCCTTGTTGCTGTCTGAATAGCCCAGCATGATGTCCTGCTCGGCGCCCGAGCGCTGGACCAGTCGGGCGATGCCCGCAAGCGCATAGAACTCGCGCATGATGGGCGCAGCGTTGCGCAGGTCTTCAATCGTCTCGAAGAGGGGGACGACGATCAGGTCGTTCACTGCTCCGTCATCCAGGCAGCCTCGCATCAGTCCGACCTCTTTTTGCAGCAGCAGCACTTCCAGCAAATCACTTACCGTCTCGGTGTGGCTGATGATGTAGTGGCGGATCGCCTCCACCCCGAAGCGTTCGCGCATCACCCTGGCTTTTTCAAAAATGGCAAGCTCGCCGGTGGCATGCGCCGAGTAAGTGTGGCCCATCACCCGCAGCGGCCGCGCATCGTTCAGCAGGCTCATTAGCAGCTGCCGTTTGGCTGGCTCGTCGAGGCTTGAGTATTTCCGCTCGATCCGCGCCACGACGAGCAACTCGGCTACCACTTCTTCATGCTTGTCGGAGCTTTGGCGCAAGTCCACCGTGGCGAGGTGGAAGCCGAACACTTCCACCGCACGAATCAGCGGATGCAGCCGCTGCGCCACCAGCGCCGCGCCGTGGTGCGCCAGCAGCGAGGCACGGATGATGCGCAGGTCGGCCAGGAAATCTTCCGGCTTGAGGTAGGCGTTTTGCGGAGCTACGGCATGGCGCGCCGCGTCGCCGCCGGTCAGGTCCTTGAGCGTGGCGGCCAGCCGCGCGTAGATGCCGGTCAGCGCGCGCCGGTAGGGCTCGTCCTGGCGGTGCTCGTTGGTGTCGGGGGAGCGCTCGGCCAGGGCCTGCATCTCGGGCAGCACGCCCACCAGCCGCGCCGACAGCGACAGCTCGCCGCCCAGGTAGTGCACTTCGGTCAGGTAAAAGCGCAAGGCGACTTCGGCCTGGCGGCGCAGCGCGTAGTCCAGCGTCTGCGCGCTGACGTTGGGGTTGCCGTCGCGGTCGCCGCCTATCCACTGGCCCATCCGCAGGAAGCTGTGCACCGCATGATGGCCGAGGTGCTCTTCCAGCTCGGCATAAAGCTTGGGGATCTCGCGCAGGAAGGTGGCTTCGTAGTAGCTCAGTGCGTTCTCGATCTCGTCGGCTACGGTGAGCTTGGAAAAGCGCAGCAGGCGGGTCTGCCACAACTGCAGCACGCGGGCGCGGATCTGCATCTCGTTGGCGGCCAGCTCGCGCGGGGTGAGCTTGTCGCCACGCGCAGCGCCCCCCCGGCTGGCGCCTTCTGTGGCGCGGCCCTTGATCTCGTCGCGCAGGGTCAGCAGTTGCGCAATGTCGCGCTCTGCGTCCAGGATGCTCTTGCGCTGCACTTCCGTCGGGTGGGCCGTGAGCACGGGCGAGACAAAGCTGCTGGCCAGGGTCTGCGCAATCGTCTTGGGCGTGATGCCGGCCCAGCGCAGGCGGGACAGGGCCACTTCAATGCTGCCCTCCTGCGTGTCGCCTGCCCGTTCGTGAATGGCGCGGCGGCGGATATGGTGGCGGTCTTCGGCCAGGTTGGCCAGGTGGCTGAAGTAGGTGAAGGCGCGGATCACGCTCACGGTCTGGTCGCCGCTGAGGGATTTGAGGAGTTTCTTGAGCGCCTTGTCGGCCTCTTCATCAGCGTCGCGCCGGAATGCGACGGACAGCTTGCGTACCTGCTCGACCAGCTCATACGCGTTCAGGCCTTCCTGTTCGCGGATCACGTCGCCGAGGATGCGGCCGAGCAGGCGGATGTCTTCCACCAGCGGGCGCTCGTTGTCCCTGGAGCGTTTGGCGGGGAGCTCCCTTTCGGCAGTTTTCATTGGGGAAACTTCCTGGTTGTTGCTCAATTTTCGGGCACTCATCAATGCTAGCATCAGCATGCTTCAAAGATCACCAACTGCTTACGCACACCGCATGTCTTCCCCCCTGCAGATCACCATCGCCACGCGCGAAAGCCGGCTTGCCCTGTGGCAGGCCGAGCATGTCAAAGCCTTGCTCGAGCAGCGCGGCCACCAGGTCACCCTGCTGGGCATGACAACCCTGGGCGACCAGATCCTGGACAGGTCGCTGTCCAAGGTGGGTGGCAAGGGCCTTTTTGTCAAGGAGCTGGAGACGGCGCTTGAAGAAGGCCGCGCTGACATCGCCGTGCATTCCCTCAAGGATGTGCCCATGAATCTGCCGGACGGCTTTGCGCTGGCCTGCGTGATGGAGCGCGAAGACCCGCGCGACGCACTGGTGTCCAACCAGTACGCCTCATTTGCCGATTTGCCGCAGGGCGCTGTGGTGGGTACATCGAGCTTGCGCCGCACCGTGCTGCTGCGCGCGCTGCGGCCCGATTTGAAGATCGAGCCCCTGCGCGGCAACCTGGACACGCGGCTGCGCAAGCTTGACGAGGGCCAGTACGCGGCCATCGTCCTGGCTGCGGCCGGGCTGATGCGGCTGGGACTGCGCTCGCGCATTCGCGAGACCTTTGCCCCTGAGCAGATGCTGCCGGCCGCAGGGCAGGGCGCCTTGGGCATTGAGGTGTGCTCGGGCCGGCAGGACCTGGTGGAAGCGCTTGCGCCGCTGGTGCACCAGACCACCTGGCTGGCAGTGGCCGCCGAGCGGGCGGTGAGCCGCGCCATGGGCGGCAGCTGCTCCATGCCGCTGGCCGCGCATGCCACCTTCTCGGGCGAATACCTGCAGCTGCGCGCTGCCTGGGGCGACCCGGAGACGAATGCGCCGCTGGTGACAGCGCGCTCGGCCAGCGCGGCGGCTGACCTTGCCCACGCGGCGGCGCTGGGTGAAGAAGTCGCGGCCCGGCTGCGGGCTGGCGGCGCGGGCTGAACGCGGCGGCTGATCGCTGTTGCGTTGCAGTTGCTCCATCGGTTCGCACCGCCTTTATCTCCTGGATTTGTCCATGCGCGTGATCGTCACCCGGCCTGAACGCGATGCGCAGCGCTGGGTGCAGGATTTGTCGCAACGCGGGCTGCAGGCCCTTGCACTGCCGCTGATCGACATTTGCCCCGCTGCCAACCGGCAGGCTGTGGTGGAGGCCTGGCATCAGCTGGATGGTTGTGCAGCAGCCATGTTTGTAAGCGGGAATGCAGTGGAAGAGTTTTTTAGGGCGCGGCCTGAGCCCACAGCGCGCCTTTTCACCAGCGCGTCCACGGCGCCGCGTGCCTGGGCCACCGGCCCCGGTACCGCCGGCGCCCTGCTGGCAGCAGGCGTGGCGCCATCTCTGCTTGACGCACCGCCGCCCGACGCGCCGCAATTCGATTCAGAAGCGCTGTGGCGCGTGGTGCAGGGCCAGGCGGTAGCAGGCGCCCGCATGCTCATCGTGCGCGGCAGCGACAGTGAAGGGCGCAGCATGGGCCGCGACTGGTTTGCCAGCCAGCTTGAATCACGCGGTTGTACACCGGCCTTCGTCGTGGCGTACGAGCGTCATGTGCCGCAGTGGACGCAGGCGCAGCGCGAGCAGGCGCAGGGCGCAGCCGCCGATGGCTCGGTATGGCTCTTCAGCAGCTCGGAAGCCATCGCGAATCTGTTGCAGCTCTTGCCGGGCCAGGACTGGCGGCAGGCCCGCGCCGTGGCCACGCATGCGCGCATTGCGCAGGCCGCGCGCGAAGCGGGTTTTGCTGTTGTTTGCGAGTCACGGCCAGCGCTGGACAGCGTGGTCGCGTCGATAGAATCGAGTGCATGAGTTCAGAGCACGATCCGCAGCGCCCCAATGAGCCGAGGCCGGAGCCATTGCCCGAACCTGTTGCGGAGCCGGTACCCGCTCCTGTCGCCGTGCTGGAGGCGCCTGCTCCCCTGACTTCGTCCCCACCCGCTGCCGTCTTAGCCATGCCGCGCGGCGTTTTTTTGCTGCTCGTGGCGGTGGTGGTGCTCAGCCTGCTGGCCAGTGGCCTGCTGTGGCAAAAACTCTCTGCCATCCAGGAGCAGCTCGCACGCCAGAGTGCGGACGCTGGCGCTGTGGCCGTCGAGGCACGTGGCATGG
>JACMQX010000047.1 GCA_014376765.1 Ramlibacter sp. | reverse complement strand
CCTGACATGCGTCTGCTGCTGGTTGAAGATGAAGCCGAGATGGCGTCGTGGCTGGTGCGTGCATTCAGGCAAAGCGGCTTCGTGCCGGACCATGCCCCGGATGCCAACACCGCCGAGTCGCTGCTGGCGGGCAACGACTATGACGTCGTGGTGCTCGACCTGCGGCTGCCTGACAAGCACGGGCTCACCCTGCTGGCAGAGATGCGCAAGGCCGGCAACCGCACACCGGTCCTGGTATTGACCGCCCAGGGCTCTCTGCAAGACCGGGTCAAAGGCCTGAACGTCGGGGCAGACGACTTTCTGACCAAGCCCTTCGCCATCGAGGAACTGGAAGCGCGGCTCACGGCCTTGACGCGGCGCAGCCGGGGCAGTGCACACACGCCCTTGCAGTGCGGCTCCTTGTCATGCGCCCACGGCAGCCGCGCCTTTGTGCTGGCCGGCGCGTTGCTTCAGCTCACCCCGCGCGAAAGCGCCGCGCTGTCGGTGTTGCTGGTGCGCAGCGGCTCGCCGGTTGAAAAGTCGCTTCTCTCGGGCAAGGTTTTCCCCGCCAACAGCAACGCCGGCCCGGATGCCATTGAACTGGTGCTCCACCGTCTGCGCCGCAAGCTGACGGGTAGCGACGTGCGCATCGTCACTGTACGCGGCCTGGGCTACATGCTGGAAAGCCATGAAGATCCTGCGGACTGACCCCGACCTGTTCGGAATTCGTGCACGCCTGCTGACCTTGCTGCTGCCCGGCGTGGTGGGTCTGCTGGCGCTGGACAGCTGGAACGACTACCACGCACTGAGCCGTCAGGTGGAGCAGGCCTACGACCAGCACCTGATCGAGTCGGTGAATGCCCTGCAAAGCAGCCTGTCACTGGCGCAGGATGGCTCGTTGCGACTGAGTACGCCGTTTGCGGGGACCACGACGTCCGACGCCGGCAGCCCGCCTTTGAAGAAATACCTGCACGTCAGTCTGGCACCCAGGGGCGCTGCACCGGGTGACGCGGCGGCCTCCCGCCCCGAAGTGAGCTTGCTGGGCGAGACGGACCTGCCGGCGCCGCTGGGCGCGGCCGCCGCTGCCGGCGGCGCCCCGGTCTGGTATGAAAGCTACTACCGGGGTAGCCGGGTCCGTGTGCTGGCGCTCCAGCGCCAGGTGGAGGACGGCCGCGGCCAGGCCTTTGACCTCTTGATTCAGGCGGCAGAAACCACGGGGCCCCGGGATCAGGCGCAGGCCGGTTTTTTGCAACAGGAGCTGAAACGCGATGCACGCATGTTGGGGGTGATGATTCTGCTGGTCTGGCTGGGCGTGCGCTGGTCCTTGCAGCCGCTGGAGCGCCTGCGCAAGTCGGTGCTGCAAAGCCAAGGCCAGGGCCTCCAGCCCCTGGACACCCGCGAGGTTCCGCATGAAGTGGCGCCGCTGGTGCAAGCCATCAACCAGCACATCGCCAGTTACCGCGGCTTGCTGGACCAGCAATCGCAGTTTCTGGCCGACGCGTCGCACCAGTTGCGCACGCCGCTGGCGATCATGCTGACCCAGGCCGGTTTTGCCTTGCGCGAAAAAGACCCGGAACAGTTGCGCGAGACCTTGCGCGCCATCGTCATCCAGATTTCGCGCAGCCGGCGT
>JACMQX010000274.1 GCA_014376765.1 Ramlibacter sp. | reverse complement strand
CGGTCGCATGAGCGCTTCAGCGTGAGCTGGCGCCGCGCGAAAGCCAAGACACCCCGCACACCTCACCCGAAAAGCAAACGATGACTCCTTTCATACGCCTTCATCCGTCAGACGACGTTCTCATCGCCCGCTCGCAACTCGTGGGCGGCACGCTGGCAGAAAACGTCACCATCAAGGGCCTGATCCCGCCGGGCCACAAGGTCGCCACGCGCCCGATTGCGCAGGGGGAGCCGGTGCGGCGCTACAACCAGATCATTGGCTTTGCCAGCAAGCCCATTGCGGCGGGCGAACATGTGCACACCCACAACCTGGACATGGGGCCGAACAAGGGCGACTTTGAGCGCGACTATGCGTTTGGCGCCGACGTGAAGCCCGAGCCTGCCCGACTGGAACGCAGCTTCATGGGCATCAAGCGGGCAGACGGGCGGGTGGCCACTCGCAACTACATCGGCATTTTGTCCAGCGTCAATTGTTCGGCGACGGCGGCGCGGGCGATGGCGGATCACTTTTCGCGGCTCACCAATCCGGGGGCACTGGCTGACTTCCCGAATGTGGACGGCGTGGTGGCACTCACCCATGGCACAGGCTGCGGCATGGACTCCGAAGGCCTGGGGCTGAAGATTCTGGAGCGCACGCTCGCAGGCTACGCGACGCATGCCAACTTCTGGGGCGTGCTGGTGGTGGGCCTGGGCTGCGAGGCCAACCAGATCAACGCCTGGCTGGCGCATAGCAGCCTGCGTGAGGGCGACACGCTCAAGGTCTTCAACATCCAGGACACAGGCGGCACGCGCAAGACGGTGGAAAAGGGCATTGCCCTGATCAAGGAAATGCTGCCCCGCGCGAACGCGGTCCAACGCGAGCCATGCAGCGCAGCGCACATCACCATCGGGCTGCAGTGCGGTGGCTCGGATGGTTATTCGGGCATCAGCGCCAACCCTGCCTTGGGCGCGGCGGTGGACTTGCTGGTAGCGCATGGCGGCACGGCCATCCTGTCGGAAACGCCGGAGATTTATGGGGCCGAGCATCTGCTTACCCGCCGCTCGGTCAAACAAGAGATCGGCGAAAAGCTGGTGCAGCGAATCAAGTGGTGGGAGCACTACACCGAGATCAACGAGGGTGAGATGAACAACAACCCCTCCCCCGGCAACAAGGCCGGCGGCCTCACCACGATTCTTGAAAAATCGCTGGGGGCAGTGGCCAAAGGCGGCACCACCAACCTGCAGGCGGTTTATGAATATGCAGAGCCGGTGTCGGCCCACGGCTTTGTCTACATGGACACGCCGGGGTATGACCCCGTGAGCGCAACCGGCCAGGTGGCAGGCGGCGCCAACATGGTCTGGTTTACCACCGGCCGCGGCTCGGCGTACGGCTGAGCGGCCTCGCCCTCTCTCAAGCTGGCCACCAACTCGGCCTTGTGGGCGCGGCAGGAAGAAGACATGGACATCAACTGCGGCGAGATCATCGACGGCAAGGCGTCGATCCAGGAGATGGGGCAACGCATATTTGAAATGGTGCTGGCCACGGCTTCAGGCGAATTATCAAAAAGTGAAAAGCACGGCTACGGCCAGAATGAATTCGTGCCGTGGCAAGTCGGCGCGGTGATGTAAACCTTTTAATTTTCAATACATGTCAAAACTCATACAAGCTCAGGCGCTGCGCGAACAGATGGCGGCCATCGTCAAAGCCGCAGGCAGCAGCCAGGCGGAAGCCGACACCGTGGCCAGCAACCTCGTCATGGCGAATCTGAGCGGGCACGACTCGCATGGCGTGGGGATGATCCCGCGCTACATCGGTGCAGTACTGGAAGGCGGGCTGGTGCCCAACACCTCCGTCAAGACGGTGATGGACATAGGCACCCTGCTGACGCTGGACGGCCAGTGCGGCTACGGGCAGGTGATTGGCGAGCAGGCCATGCAGTTGGGCATTGCGCGGGCGCAGCAGCACGGCAGCTGCATCATGACCTTGTCGCGGTCGCACCATCTAGGCCGCATTGGGCACTGGGCCGAACTGGCTGTAGCACAGGGGCTGGTGTCCATGCATTTTGTGAACGTGCTGTCGCGGCCTGTGGTCGCGCCGTTTGGTGGGGGTGACGGGCGCTTTGGCACCAACCCTTGCTGCATCGGCGTGCCGCTCAAGGGCCGCGAGCCTTTCGTGCTGGACTTTGCGACCAGCCGCGTGGCGCAAGGCAAGATGCGCGTGGCCCACAACGAGGGCAAGCAGGTCGCGCCCGGCCTGCTGATTGACGAGCGCGGCCTGCCCACCACCAACCCCGGCGTGGTGGTAGAGCCGCAGGCCAACGGCCTGTTCGGTGCGCTCATGACCTTTGGTGAACACAAGGGCTACGGCATGGCCGTGGCCTGCGAACTGCTCGGCGGTGCGTTGACGGGCAACGGCACCTGGCACCGGGCTGCGGACTTCAAGAAGGCTGTCTATAACGGCATGCTGACCATCCTGATCGACCCGGCAAAGCTGGGCACGCAAGCCAGCCTTGAACATGAAGCACTGGCGTTTGTGGATTGGCTGCGGCAAGGTCCCGCTGCGCCGGGCGTTGAAGCCGTGATGGTGGCCGGTGAACCTGAACGCAAAGCGCGCCGTGAGCGCGAGAAGGCGGGCATCACGCTGGATGACACGACCTGGCGGGAGATTGTGGCGGCGGGGGAGAGTGTGGGGTTGAAGCGGACCTAAACGGTATTGGTGCGGACTTGTACGGGAATCGAGGTGTGGCTTTAAGGTCGCCACTTGCGACCTTAAAGACGGTCATCGCGCCTGCGGCTACACTTGCACAAGATTTTGAACAAGTCATGGCAGTACCCAAATGCGCATCGTCACCTATTCCGAAGCCCGCAATTCCCTCAAGTCCGTGCTCGACGCGGTTAGCGAAGACGCGGACGTCACCGTGATCAGCCGCCGTGACGGCGAGGACGCTGTGGTGATGTCGTTCCACCAGTATCAGAGCATCATGGAAACCATGCACCTGCTGTCCACACCTGCCAATGCAGCCCACATGGCGAAATCCATTGCGCAACACCGCAAAGGTCAGGCCAGGAAGCACAAACTGATTGACGCATGAGCCGTGACGTGAAGTTCACTGGGGAAGCGTGGGAGTCCTATACGTGGTGGCAGGGCCAGGACAGAAAGACGCTCAAACGCATCAACTTGCTCATCGAAGCTGCCAAGCGAACACCATTTGAAGGTATAGGCAAACCAGAGCCCTTACTCGGAAATCTGTCTGGATACTGGTCCCGTCGCATCGATGAGGGCAACCGCCTTGTCTACGCCGCTGATGATGATGAGTTGACGATCATCACCTGTCGATTTCACTATGAAGCTTGATTCCGCGTGCCATCACAACGCAACTTGCTTCTCGCCGAAGCCTGCCCTTTCCCGGAGGGAGAGGGAGCAGGAGGTTCAGTCCGCAATCGGCAGCGCCGCAATCTCACGCACCGTCTGATCCGCCACCGGAAAAATCCGGTCCCCCGCCCGCGGCTCGATGCGGTGCATGCCGGTGAAGCTGCCGAAGGCGGGGAGCACGCCGACGGCGTTTTGCGGCAAAGCGCCCGTATCGTCCCCCAACCAGAAGCACGGCAGGCG
>JACMQX010000006.1 GCA_014376765.1 Ramlibacter sp. | reverse complement strand
TGCGGCGTGATGGGTACTGCAAGCACCATGGCCTCCATTGCGGAAGCGCTGGGCATGTCGCTGCCCGGCACGGCGGCAATTCCCGCTGTGCACTCGGACCGCATTCGCGCGGCGGAGGCCAGCGGCAAACGTGCGGCCGAGCTCGCGCTTGCGCCGATCCGTCCGAGCCAGATCATTACGGAGAAGTCGGTAGAGAACGCCTTGCGCGTGCTGCTTGCCATTGGCGGCTCGACCAATGCCTTGATCCACCTCACCGCCATCGCCGGGCGGCGCGGCATCCGCATCCCGCTGCAACGCTTGAATGAACTGTCAGACACCACGCCGGTGCTGGTGGACCTGAAGCCCACCGGGCAACACTACATGTCGGACTTGTTTGCAGCCGGCGGCCTGGGCGCTGTCCTGCGCGAGCTGGCGCCGCTGTTGCACCTGGACTGCCTCACCATCACCGGCGAGACCATGGGCGAACGCTTGCAGGGTGAAGCGACCTGGGTGGACCGCGAGGTGGTGCACACCATGGCCAACCCGATCCGCGCTGAAGGCGGGCTCGCCGCGCTCTTCGGCACGCTGGCACCCAACGGCGCGATCATCAAGCGCTCGGCTGCGGACCCCAAGCTCTTTGAGCGCACAGGGCGTGCGGTGGTCTTCAACTCGCTGGAAGATCTGGCAGCCCGTGTGGACGACCCGGCGCTGGACATTGAGGCAGACGATTTCATGGTGCTGCAGAACGCCGGCCCCACCAGCGCATCGGCCATGCCGGAGGCGGGCTACCTGCCGATCCCGCAAAAGCTGCTGCGCGCGGGCGTGAAAGACATGGTGCGTATTTCCGACGCGCGCATGAGCGGCACCGCCTACGGCACCGTCGTGCTCCACGTGTCGCCTGAGGCGGCAGTGGGTGGCCCGCTGGGCCTGGTGCGCAATGGCGACCGCATTCGCCTCTCGGTGAAAGACCGGAAGATTGACCTGCTGGTCGATGAAGCCGAGCTGGCCGCCAGGCGCAAGGCGATGCCGCCCGCGCCGCCGGTACCCACGCGCGGCTACGCCAAGCTCTACCAGGAGTCCACCCTGCAGGCAGAGGACGGCTGCGACTTCAACTTCCTGCGACCCTGAAACTGAAGGCCACCCACAAGGCACACCCTGACCGAGAAACACCATGAGCGACACCCCCCGCGACATCATGTCCCCCCTGGTCCCGGCCGTGATCGAGGTGCTCAAGGGCGTGAGCACCGCCACCATCACCACCATCCTGTTGAAAAATGGCATGCGCAACGTCTGGATCCGCCAGGCCAAGCCACTGCACCCTGGCAGCCCGCGCATTGTGGGCCGCGCGTTCACGCTGCGCTTCATCCCGGCGCGCGAAGACCTCGCAATACCTGCCGCATGGGCCTCCCCGCGCTCCACGCGCGCTGCGGTGGAGAGCATGCCGGCCGGCTGCATCGCCGTGGCCGATGCGGGCTTTCACATCGGCTCGGGCATCTTTGGCGACATCCTGTGCGCGCGCATGGCCTACCGCGGTGTGGAGGGGCTGATCACCGATGGCGCGATTCGCGACATCAACGGCGTGTTGTCCACCGGCTTGCGCACCTGGAGCCAGGGCACGGCGGCGCCGGCCTCCGCCTCCGGCATGATTTTTGTTAACTGGCAGGAGCCGATTGGCTGTGGCGGTGTCGCCATTTATCCGGGCGACATCATCGTGGCCGATGACGACGGCGCGGTGGTGATCCCCGAGGCTTTTCTGGACGACGTGCTGGCAGCCGGCCCCGAACAGGAAGCGCTTGAGCTGTGGATCATGGAGCAGGTGCAACGGGGCGCGGAGCTGCCCGGCCTGTATCCTGCGAACGAGGCCAACATGGCGCGGTTCCGCGCAGAGACGGGCGGGTGAACCCGGCCCTTCCCAAGGAAGTCAAAACGCGCTCGCGCAGGCCTAGCGCGCATGCGGCGACTGTGCGCGACGTGGCAAAGGCGGCCGGTGTGTCGGTCGCCACCGTGTCGCGTGTGCTCAATGGCAAGTCGACGGTGGCCGAGGCGCTGCGGCTCAAGGTGGAAAGCGTCAGCCTGCAAATGCGCTACACCCCGCATGCGGCAGCCCGCGCGCTTGCCACGCAGCGCTCCGTGACGATTGGCGCGGTGATCCCCACGCTGGAAGAAGTCAACTTCTCCATCGGCGTGAATGCCTTGCAGCAGCGCCTGAACACAGCGGGCTACACGTTGCTGCTGGCCAACTCCAACTACGACGCGACGGAAGAGCTGAGGCAGGTGCGGGCGCTGCTCTCGCACGGCGTGGCCGGCATGATGCTGGTCGGCGCGCGCCACTCGGACGAGGTGTACCAGCTGCTCGCAGCCAAGGGGGTGCCCTTCGTGAACACCTGGGTGCTGGACGACGAGCATCCCAGCGTCGGCTTTGACAACCAGGCCATTGGCGCAGCCCTGGCCAACTACCTGCTGGACCTGGGCCACCGTGAATTCGGTGTCATTGCGCAGCAGTCACCGCAAAGCGACCGTGCGGCCAAGCGTGTGGCCGGCATCCGTGCGGCGCTACAGGCGCGCGGCTTGAAGCGGCCGCGCGAGCAACTGATCAGCGAGTCGCACAAGATCGTCGATGGCCAGCTGGCCTTTGCGGCCTTGATGGAGTCGCCGCGCCGCCCCACGGCTGTGATCTGCGGCACCGACACGCTGGCCTTCGGCGCGATGGTGCAGGCGCAGGCGATGGGCATGAGCGTGCCGGGTGATGTGTCCATCACCGGCATCAACGATGTGGAGTTTGCAGCTCACATTTCTCCGCCGCTCACCACTGTGCGCTTGATGGCGGACGTAGTCGGTACGCGCGCTGCCGAGTACCTTCTGGCGCGCATTGAGGGCCGGGCTGTTGCCAACGCCACCAATATTCCGTTCACGCTGGTCGTGCGCGCCAGCACGGCGGCGCCGGGCAGGCGCGGGTTGAAAAAGCCTGGTGTTTGATGGCAGCGTCTTGAATGCCTGACGCTTGGTCTTTTCAATAGCAGCGCCTTCGGTTCATCGCGTCCCCCCAGCACTCGCCTTGCGCGCATAGAAACCAGACACCTCTTCAATCTCCGCGTCCGTCATGCTGCGCACCACGTTGCGCATCTGCGCTTGCGGGTCGTTGCGGCGCGTGCCTGCCCTGAAGGCCTGGAGTTGAGCCACCAGGTAGTTCCTGGGCATGCCTTCAATCCACGGCGCGCCAAGCTTCTGGTCCACCCCGCCATGGCAGGAAATACACGGCGCGATGTTGCGCATGGGCGCCCCCACACGAACCAGCGCGGGCAGCGTTTCGTCATACGTCGTCGGCGCCGTGCGTGCCTTGGGCAAGTAGGCGTAGTAAGCCGCCAGATCGTCAATATCAGGTTCAGACAGATTCGCAGCCAGCGCGCCCATGACCGCGTTGCTGCGCTTGCCGGCCTTGTAGTCGCGCAGTTGCTTCATGACGACTTCAGGGTACTGGCCCGACAGGTTGGGCGCATCAGACGCGCTCAGACCCTGCGCGCCGTGGCACATGGTGCAGTTCAACGCCAGCGTCGCACCGCGCCCTACAGCAGCACTACCGCCGTCCCGCACCATGCTGCGTTCCAGCACGACCTCAGTCGCATGCGTATCGCGCGCCGCCACCGCCGAGCCTTCTGCCCAGCTGGACGGCACACCCGCCGCACGGCAGATACTGGCCCACAGGCCCTGCGCAGAAAAGTCACTCTTCACTGACGGCAGCACCACAAAACCCACCAGCACCGCCAGCATCGTCAGCACCACCAGGCTCACCACGCTCCAGCGAAACCAGAAGTTGCTCCACGCGTACAGGCCGGTTTCACGCATCACCGGCTCCCGATCGGAATGACAGGCACATACGCCTCCTTCAGCGAGGCAAGCTGGGCAATCGGGTAGCCATAGTTGACGACCGTAAGGCCAATCATCATTGCGACCCACAAGCCGAACCCATTCAAGGAAACCGGCGTGCGCGCGCCAGGATGCACCGCGCGGCTGAAGGTAAAGGGCTCGACGGCAACCCCTGCCTTCTTGCGCGCTGTAACCAGGATGTAGATCAGCACAACGCCAGACGCCACCAGCACGAACCCGCCAATGGCCGATGCAGTCACCGTCCAGGCCTGCGGCTGGAGGTCAGGGTGCGTGTAGTCGTAGTACGCCATGCGGCGGGGCGCACCCAGCAGCCCCACCAGGTGCCACGGCATGGTCAGCACCATCATGCCGACAAACCAGAGCCAGACCTGCACCTTGATCAGTCGCGCAGACAAGGGCGCGCAGCCGGTCAGCTGCGGCCACAACTCGTAGACCAACATGAAGTACATCAGCACAATCGCGCCGCCAAAAATAAGGTGGAAGTGCCCCGTGACCCACTGCGTGTTGTGAATGGTTTCGTTGAGCTGGTAGCTCATGTTGATGATGCCGCCCGCGCCGCCAAAACCCAGCATGAGGAAAGAGAAGGTCACGGCCAGCATCATCGGGTTGCCCCAGGGCAGCGCCTTGACCCAGCCGAACAAGCCCTTGCCGCCGCGCAGCCTGGCCGCAATCTCCACCGACGCGACGATGGTGAACACCGTGAGCAGCGTCGGTACCGACACCATTGCCGTCATCGCAGCATGCACAAACTTGAAGCCCGCGCCCACCTGCGGGTCGGCAAACAGGTGGTGGATGCCAATCGGCATCGAGAACACCAGGAACAGCACAAACGCCACGCGGCCCATGGTGTCGCTGTACAGGCGCCCGCCAATCGCGCGCGGCACGATGGTGTAGAACACGATGTAGGTCGGCATCAGCCAGAAGTACACGATGGCATGCAAGGTCCATGAGAACAGCACGCGCGCCAAACCGGCGTTGATGGTGTCCGTCAGCCCCAGCGACGCAGGCAGGATCAGCACCAGAATCTCCACCGCCGCACCCACCGAGGTCCAGGCCCACAGGTAGGCGCCCGCCACATTGCCAAACATCGCCAGCGGTATCGAGACACCCGGGTTCTCTTTCTTCCATGCGCGCAGGTTGATGGACATCAGCACGACCCATATCCACGAGCCCACCACCACCAGGACGATGCCGATGTAGTAGAACGGGCTGGCCAGCATCGGCGGGTAGAAGGTGTACAGCACCGAGGCCTTGCCCACCCCCATGGTCACGGCCGCAAGGGCTGTGCCCGCCATCACCAGCCAGAAACCGGCCCACGCCCAGCGCACGCCGATGAGGGGCTTCTTCAATGCAAGTTCAGTGATTGCATAACCAAACCCCATCGCAATCAGCGTGGGCAGCACGTAAGCCATGACGGTGCCATGCGCCGTGACGGAGCGGTAGTAGTGCTCCGGGTTGTTCACCCAGGCCGACAGCGGGCTGCGCACATACATCTGCCAGGCACCCAGCACCAGAGCCGCAAAAAAGGCGATAAGGGCGACCCAGAAGTGCGCCAGGACCAGCCGCTTAGCGAGAAACACAGCTCATCCTTTCTGCGCCGTTGGCCTTTTGCAAAAACTCGGCTGCAGGCAGCACCTGCACCCGGCCCCACATGGCCTCGTGGCCGGTGCCGCAGTACTCGTGGCAGGGCATCAACTGCTCGCCCGTCTTGTGGAAGGTGGTGGTGAAGGTGGCCACAAAGCCCGGCACCAGCATGGTGTTCACATTGGTCTTGCCAACGATGAAGCCGTGGATCGCATCGGTGGCCGTGCCCCTGAAAGTTACCGGCATGTCGGCCGGCACGACGATGCACTGCGGCACGAACGAGTACTGCTGGGCGATGAGCCGTACCGTCACCTTGCCGTCGGGGGCCACCGTGGTGCCAAGGTTGGTCTCGACGAACTCGCCCTTGATGTGCAGCGTTTTCACGTCCACCGTCTCGACCCTGGAGGGCGGCATGGACGCCCAGTGCAGGGAGGTGAACACCATCATCGCCAGCAGCATCGCGATGATGGCCACCACGATGTACAGCCAGCGGCGCTCCGCCGCGATTGACACGGCTTCAGAGCCATGGCCGTGTGGCCCGGCAGGGGGCAGGGCGGTGCTCATTGAACGACGCCTCGCGGCAGGAACACCAGGAAGTAGAAGAGGAAGTAGATGGCAACGACGATCGCAGTCGCCACCCCCGCCACCGCAAATGCGCCTGCCGGGCCGCGCCCGACGATCTCTTCCACAAGATGGTCTTCACTCTGCTGCGTTGAAGGAAGGTCCGTCATTCCATCTTTCTTATTCAGGCTGCAGCTTGCGCAGGTCGCTTGCCTGCGCTGCTGCCACCGGGGTGCCGCTGTTGTTCCATGCCACGCGAATGTAGGTCACCACCGCCGCCACCTCTGCGTCGTTCAGCAGGTGGCTGAACGGCGGCATGCCGTGGGGCCGCGGATTTTTCCTGGTGCCCGGTGGATAGCCCCCGTTGAGCACCATGCGGATAGCGTTCACCGGCGAGGCCATGGTGATGGACTGGTTGCCCGCCAGCGGCGGGTAGGCCGGTGTGTTGCCCTTGCCCTCGTCGCCGTGGCACATCGCGCACTGGGCGGTGTAGACCTTGCGCCCGGTCTCCATCACGGCGGGGTTGACGAGCCGGGCCTGGCTGGTGGGCGGCGCTTCGGAGTCGCGCTGCGGCAGGGCCTTCAGGTAAACCGCCATCGCCATCACGTCGGCATCGCTCAGGTATTGCAGGCTGTTGTAGACCACCTCCGCCATCGGGCCGTAGGTGGTGCCGCGGTGCGAGGTGCCGATTTGCAGCAGGTCAACGATGTCCTGCAGGGCCCAGTTGCCCAGGCCCGCTTCCCGGTTGGAGGTGAGCGAGGGGGCATACCAGTTCTGGTTCGGGATCATCCCGCCCTCAAAGGCCTTGGATTCGCTTGAGCCGCCCAGCGCGTTGATGGCGCTGTGGCACATCGCGCAGTGGCCCAGACCCTGAACCAGGTAGGCGCCGCGGTTCCATTGCGCGCTCTGGCTTGCGTCTGCCTTGTACTCGCCCTCCTTGAAGTAGAGGGTGCGCCAGCCCAGCAGCAGGTCCCGGTTGTTGAAGGGAAACCTAAGCTCGTGCGGCCGGTTGGGCTGCTTCACCGGGGTGACCGACATCAGGTAGGAAAATATCGCGTCAGAGTCGCTCCGCGTGACTTTGGTGTAGGAGGCAAATGGCATGGCCGGGTACATCAGCGTGCCGTCTTTGGACACGCCCTTGTGCATCATTCTGTAGAAGTCGTCAGCGGTCCAGTGACCAATGCCGGTGTCGTCGTCGGGCGTGATGTTGGGCACGTAGAGCGCACCAAAGGGGGTGGGCATGGGCCGGCCGCCGGCAAAGGGCTTGCCGTTGGGTGTGGTGTGGCAGGCCACGCAGTCCCCGGCACGCGCCAGGTACTCGCCGCGGTTGATGACTTGCGTTGTCGCGCTCGTTTCCACCGCATTGGGGTTGTTGGGCAGTGCGCCAGGGAGCATCCAGAACACAACGCCGGCTGCTGCTGCTGCCAGCACCACGAGGACGATCACGATGCGCAGTCCGAGACGCATGGTGGTCACCGCTGGCTGCCGCAGGCCAATGGCATGCGCACCAGGTTGGAAGATTCGGGCGAAGGATTCTTCGGCGGCTCCTGCTGCGACAGCCACGCGGCGACCGCTGTTACATCACTGTCGGTCAGGCGTGTGGCCACGCGCTTCATGCAGTCGGGCGCGGCGGCGTGCCGCTCGCCCACGCGCCAGCGGGTCAGTTGCGCCACGATGTAGTTGGGCCGCAGCCCGACCAGGCCGGGGATACCCGGCTCCATGCCGGTCAGCCCCATACCGTGGCAGGCGACGCAGGCAGGGATGCCTTTGCTGGCATCGCCGGCAGTGACCAGCTGCTGTCCGCGCCGGGTCACGGCAGCGTCCGCTGAAGGTGCTGCAAGCGCAGCGAAGGGCGGGCGTTGCTTTGAGAAATGCTCGGCGATTTCGCGCAGGTAGGCGTCGGGCAGATAAGCCACGAGGTAGTTCATCGGCGAGTAGCGCCGCTCCCCATCGCGAAAGGCAACCAGCTGGTTGTACAGATAGCCCGCCGGTTTGCCTGCGATGCGGGGGAAGTAGCCGTTGCTGGTGCCCTGGCCGCTCTGGCCGTGGCAGGTCACGCAGCCTTGAACGCGGGCCTCAATCGAGTCCACCTGTTTGAAAGCGGGCACCGCTTCGTTTTGCGCAAAGGCCTGGGCAGCGGCGGCTTGCAACGCAACCAGGCACGCAGCGCGAAAGAATGCGTGCCGCTGCGAGCGTCCCGCGAAAGACGGAATGTTGAAACGGGCGAGACGTTGCATCTGCCATGTTATGAATGCCCGACTTGGATCGTCCGTCCGGTGGCGTACACAAGCAGCAAACTATTGCGGGTTGAGTGGTTATGCCGACAGCAACTCCTTGCCCGGCGTTCAGCCGCAGACTGGAGCGGATGCCCTCAGGCGTATTGCGAAGGCGGCTGCGGGCTGACCACCCTGGAGCGAACCTGCGAAATTCGCTTTCGCATCACCTCGCCCGCCTCGGCGGCGTTGCCCCCCGAGATGGCGCGCAGCAAGGTCGTGTGCGAGCGGATCACGCGGCGCGCCACCACGTCGGTGGTGTTGGGCTCCAGCAGCGGCTGCAACACAAACCGCAAGGCCCTGAACTGGGCCAGCAACACACGGTTGCAGGAGGCCACGACCACCAGTTCATGAAAGCGGATGGAAGCTGCGGTAAAGGCGTGCATGTCACCCTTCGCGCTTTTGCATTCAGCCAGGGCTTCTTGCATGTCCTGCAGGTTCTGCGCCGATGCGCGCACCGCGGCCAGCTCGGCAGCCCGGGTCTCGATTGCGAGCTGGGAATCAAATATTTCATCTGCAGTCACGCCGATCAGCTGAAGCTGGATCGACAGGGCATCTGCAAACCGGTCGGGGTTTTCTTTGGCGATCCAGGCGCCACCCTTGATGCCCTTGCGGATCTCGACGATGCCCATGGCCTCCAGTGTGCGCAGGGCGTCGCGTGACGCCATCCGGCTCACGTTGAACTGCTCGGCGATGGTCGCCTCGCTGCCGAGGAACTCGCCTGGCTTGAGCTGGCTTGAAAACAGCGCAGCGCGGACCTGGGAAATGATCCGGCCGGACAGGGTGTCTGACTGGACGGGTGCGGCCCACAGCAGGGAGGGGCGGGGGTGGCTCTTGTTCATGTGGCTGGAATCATACGGGCCACCCGGTACATACCCTGATTCATCAAACTGTAATAGGTAATATTGTTTGTAGCTGTCCACCAACCTCGTGACGCGATGAAGCACCTGTTCCCCCTTGCACGCCTCGCGCCGCTTTTATGCGCGCTGGGCCTGGCCATCTCAGGCGCCGGGGCCCTTGGCCAATCGGCCGATGGCTTTCCGTCAAAGCAGATCAAGCTGGTGGTGCCGTTCACCCCGGGCTCCGGCGTTGACACCATGGCGCGCCTCATTGCAGAGAAGCTGCCGGGCACGCTGGGCGGCTCGGCGTTTGTCGACAACCGCCCCGGCGCCAGTGGAACCATCGGCAGCCAGTCGGTTGCCAAAGCGCCGCCCGACGGGCTGACGCTGCTGGTATCGCCAACCACGCACGTCATCACGTCAGCCGTCCGCAAGGTCAGCTACAACCCGATCACCGACTTTGCACCGGTCGGCGAGTTCGCCCGCGGGTCCTTCCTTGTGGTGGTGCCGGCCTCCAGCCCGGCCAAAACCTTTGCCGAGCTGGTGCAGCTGCTCAAGACATCGCAGGGGCAGTCCACCTACAGCTCGGCAGGCATTGCCTCAACAGTGCACCTGTATACCGAAACGCTGTTGCTGGCCACTGGCGCCAAGGCCCGGCACATTCCCGGCAAAGGCGTGACCGGCGCCATGATGGATGTGCTTCAGGCGCAGGTGGACTTCACCGTTGCACCCGTGGAGCTGGCGTTGCCGCAGATCAAGGCGGGCAAGGTCCGCGCGCTGGCCCAAACCGCCAGCAGCCGCTCCAGGCTGGTGGCCGACGTGCCAACGGTAAGTGAGTCGGGCTACCCTGGCTTTGAGGCCACGTACTGGATCGGCGTTTATGCACCTGCGGGTACGCCAGCGGCGATCGTGGCCAGGCTCAACCGCTCACTGAACGAAGTGCTCGCGCGGACAGACGTCCTACAGATCCTGGAGAGCAACGGGATGGAAGCGGCGGGGGGTTCACCCGAGCATTTCCTGCAACGCAACAAGGCGGACCTGGCACGCTTCACCGCTGTGGCCAAAGGTGCCAACATCACCGCCGACTGACATCCACAGGAGCCCTTTCATGCTTAGCAAAGAGAAGAACCAGCTTCTCACCCAGGTTGGACCGGGAACGGCCGGGGGCGAGATGCTGCGCCGCCACTGGCACCCGTTTGCCGCGGTGGACGAGCTGGACCAGGAGCCGATCAAGCCGGTCCGCCTGCTGGGTGAAGACCTTGTGGTCTACAAGGACCTGAGCGGTAATTACGGGCTGACCGAGCGCCAGTGCGCGCACCGCAATGCTGACCTCGCCTACGGCATGGTCGAAGCTCATGGCATCCGCTGCAATTACCACGGCTGGTGCTACGACGCGAGCGGCCAGTGCATAGAGCAGCCCTTCGAGGACGTGATCGAACCCACGGGCCGTATGAGGAAGCGGGTGCGCATTACGGCCTACCAGGTCCAGGCCAAGGCCGGGCTGTTGTGGGCCTACATGGGCCCCCTGCCGGCGCCCTTGCTGCCCGACTGGGAACTGCTCAGCTTTGACAACGGCTTTGCCCAGATCGTGTTTGCCGATGTGCCTTGCAACTGGGTGCAGGCGCAGGAAAACTCCATCGACCCGGTGCACTTCGAGTGGATGCATTCGAACTGGAGCAAACGCCAGCGCGGCGAGGTCGGCAATTACGCGCCGCGGCATGTGAAGCTCGAGTTCGAGGAGTTCGAGCACGGCTTTGTCTACAAGCGCGTGCGCGAAGATACCGACGAGGCGCACAACCTCTGGACGGTGGGGCGCGTGTGTCTGTGGCCCAACGGGTTTTTCCTGGGTGACCACTTCGAATGGCGGGTGCCGGTGGACGATGAAAACACGCTCAGCGTGACCTGGGCTTTCCTGCGCGTGCCCCATGAGGCGGAGCCGTTCAAACAGACGGTCATTCCTTCGTGGCGCGGTCCCATCAAGGATCCGCAAACCGGCAAGTGGATTTCCAGCCATGTGATCAACCAGGACATCATTGCCTGGGTGGGGCAGGGAAAAATCACCGACCGCACCCGTGAGAAGCTGGGCGCCAGCGACCAGGGTGTGGCCATGATCCGGCGGCGGCTCTTTGCCGACATGGAAGATGTGCAGGCCGGCAAGGACCCCAAGGGCGTGATCCGCGACCCGGCCCGCAATGTGCGCATCCCGCTGCCCAATGCCTCGCGCGAACTGCTGCAGAGCGGCATGCCGCGAGCGACCTACATCAAGCATCCTGTCTGGGGCAAGCACCTGACGCACTTCCCGTTTCACTACGGGCAGCCCGAGCATGTCAGGCAGATGGTGGCCGATGTGATGGGCATCAAGCAAGACGACGTCCACGTTGTGGCAGTGAACGTCTGACATGGCAAAAATTGTTTGTGGCATTGCCACCTCCCACGGCCCCATGCTGGCAACGCCGCCCGGTATGTGGCATTTGCGCGCTGACGCGGATCGCAAGAACCCTGCCCATTGGTACCAGGGCCAGAGTTACGACTACGCCTCGCTTTTGCAACAGCGCGCGCCGGGATTTGCTGCGCGGGTTACCGCAGAAGCGATGGCTGCCAATTTTGCGAAGTGCCAGTTGGCGCTGGACACACTGGCGGACCACTTTGCGCAGTGCCAGCCTGACCTCGTCCTGATCCTCGGGAACGACCAGCGGGAAGTGTTTCTCGACGACCTGACCCCTGCGTTCACTGTCTACACCGGCAGCGAAGTCCAGAACATCCCGTTGACCGAAGCGGCCAAGGCCAAACTGCCCCCAGGCATTGCGATTGCGGAAGAAGGCCACTGCCCGCCCGCAGGCGCGACCTACCCCGGCGCGCCGGAGCCGGCCCATGCGGTGGTGGCGAGTCTCATCGCTCAGGAGTTCGACGTGGCCACCAGCGCGCGCTTGCCCAACTCGCATGACCGCCAATCGGGCATACCGCATGCGTTCGGCTATGTGTACCGGCGCATCATGCGCGACCTGGCGCCGCCCAGCATTCCCGTGTTCACGAATGTGGGTGTGGGCCTGAACCGCCCGAAGGCCGGGCGCTGCCTGGCGTTCGGCCACGCGCTCAAGCGTGCGATCGATGCCTTGCCCGACCGCCTGAAGGTGGCCGTCATTGCCTCAGGCGGCCTGACCCACTTTTGTATTGACGAAGAACTGGACCAACGCGTCCTGGGCGCCTTGCAGTCGCGCAATGAAGCCGCACTGGCTGCGATTCCTGAAGCCCTGTTTGGCGGGAACACGTCCGAGATCAAGAGCTGGTTGCCGCTGGCCGCCATCATGAACGATGCCTGCCTCACCATTCGGCTCGTTGACTATGTTCCCTGCTACCGGACAGAAGCGGGAACTGGCAACGCCATGGGCTTTGCCCTCTGGTAGCCCAGGCGCTTCCTTTCTTTCAACAACCCCAACACCACTCCACCATCATGATCATCGATGCCCATGCCCATGTGACCGCGCCCGACAGCCTCTACGCATGGAAGGCCGGCCTGCTCTCGCACCGCGGCGCGCATGGCCGCGGCACCGCGCAGATAAGCGACGACGCCATGAGCGCCGTCCTGAACAGCCCGACCTTCGGCACCAAGTCGCACATCCAGCAACTCAAGGAACTGGGGACCGACTTCCAGCTCATCTCGCCACGGCCCTACCAGGCGATGCACAGCGAGAAGCCCGGCAGGCTGGTCCACTGGTACACGGAAGAGGTCAATTCCGTCATCGGCCAGCAGCAGCGCCTGTTCCCGCAGCTCTTTCGCGGCATCTGCGGCCTGCCGCAGGTGTGGGGCGAGCCCATCACTGCGGTACTGCCTGAAGTGGAGCGCTGCATCAAGGAGCTCAAGATGGTTGGCTGCATGCTCAACACCGACCCGAGCGAAGGGCTGGCCACGCACGACGTGCCCGACCTCGGGCAGGAGTACTGGTACCCACTGTGGGAAAAGCTGGTGGAGCTTGATGTGCCCGCGTACCTGCACTCCGCCGGCCTGCGCGGCACGGAGCGGCATACCTATTCGATGCACTTCATCAACGAAGAGTCGGTGGCCGTGATGGCGCTGGCGCGCTCCAGGGTGTTCCAGACCTTTCCCACATTGAAGATCGTGGTGTCGCATGGCGGCGGCGCCATCCCCTACCAGTTCGGCCGCTTTCAGGCGCCCTC
This sequence comes from Ramlibacter sp., assembly GCA_014376765.1. Taxonomy (GTDB): domain Bacteria; phylum Pseudomonadota; class Gammaproteobacteria; order Burkholderiales; family Burkholderiaceae_C; genus JACMQX01. The sequence continues at coordinate 39,094 of JACMQX010000006.1, read as the reverse complement.
GCTGCGGCCGGGCCGCGCGCTGGAGACCTTTCACGATAGCATCAGGCGCCTGTATTTCGACACCGTCCTGTATTCCGAGGAGGCCTTGCGGCTGCTCATCAAGACGGTGGGCGCCGACCGCTGCATCTTCGGGGCCGAGCGGCCCGGGGTCGGCACCATCAAGGACCCGAAAACCGGCCGCTGGCTAGACGACATCGCGCCCTACATCGAGGGCTTCGACTGGCTGAGTGCGCAAGACAAAACGGCCATCTTCAGCGGTAACGCGAAGAAGGTGTTCAAGCTCGACATGTGAGCGCCATCAGGCGGCCGTCAAGACTTGCGCGGACAATGCGCAGACCGCTTTTGGACGATGGACTGCCTGACATGACGCTTCTTTTTGACAACAACTACCGCGCCCTGGTGATCGGCGCGAGCGGCGCCATCGGCAGCGCTTTTGCCGACGCGCTCCAGCAGGATCCGCTGTGTGAGCATGTGGAAGTGGTGTCGCGCTCGTCCGGAGTTGGGTTTGATTTGCTGGATACGGCGGGTCTCGCCAAGCTGGCTGAAGTGATACGGGCCAACGGCCCCTATCACTTCATCGTGGACGCAACCGGAGCCCTGACGATTGACGGCGTAGGCCCCGAGAAGTCGCTGTCGGCAGTGCGCCCGGAGCTGATGGCTAAATCATTCGAGCTCAATGCGATCGGGCCGCTGTTGGTCTTGCGGCACTTCGCGCCCTTGCTGGCGCCAGGACCGGTCATCTACGCCAAACTTTCAGCGCGGGTGGGCAGCATCACCGACAACCAAAAGGGTGGCTGGTACAGCTACCGCGCTGCCAAGGCGGCGCTGAACATGCTGCTGCAGACGGCGGCCATCGAGTTGCAACGTAAAAACGCGCAGCTGCGTGTCGTCGCCTTGCAGCCCGGGACAGTTCGCTCGGAGCTGTCGCGTCCGTTCTCTGCCAACGTCTCCAACCTGCTCACGCCGGGTGAATCGGTGCAAGGCATGCTGGCTGCCCTGCGCGAACTGCCAACCCGCCCCGGCGCGCAGTTTGTTGACTACCAGGGTAAGCCCATCCCCTGGTGATCAGCGATCCTCAGCTGTCCCAGCCGCCACCGCCATCGCCAGAATCGGCCATCGACGAGCCGCCGTCGTCCCACGAGCCTGCATCCGCTTCACGAATGCCGAAGTCGTTGCCGCCCATGTCGGGGTTCTGGCTTTGGTCCAGTGCGCCCTGGGCGCCGCCGGACGAATTGGCCGGATTGTTCTGTGCATGGTCGTTGCCAAAGAACTGCCGGCCCAGGCTTTGGGCCGCCATCACACCTGCGCCTACCGCGAGGCCAGTGGCCAGGCCACCCATGATGTTGCCGCCCATGCCCGGTGCTGCAGGAGGTGCGCCATAGGGCGCGGCGCCGGGGCCGGGGCCTTGGCCGGAGGGCTGCTGCCCAGGTCCGTAAGGTGGCGCGCCGCTGTAGGGGCCGGGTTGCATGCCGTTGGCAGATGCATTGGCCGGTGCGCCATACGGTGCCGGTACAGGCGCCTGCTTGCGGCGCATGAACATCACCGCGGCTGCAACAATCGCGCCGCCAAGCAGCAACATGCCCCAGGGGAAAGAGGCCGCAGCGGGTGCAACAGGTGCAGCAGGCGCAACGCGGGCTGGCGGTGTGGCGCCCTGCGGTTCAGCACGGTTGGCGCCCTTGAAGTCTGTCATGCCCGACATTGCCGACGGCAGCGCCAGTTCACTGCGCAGGGCGCGTACGGCTTCGGGCTTGGCAAAGGCAAGGCCAGGGGACAAAGCCTCGGCGGTCGCCAGTTCATCGCGCGCCAGCGTCAGCTGCTTTTGTCGCGCGTACAACTCGGCCTGCACGTAGTGGGCCTTGCCGCTTTTGGGGTGGGCGCGCAGCACTTCTTTCATCATGCCCTGCGCCTTGTCGACCTGGCCTGAACGCGCTGCTTCATAGATCTGGTTGAGCGTGGGCTCAGCCTGCGCCATGGCGGAGCTGACGAACGCGGCCGCGCACAGCAGCATCAACAGTTTCATGATTCTGGACAACATACGGAGTTCCTTGAGTAGCCCCCCTGCGAACGCAGACGAGGCGGACGGCGATTGTGCATCAGGCCGGTCTGACTCGAAGATAGCGCCGGGAGCCTGACCTTTCAAGTGGCTGGCGCACTTTGCACAACGAATACACGGCGCAACAAGTCTGACCTTCGGCTGACCTTCGTTCGGCGCGGGTGGCGGCCGCCGCCTTGGCTCGTAGAGAGCCCCGTTATTTGCTCATTGGGGCGCTGAATATGCGTGGTACACAAGCACAGACTGTTACGCCAAATGCGTGGTCCTTACGGGATCAACCCTGCAACCGATTGCGAGTTGCGGCGTTTAAGGTGGGCACACACAACAAGGACTTCTCATGCAGTACACCGTGGAGCACGCGCCCGTCATCCCGCGTGGTGAGGAACAGGGGAAGGCTCGCGCGCCGCGCGATGACTCCGACACATTGCCTGCGGCAACACCGCCGGCCGCCCTTGCTGCATTGTTCGCGACAGCAAGCCTGGCCGCTTGCGGCGGGGGCGACAGCTCCGCCCCACCGCCTGGGGGCGGCACACCTCCACCCCCATCGCCGCCGGGCCCGCCGCCCACGACCGTCGAATCAGCGCGCTTCATTGCACAAGCCAGCGTCGGCGCCGACCGCGCACAGATCGCCCGCGCGCAGGCCATTGGCTATGCGCCCTGGCTCGACGAGCAATTCGCCACAGCCCAATCCATGAGCCGCTGCGACTGGCTGGTGAGCAAGGGCTATGACCAGGCGGGCGTTTCCAACGTTAACAAGAACGGCCTTGCGGGCTTTGATGCATGCGTGTGGCGCAAGCTCATCAGCTCGCCCGACGTGTTGCGCCAGCGGGTGGTGCTGGCGCTGTCGGAGATCATGGTGGTGTCGGTCAGTGGCCTGTCGGGCGGCTGGCGCCAGTTTTCGGGCGCCAACTACCTGGACCTGCTGGAGAAAAACGCCTTCGGCAATTACCGCACGCTGATGCAGCAGGTGTCCACCTGCCCTGCCATGGGCGAGTACCTGACCTTTCGCGGCAACATCAAATACAACGCCACCACCGGCGCGCTGCCGGACGAGAACTATGCGCGCGAGCTGATGCAGCTGTTCACCATCGGCCTCACCCAGCTCAACCTGGACGGAACGCCCAAGCTCGTGGGCGGCCTGCCGCAGGACACCTACTCGCTGGACGACATCACCGGCCTGGCACGCATCTTCACCGGGTGGGAATGGGACCTGTCGGTCACCGGCACCACCACACCGGACTACCAGCGCCGCCCCATGGTGCAGATTGCCAACCGGCACGAGACAGGCGCTTCCACCTTCCTGGGCTCTACCGTGCCGGCGGGGCTGGACGGCGCAGCCGGTTTGTCCCGGGCGCTGGACATCATTTTTGCCCACCCCAACGTGGCCCCCTTTGTGAGCAGGCAGCTCATTCAGCGCCTGGTCACAAGCAACCCCACACCCGCGTATGTGCAACGCATTGCCACGGTGTTCCTCAATGACGGCGCAGGCGTCAAGGGCAACCTGCAGGCCGTGATCAAGGCGATCTTGCTGGACGACGAGGCCCGCAACAGCGCGGCCTTGCGCAACACCACCTTCGGCAAGCTGCGCGAGCCGGTGTTGCGTTTTCTTGGCTGGGCCCGCGGCTTTGGCGCAACCTCGCCTGGCGACCTGTGGGCGATAGGCGATACCTCCGACCCGGCCACGCGGCTGGGCCAGAGCCCGTTGCGCTCGCCAAGCGTTTTCAACTTCTTCAGGCCCGGCTATGTGCCGCCCAACAGCGGCGTCTCGGCGGCGCTGCTGGTGGCGCCCGAATTCCAGCTGGCCAATGAATCGTCGGTGGTGGGTTACCTCAATTACATGCAAGGCGTTGTGAGCAACGGCGTGGGCGACGTCAAGGCCGACTACACCGGGCTCATCGCCCTGGCCGACAACGCGCCTGCCTTGCTCGATGAGATCAGCCTTGTGCTCACGGCAAACCAGCTGTCTGCCGCCACGCTGGCGGCCATCAACAGCGCCGTGGGCAGCATGCCCGCAGGCACCCCCACTGCGCGCAACAACCGCATTTATGCCGCGCTGGTGCTGGTGCTCGCATCCCCTGAATTCCTCGTCCAGAAGTAAGGCGTTTCATCATGAAAACATCTGCCCGCATGGACGCATCGCGCCGTTCTTTCCTGCAACGCGCATCGGCCCTGTCACTGGCCGGGGCGGCTGCGCCCTGGGCGCTCAGCCTGGCCTCCATGAGCGACGCCGCAGCCGCTGGCGCCACCGACTACAAGGCGCTGGTCTGCGTCTTTCTCTATGGCGGTAACGACTACGCCAACACGGTGGTGCCTTATGACCAGGCCAGCTACGACCTGTACTTTGCGCAGCGGCCCACGCTGGCCTATGCGCGCAGTGCCCTTGCTGGCACCGTCCTCGCACCGGCTGCAGCTTTGGCCGGCGGCAGGCAATACGCGCTGGCGCCGCAGCTGTCGCCGCTTTTGCCCATCTTCAATGCGGGCCGCATGGCGGTGATGCTGAATGTGGGCACGCTGATTCAGCCGACCACCAAGCTGCAGTACACCAACAAGTCGGTGCCGCTGCCGCCCAAGCTGTTCTCGCACAACGACCAGCAGTCGGTCTGGCAATCGTCAGCACCCGAAGGCGCAACCTCCGGCTGGGGCGGGCGCCTGGGTGACCTGGTGCAGGCGGGCAACACCACCTCCACCTTCACCTGCGTCAATGTGTCGGGCAATGCGGTGTACCTCTCGGGCAACTCTGCCGTGCAGTACCAGGTGTCCACCTCGGGCTCCATTGCGCTCAAGGGCGTCAGCTCGCCGCTGTTTGGATCGGCGGCCTGCTCCAGCGCCTTGCAGTCCCTCGTCACGCAGGCGCGCACCCATGTGCTGGAGTCTGAATACAACCGCGTCATGAAGCGTTCGATTGATGCAAACGCCATCCTCTCGGCCAATCTGGTGCCGGCCAGCAGCATCACCACGCTATTTCCCACCGGCAGCAACCTGGCCGACCAGCTCAAGCTTGTTGCGCGGATGATCGCCAGCGCCAGTGCGCTGGGCTCCAGGCGGCAGGTGTTCTTTGTGTCGATGGGCGGGTTTGATACGCATGACGGCCTGCTCACCGCGCACCCCGGGCTGCTGCAAACGGTGGCGGATGCCATGGCGGCCTTCTACCAGTCGACGGTGGATCTGGGTGTGTCCAATCTCGTCACCTCGTTCACCGCGTCAGACTTCGGGCGCACGCTGGCGGGCAACAACGACGGCTCGGACCATGGCTGGGGCAGCATGCACCTGATAGCTGGCGGCGCCGTGAATGGGCAAGCCTTCTACGGCGCGCCGCCGGCAGTGGCCAGCAACGGGCCCGACGACGTGGGGCAGGGCAGGCTTTTGCCGACCACCTCGGTGGACCAGTACGCAGCCACGCTCGGCAAGTGGTTTGGCGTGTCAGACACTGACCTGCTCACGGTTTTGCCCAACCTTAAAAACTACAACGTGAGCACCCGCAACATCGGGTTTGTTTAAGGCGGCGGGCGCGGCGGGCCGGGCCGCGTCGCGCCATCGTCCTACATCGCCGCGCGGTGCCCGCCCCGGTCGCGCGGCGCGGCGCCTTCGCTAAATTGCATTGAACGACTTCCCTTCAGCAATTTACCGGCACCCCCCCCATGGCCCGCATCAAAGAATCGCTAGAACCCTTGGTTGCGCTGCCCCGCGAGATGCCGGCGGGCCTGGCCTACACCAGCGACAACAAGCCGGGCTTCCGCCGCGTGCGCAGTGGCAAGGGCTTTGCCTACCGGGACGCACGCGGCAAGCTGCTGCGCGATGCCGAGGAGATTGCCCGCATCCGCAAGCTGGCCATCCCGCCCGCCTACCAGGACGTATGGATCTGCCCCCGCCCCAACGGCCACCTGCAGGCGACCGGCCGCGATGCGCGCGGCCGCAAGCAGTACCGCTATCACCCGCAGTGGCGTGTGGAGCGCGACAGCGGCAAGTACAACCGCCTGCTCGACTTTGCCAAGGCCTTGCCGGTGCTGCGCCGGCGCATTGCGGCCGACCTCAAGGCGCCTGCGCTGTCATTTGAGCGGGTGCTGGCCACCATGGTGCGGTTGCTGGACACCACTTTCATCCGCGTGGGCAACGACGAGTACGCGCGCGAGAACGGCTCCTTCGGCCTCACCACGCTGCGCAACCGCCACGTGAAGCTGGCAAGCGGCGAGTTGACGCTCTCCTTTCGCGGCAAGAGCGGTGTGCTGCAGGAGATGAAGGTGCAGGACGCCCGCGTAGTCCAGGTGGTGCGCAGCTGCCTGCACCTGCCGGGGCAGGAGCTGTTCCAGTACAAGGACGACAAGGGCGAGTGCCGCACCGTGGGCAGCAGCGACATCAACGACTACCTGCACGAGTGTTGCGGCGAGCGCTTTACCGCCAAGGACTTTCGCACCTGGCACGGGACGGTGCTGGCCTGGCGGTCGTTGGCCAAAGCTGCCGTGACGATGGAGACCGACCCGGCCGTGAAGTTCACCATGAAGAACTGGCTGGCCTCGGTCGCCGAGCGGCTGGGCAACACACCGGCGGTGTGCCGCAAGGCCTACATTCATACCCAGGTGCTGGAGGCGGCCATCCTCATGGCTCAGCGCGGCGCGGACTTGAGCGCATTGAAGGCGCAGGTCAACGCGGCCGTTGCGACGCGGCGCGGCCTGACTGTGGCGGAGCGTGCGCTGCTGGGGTTTCTTGCTGCGCAGCAAGCCAAAAAGCTGCGGGCGGACAGTGCTGGCAGGCGTGCCCGTCACCCCAGCCCTCTGCCCAAAGGGCCAGGGTGAGGGCTACTGCCAGCCAGGCACCTTGCGCAAAATGAAGTCGAGAACCGGCTCGCCGGCAGCAGGTGTCCAGGTCCCCCTGATCTCTTTGCCGCATGAATTTGCGACAACCAGACCAGACCAGGCCGCAGCAATGCTGAGGCCATCAGTCGATTCGTCGAGGTTGAGTTCGCCGTCTTCCACATCACCCGCCACCATGCCACGTGCTCCGTCGCGGTTGATGCCACCGCGCACGCTCTCGGGGTACTCCGGGTGCTTTTCAAACAGCAGGCTGGCGCCTTGGGCTTGGCCGGGGAACTCCGCGCGCCAGAGGCCGTAGAGATGCAGATGGGTCACCTGGGCGGGTGCGGGGCAGGCGCTGGATGGGGACGATGAGGTCGCAGCAGGCGGATATACAGGAACGCCCGCAGCGCCACCCGTTTGCGCAAACGCGCTGCCCGCCACGCAGACCCACGCGGCCCCAGATACCAGCAGCCGCCGCAACCGTTTCATGCCGCACCTGCCGCCGCCGCAGCAGCAGCCGAATCCAGCGCCTTCTTCGCAAACTCCGCGCGCAGGGCCTTGAGCTTTTCGCGCGGGTCTTCCTTGACCGTGTTCTTGTCCAGCGCCATTTCCGCAATGAAGCGGCTGGGCTGCGCGGCCACCATGTCGCGACCCTTTTTTCTGCGCTTGGTCCAGCTCACCGCGAGGCTGCGCTGCGCGCGGGTGATGCCGACGTACATCAGGCGGCGTTCCTCCTGCAGGCGTTGTACGAGGCTTTCGCTCATGGGGCCATCGGCGCGGCCGGTGGGGTTGTCGTCGTCTCCCAGCTTGAAGGGCAGCATGCCCTCGGTCACTCCGACGAGCATCACGTGCGGCCACTCCAGGCCCTTGGCCGCATGCAGGGTCGACAGGGTCACCACGTCCTGGTCGACATCGCGCTCGCTGATGGTGGACAAGAGCGAGATGGTCTTGGCCACTTCCAGCAAACTCTTGCTCTCCTGCGCGAGGATCACGCCCGATGCATCGTCAATCTGCCCGCCGCAGCGCGCAGCCATCCAGTCGCAGAACTCCATCACGTTGGTCCAGCGGGTGGCGGCGGCCTTCTCGCTGTCTTCACCGTCGTACAGATGCTTTTCGTAGTCAATGTCTTTCAGCCAGTCGGCCAGAAAGGCGCGCGAGTCCTCGGCGCCGTTCGTACTGCGTGCGCGAAATTCCAGGTCGTTCACATAACGGCCGAATTCATGCAGGCTGCCCACCGCCTTGGCCGGCAACACCGAGCCCAGCGATGAGGAGAACAGCGCCTCGAACAAACTGACCTTGTACTTGCTGGCAAAGGTGCCCAGGTTTTGTAGCGTGGTGTGGCCAATGCCGCGCTTGGGCGTGGTGATGGCGCGCAGGAACGCCGGGTCGTCATCGTTGTTGACCCACAGGCGAAACCAGGCGCACAGGTCCTTGATCTCAGCCCGGTCGAAAAAGCTTTGCCCGCCCGAGACCTTGTACGGGATCTGCGCCTTGCGCAGCGCCTTCTCGAAAATCCGCGCCTGGTGGTTGGCGCGGTAGAGGATGGCAAAGTCGCGAAACTCCTTGTGCTGCCCGGGCGTGGCCGTGACCTCGGTGCCGCCGCGGGTGGACTGGATGCGGGCGACTGCGCGCTCGGCCTCGTGCTCCTCGTTGTCTGCGTCCACCACGCGCACCGGTTCGCCTTCACCCAGCTCCGAGAACAGCGTCTTCGGGAACAGCTTGGGGTTGGGCCCGATCACGTTGTTGGCCGCGCGCAGGATGGCGCCGGTGGAGCGGTAGTTCTGCTCCAGCTTCACCACCTTGAGGTTGGGAAAGTCAACCGGCAACCGGCGCAGGTTGTCCAGCGTGGCGCCGCGCCAGCCGTAGATGGACTGGTCGTCATCGCCCACGGCGGTGAAGCGCCCGCGCTCACCCACCAGGTGCTTGAGCACTTCGTACTGGGTGGAATTGGTGTCCTGGTATTCGTCCACCAGCACGTGGCCCATGCTGGCCTGCCATTTGGCGCGCACTTCGGGGTGGTTGGCGAGCAGCTTGAGCGGCAGGCCGATCAGGTCGTCAAAGTCCACGCTCTGGTAGGCCGAGAGGCGCTCTTCATAGCGGGCCATGATGCGGGCTGTGATTTTTTCGTTGTCGTCTTTGGCCTGTGCCTCGGCCTGGGCGGCGTTCAGGCCGGTGTTCTTCCACAGACTGATGGCCCACTGCCACTGCCGCGCCGTGGCGGCGTCGGTGCTGCCGCCGCAGTCCTTCAGGATGCTGGTCACGTCGTCGCTGTCCAGGATGCTGAACTGGGGTTTGAGGCCCATTACCTCGCCGTCCTCGCGCAGCATGCGCACGCCCAGGGCGTGAAAGGTGCAGATGGTGACTTCGCGCGCGGGCTTGCCGACGAGCTTTTTGGCGCGCTCGCGCATTTCGCTGGCCGCCTTGTTGGTGAAGGTGATGGCCGCGATGCGTTTGGGCTCCAGCCCCGCCTGGATCAGCCGGCCGATCTTGTGGGTGATGACGCGGGTCTTGCCCGAGCCGGCGCCGGCCAGCACCAGGCAGGGGCCATGCATGTAATTGACGGCTTCTTGTTGGGCAAGGTTCAGGCCTGCGGCGAGGGGGTCGGACATCTGAGGGGGGAGTTGGGGGACGCGGGAAAGCGGGAAAGCAAGGCCTGAATGATACGGTCCACCGCTTGGGGGACAATGAAAACCGTGCTTGACGTTCTCCTGATTACTTTCCCCTTTTTCGCTCTTGTGCTGTGTGGCTATCTGGCCGCGCGCCGGCGCATGCTGCCCCTGGAAGCAATTGCCGGCCTCAACACCTTCGTCCTGTATTTCGCGCTGCCCTGCCTGCTGTACCGCTTTGGCTCCACCACACCGCTGGCCCAGCTTTTTTCCCCCGGCGTGATCGCGGTGTACCTGCTGTGCGCGCTGGTGATGGTCGGCTTTGTGGTGACCGTCAGCATGAACCGCCGCATCGGCTGGAATGACGCGTCGTTCGGCGCGCTGGTCGCGGCCTTTCCCAATACCGGCTTCATGGGCGTGCCGTTGCTGGTGGCCTTGATGGGCGCGGGCGCTGCGGGCCCGGCGATCCTCACCATCACGATTGACCTGATCATTACCTCGTCTCTGTGCATCGCCTTGTCGCGGCTGGACGGTGCCGACAAGCACGGCGCCAGCATTGCGGCGCGCAATGCGCTCAAGGGCGTGGCGATCAATCCCATGCCGTGGGCGATCTTTCTGGGCGCCCTGACGTCGGGCCTGGGGTTGAAGGTGCCCGGGCCGGTGATGCAAACGCTGGGCCTGCTGGCTGATGCGGCCTCACCGGTGGCGCTGTTCTCCATCGGCGCGGTGCTGGCGCGATCGCAAATTCTGGCCAGCGCCGGCTCGCAACGGCCGATTCCATTGCGCGACTATTTGCCTGTGGCCTTCATCAAGCTGGTGCTGCATCCGCTGCTGGTGTTGCTGGTGGGGGTGGCGTTTATTTATGCCGGCGTGCCGGTGGACCGTTTCGCGCTCAGCGTCATCGTGCTTGTGGCGGCCTTGCCCAGTGCCAGCAATGTGGCGATGCTGGCGGAGAAGTTTGGCGCAGACAGCGGGAGGATCGCGCTGATTATTCTGGTGTCGACGGCGGCTGCGTTTTTGACGTTTTCGGGGGCTGTGGCGCTGGTGCGTTAAAAAGGCCGTCATTGCGGGCCTGGCCCGCAATCCATGTTGGCGTTCAAGCAGGGCCACTTCTCGTCACCCTGGATCCCGGATCGAGTCCGGGATGAGAGCCCTTTTGTCTCGGCGAGTTCTATATTGCCAGAGGATCCACATCCACCGCCCAGCGGATCAGCCCCTTCTCACGCGTTGCCTGCAAGACCTCATGCCACGCCGACAAAAAGCGTTGCAGCGCCACCCGCGAAGCCGACTCCACCAGCATCTGCGCACGCTCCACATTGGCCACCCGCTGGATCGTCATGGGCACTGCCGGGTAGAGCGTCACATGATCAAACCCCTGCAGCCCTTGCGCCGCCAGGCTTGCCGCCGTGAGAAAGGCCTGCGCCGCCTCCTGCGTGCGCGCGTCAGCCCGCACCAGCGCCTGAAAGCCAAAGGGCGGCATGCCCGCCTGCTCGCGTTCAGCCAGTTGCTGGCGCGCAAACGCAGGGAAGTCATGGCGGGTCAGCGCAGCAAAGAGCGGGTGCGTGGGGTGCGAGGTCTGAATCCACATCTCGCTGCGCTGGGCCTGCGACGCGTCCCGCCCGGCCCGGCCTGCAGCCTGTATCAGCAGGCTGAACAGCCGCTCGGGCGCGCGAAAGTCGCTGCTGAACAACGCGGAGTCGGCGTTGATGGCGGCCACCAGCGTGATACGCCTGAAGTCGTGCCCCTTGGTCACCATCTGCGTGCCCACCAGCACATCGACCTCGCCGGCATGAACGCTGGCCAGCTGGGTTTCCAGCGATCCCTTCAGCCGCGTCGTGTCAGCGTCCATGCGGGCGATGCGCACCGGCTCGCCGCCAGTTCGCTTGATGCCCACCATCAGCTCCTCCAGGTGTTCTTCCAGCCGCTCGGTGCCGCGCCCCACCGGGGCAATATCCACGTTGCCGCAGGAAGGGCAGGCCCGCGGCACCCGCTCGGTGAAGCCGCAGTGGTGGCAGCGCAAGGTGCGGTCGATCTTGTGGAAGACGCGGTAGGCGCTGCAGTTGGGGCACTCGCTTTTCCAGTCGCAGGCGGTGCAGGCCAGCACCGGCGCGTAGCCGCGCCGGTTCAGGAAGATCAGTGACTGCTCGCCGCGTTCAATGCGCTGGCCGAGTGCATCCATCAGTTGCGGCGAGAACACGGTGCGCGGCGGCTGCAGGTTCATGTCCACCAGCCGCACGCGCGGCAGGCCGCCGTGGCCGGCCGGGGGCGCAATTGTGCTTTGGGTAGCGCCATCAACACCAGCAGCAGCAGCAACCCGACCTTCACCAATCCGCGAGGGCATGTAAAGCCGCATGTAGCGGCCCTTCTCGCAAGCCTGCCAGCTTTCAAGCGATGGGGTGGCCGAGCCCAGCATCACCTTGGCGCCGTCCAGCTTGCCCCGGTACACCGCCAGGTCCCGGGCCGAGTAGCGTGCGCCCTCCTGCTGCTTGTAGCTGGGGTCGTGCTCCTCATCCACCACGATGAGCTTGAGGTTGGGCAGCGAGGCAAACACCGCCATGCGCGTGCCCAGCAGGATGCGAGCCACGCCGGTGTGCGCCGCCAGCCAGCTTTTCAGGCGCTGCGGGTTGGTCATGCCGCTGTGCAGTGGCACCACGGCGGCGCGGCCAAAGCGCTCCACAAAGCGCGCTTCGAGCTGCGGCGTGAGATTGATTTCGGGCACCATCACCAGCGCCTGGGCGTGCTCGTCGCGCTCCAGCAGGGTCTGCACGGCCTGCAGGTACACCTCCGTCTTGCCACTGCCGGTGACGCCAAATAAAAGGAAGGGGCCACTGCGCGACTCGAACTGCTCCAGCGCAGCCAGCTGCTCCTCGCTCAACAAGCGCGTGTCCTGCGTGGTGGCGGTAGACAGCTCGGGCGAAGGAGGGCGCTTGAGCCTGCGCGCCAGTTGCCCGGTGCTCAGGTCGCGCAGCTGCGGCGGCAGGGCGGCCAACGCCACTTCCCCTACGCTGCGCTGGTAATAAGTTGCAGCAAAGGTAACCAGTTGCCGCCAGTTCTTTGACAGGGGGACAATTCCTTCCAGCACCCCGGCAATCAGCTTGTTTTCAACCTCCAGCCTGTCGCTGGGGGCGCTGGCGTCTGCCTCCCAGACAATGCCGAGGATCTCGCGCTTGCCCAAGGGCACCCGCACCAAGGTACCGGGCGCGAGTGGAAGCTCACTTCTGTAGCTCAGGGGTCCGCTTACCGAGCTGTGGGCCGGTGTGGGGACGATGACACTGAGGCTTTGGCTCATGAAACGGGGATGGTTTAGGGATTTTTCTTAAAGCTAACTTGCGGAGTGGCGCTCAAGTCTTTGATTCCAAACCCTTTTCTGCTTCATCCAGTGTTTGTGTGGATAACTTTGTTGATATCCCCTCATCACAAGCCCGAGACCCTGATGCGTCAAGGGTTTGCGCTGGATTGCCCGGAAAAAAAGCACCTTGGGAATCCTATATGAATCAATGACTTAGCCGCGCTACTGGTTTTGTAGCAGGCGCCCTGCGAGCCAAGTAATTTTGGCGCGCCGCAGCACAACTTTTGTGCATAAGTCAAGCCGGCAATCTTTTTTTTGCACTGGACAAAAGCTGCGGATTCGCCCTGATGACGCCGCAGCTTAGTGGTTAACCCCGAATTTTGCGTGAATGCGTGTGGACCTCATCCACCAGCACGGCTACATGCTCAGGCGGCGTGAACTGGCTGATGCCATGGCCCAGGTTGAAGATGTGGGTGGCCCCTGTGCCGGTGCCGGTATGCGGCTGGCCAAAGCTGTCCAGCACCTTGCGCACTTCAGCGCGGATTTGATCGGGCTGTGCGAACAGCACGTTCGGGTCGATGTTGCCTTGCAGTGCTTTGCTGGCGCCAACGGCCGCGCGCGCCTTGGCGAGGTTGACCGTCCAGTCCAGGCCCAGGGCGTCGCAGTCCAGGCCGCCCATCTCGTCCAGCCAGAGCCCGCCGCCCTTGGTGAAGACAAGGCGCGGGATCTGCTGGCCGTCATGCGTTGTCTTGAGTTGCTTCAGCACCCGGGCGGTGTAGGCCAGGCTGAACTCCTTGAAGGCGGCATCGGCCAGCACGCCGCCCCAGCTGTCAAAAATCATGACGGCCTGAGCGCCGGCTTCGATCTGCGCATTGAGGTAGGCGGCCACGGAGTCGGCATTGATCGCCAGCATCCTGTGCATCAGGTCCGGGCGCTGGTACATCATGGTTTTGACCAGGCGGTAGTCGTCGGAGCCCGCGCCTTCCACCATGTAGCAGGCCAGCGTCCAGGGGCTGCCGGAAAAGCCGATCAGCGGCACCCGGCCCTTGAGAGCGTGGCGGATGGAGGTAACGGCGTTGAACACGTACTTGAGCTTGTTCATGTCCGGCACTTCAAGCCGGTTGACGGCGGCTTCATCGCGCACCGGCGTGGCGAATTTCGGCCCTTCGCCCAGCGCAAAGGTCAAGCCCAGGCCCATTGCGTCAGGCACGGTGAGGATGTCGCTGAACAAGATGGCGGCGTCCAGCGGGTAGCGCTCCAGCGGCTGCAGCGTCACCTCGGTGGCGTAGTCGGTGTTGGTGGCCAGGCCCATGAAGCTGCCGGCCTTGGCCCGCGTCTCGCGGTATTCAGGAAGGTAGCGGCCGGCCTGGCGCATCAGCCAGACGGGGGTGTGGGGCGTGGACAGGCGACGGCAAGCGCGCAGGAAGGTGTCGTTTTCAAGTGGTGCAAAAGTCATCTGCACATTGTGGCAGGAGTCGTGCGCTTGGCGCAGTGCGCCTGGCGTTGGAAATGGCGTTGCAAATGGCGTGGCGCCTGCTCTGGCGCGTGCCCTGAAAACTAACGCTGAGACTGCGCCAGGGCCTGGTCCAGGTCCCACAGGATGTCGTCTGCGTCCTCGATGCCGACGGACAGGCGGATCATGTCGGCCAACACGCCGGCGCGGGCCAGTTCGTCCTCGCTCAACTGCCGGTGGGTGGTGGAGGCGGGGTGGATCACCAGCGTCTTCGCGTCGCCGATGTTGGCCAGGTGGCTCAGGAATTCGCAGGCGTCGATGAACTTCTCGCCGGCAGATGCGCCGCCCTTGATGCCGAAGGTGAGGATGCCTGATGCGCCCGGCGCGCGGTCGATGCTGCGGAACTGCTTTTGAGCCAGCGCGTAGTAAGGCGAGTCGGCCATGCCCGGGTAGTTCACCCAGCTGACCAGCGGGTGGCCGCGCAGGAACGCAGCCACCTTGCGCGTGTTGCGGCAGTGGGCGTCCATGCGCAGGTGCAGCGTCTCGATGCCCTGCAGGATGAGCCAGGCCGACAGCGGCGCCAGCGTTGCGCCAAAGGTGCGGTTGACCTCCATGCGCGCCTTCATGGTGTAGCCAAAGTCGCCAAAGGTCTCGTAGAACTTCACGCCGTGGTAGGCGCGACTGGGCTCCATCATCTCGGGGAATTTGCCGTTGTCCCAGTTGAATTTGCCCGACTCCACCAGCACGCCCGCCATGGTCGTGCCATGGCCGCCCAGGTACTTGGTGGCGCTGTGCACCACGATGTCGGCGCCAAAGGCAAAGGGGTTGCACAGGTAGGGGCTGGCCACGGTGTTGTCGATCACCAGCGGCAGGCCATGCGCATGGGCCACCGCCGCCACCGCCTCGATGTCCAGCACATTGACCAGCGGGTTGCCAATGGTCTCGCCGTACAGCGCGCGGGTGTTGGGGCGGATCGCGCGCTCGAAGTTCTGCGGGTCGCCCGGGTCGACAAAGGTGGTCTCGATGCCCATGCGGCCAAAGCCCACACCGAGCTGGCCGATGCTGCCGCCATACAGCGTGGAGGCCGCGACGATGTGGTCGCCCTGCTTCAGGATGGCCAGCAGCGCTGTCATTTGCGCGGCCATGCCGGTGGCGCAGGCCAGCGCCGCGCGGCCGCCTTCCAGCGAGGCGACGCGCTCTTCAAGGACGGCCACCGTCGGGTTGCTGATGCGGCTGTAGACATTGCCGAAGGTCTGCAGGTTGAAGAGGGACGCCGCATGCTCGGCCGAGTCGAACACGAAGCTGGTGGTCTGATGGATGGGCGTGGCCCGCGCGCCGGTGACGGGGTCGGGAATGGCGCCGGCGTGGATGGCGCGGGTGCCGAAGCCGTAGGTGTGGTCGCTGTCGCTGTCGCTGTCGCTATCGTTATTGGGGTCGTCTTGCATGGCTTGAGTTTCTTTGCCGCGAGGTGGGGTGATCAATACGGCAGGTGCCGGGGCCGTTTGGCAGAGATGACGCGGGTGTTCACACCGATCCAGTTGAGCCCGCCAAACAGGCGCGCATGTTCGATCTTCACGCAGCGGTCCATCACCACCTGCAGGCCGGCAGCGCGGGCTTTGGCGGCCGATGTTTCATCCACCACGCCAATCTGCATCCACAGGCAGCGCGCGCCGATGGCAATGGCTTCAGCGGCCAGCGGCGCGATGTCTTCGCTTTTGCGAAAGCAGTCCACCATGTCGATCTTGAGGCCCTGTGCCGCCAGCGCTTCAGACGCCGCGGTGATGGTGGGGTAACACCGCTCGCCCAGAATTTCCGTTGCTCCCGGATTGACCGGAATGATGCGGTAGCCATGGGACTGCATGTACTTGGCCGCAAAAAAACTGGGCCGATGCCACTGCGCAGACAGACCCGCCACCGCAATGGTCCGGCAAGAGCCGATGATGCCGCGCAGACGTTCGATTTCACTCATCGGGGCAGTGTACGCAAACGGGGTTGAGGCACGTTAATGACAGCGCCTGCGGTGAGACGTTGCCGCTGGCGCTGTTATCAACTCTTGTACTTGATCGAACACCCATAAGGCTGCGTCGCCGCTGCCGTGAGAGGCTTGCCAGCCAGCGCTTCGCCCACGCCCTGCTTCACATAGTTTGTTGCCCGGGCGATGTCGTCAGGCCGGGCTGAGGGGATGCTGTCGATGCCGCCTGCGTAGATCAACTGACCCTGGGGGTTGACGATGTACATATGCGGCGTGGTGCGCGCGCCGTAGGCCTTGCCGGCCGTGCCTTCTTCATCCATGAGGATCGCGGACGGGGCGGCTTTCTGGTCCTTCATCCAGGCTGCGAGCTTGGGGGCTTCCATGTAGTCAGAGCTGTCCTTTTCAGTCGAGTTGACCGCGAGCCACACCACACCCTTGCCGGTGGCGTCTTTCTGCGTCGCCGGCATGTTGCCGCTGTTGTAGTGCTTGCGCACAAACGGGCAGCCGGGGTTGGTCCATTCCAGCACCACGAACTTGCCGCGGTAGTCGCTCAGCCTGACGCTCTTGCCCGCCGCGTCCTTCAGCGTGAAGTCCGGCGCGGGCTGGCCCACGGTTGCGGCCAGTGCCAGACCGGTTCCAGTGAGGCTGGCCAGTGCAGCCAGGGCAATGAGGGTACGTCGCAGCATGATCAGCTCCTTGGGGTTGGACAGGCCGCCTGTTTGAAGCAGCAACTCAGAGATTGGCCAGCACCGAGCGCAACTCCTGCACGCCCAGCACCTCAGACAACACGACCGGCGCGCGGCCCTGTTTGTAGATCACATAGACCGGCACGCCTGTGCGGCCCAACTGCGCCAGCGCGGCGCTGATGGCGGGGTCGCGCCGGGTCCAGTCGGCCCGCAGCAATGCGACGTTTTTGGCGGCCAGGTCGGCAAGCACCTGTGCATTGGCCAGGGTGGTCTTCTTGTTGTACTGGCAGGTCACGCACCAGGCGGCGGTGAAGTCCACAAACACCGGCTGACCGCCCGCCATGATCTGATCGACCCGCCCCGGCTCCCAGGCTTGCCAGCGGTCGCCGGCCGCAACCAGCGGCGCGGCGTCCAGCGGCCGGGTGATGCTGGGCAACAGTGTGCCGGCCACCACGGCCAGGAAGGCCAGCGACACAATGCCAACCACCACGCGCGCGCGGCCCGCCAGAGTGAAGGCAAAGATTACCGCGCTCAAGGCCACGAGCAATGCCAGCAGCGCTCCGGCGCCATCAATGCCGCTTTGCTGGCCCAGTACCCAGACCAACCAGGCCACCGTGGCAAACATTGGAAACGCCATCAGCTTGCGGAAGATCCCCATCCACGCGCCGGGGCGCGGCAACAGTCGCGCCACTGCGGGTACCAGGCTCGCCGCCAGATAGGGCGCCGCCATGCCGACGCCGATGGCCGCAAAGATCAGCAGCGCCTGCACCGCCGGCAGCCCCACAGCCAGACCCAGCGACGCGCCCATGAAGGGCGCAGTGCAAGGCGATGCAATGGCCACCGCCAGTACGCCTGAAAGAAAAGAGTTCGCCACAGGGCTTCTGGCCTCCAGCGTGGCCACGCCGCCTGGCAGGAACTGGCCAAACTCAAACAGTCCCGCCAGGTTCAGGCCCATCACGGTAAAGAGCACCGCCATGGTGGCCACCACGGCGGGCGACTGCAGCTGGAAGCCCCAGCCGAGTTGCTCGCCCGCGGCGCGCAACCCCAGCATCAAGGCGCCCAGAACAAGGAACGATGCAATCACCCCGGCCGTGTAGGCCAGCCCGCTGAGCCGATGCCCGCGCCGGTCGTTTGCATGCTGCGTGAAGCCGACGATCTTGATCGCCAGCACCGGGAAAACGCAGGGCATGAGGTTGAGGATCAAACCGCCCAGCAGCGCACCCAGCAGTGCCGCAAAAAATCCAAGAGGCGCGGCAGGCGGGGTGGCCTGTGCGGCCTTGTTGGACTGCAACGCAGCATCCAGCGCAGGCGATACGCCCGGGGGGCTTGCCGTCTTGGGCCACTGCCCCAGCACCTTGATCTCGGCGCGCCAGCCCTGGCCGCCCTCGGCCAGCACCACCGGCATCACCTCGGGGCTGTTGCTGCGCTGGGGAGACAGGGGAATGCGCGCCGTCCACACATCGCCCTTCCAGGCTTGCGTCCACTGCGCGGCTGTCTCGATGACCTCGGGCGTTTCGGGGAAAAAGTCCAGCGGCTTGCCGCGCAGCGCTGCCGGCAAGCCCTGCACACTGAGGTTGATGGCGTTGCCGTCGATCTGCACCGAGTTGTTGGATGCACCCGCGCCTGCCGCGCCTGCCGCGCCTCCAAGCGGCTTGGGCTGCGCCGCAAAGGCCGCGTCAAACGCCGCGCCAAAGCCTGCCATCGAGCCGCGCACCGGCACTTTGATGACGAAGTCGCCTTCCTGCGGAATGCACTCCTTGCGGCAAACCAGCCAGGCCGCATGCAGCTTGACCTCCAGGTCGCTGGACAACAGCGAAGGTTTGAAGTCGGGGCTGATGGTGAGCGGCACCGGCAGCAGCACGGCGCCCTCATACCCATAGTTGGCCAGGTTGCCGATAGCGATTTTTTTGGGCAGTGGCCAGGCAATGTCCCCGGCCGTGACGCCCTTGGGCAGCGACCATTGCAGCACCGTCGGCAAACCGGAGTCACCGGAGTTTTTCCAATAGGTGTGCCACTCCGGTTTGTGCGCCAGTTGCAGGCCGACCCAGACCTGTTTGCCCGGCTCCACGCCATCCGGCGCGTGCGCCATCAGCTCGGCCCGGACCTGCTCGGTGACGATCACGCTTTTGGGGTTGGCGCTGGAACTAAGGCCTTGCGACGATACCCAGCCTGGAAGCAGGCTGGCCGCTACCAATGCGATAGCGAGGAGGCGTCGTGAAATAGTCATGTCGAGGGTAGGAGCCGCCGCGCGCGGATTGGTTCCTGCGTCACGCAAAGCCGAGCACCACGCGGCGCGTCATGGCCGACTTCTTCTCGATCTTGGTCACCACCACCGCCCCAATCTCGGCCGTGTTGGCCACATGCGTGCCGCCGCAAGGCTGGAAGTCAATCTGTTCACCAGCGCCAATGCGGATGGTGCGGATGCGCCCGGTGCCGCGCGGTGGTTGCACCGACATGCTCTTGACCAGCGCCGGGTTGGCATCGAGCTCCTCATCGCTGATCGCGCTGACCACGATGGGGTGGCCTGCCGCCACCAGCTGCGCAATGCCGGCTGTGAGGGCGTCCTTGTCCAGCGGCTCATTCATGTTGAAGTCCAGCCGCGCATAGTCGGGCGTGATGGAGCAGCCATTAACGAGTTGCGGCACGAGCTTGCACAAAAGGTGTGTGGTCGTGTGAAAGCGCATCAGCCGGTGGCGGCGCTCCCAGTCAATGCGGGCGGTGGCGGCGTCGCCCACCTTCATGGCCGCGAGCGCAGCGTCCTGGCCCGGCGCAGGCAGGTGGCAGATGTTTGCCGTCGGCTTGCCCTCGGCGTCCTTGCCCTTGCGGGTGTCGGCGATCGCCAGTTCGCTGCCATCGGCCAGCAGCAGCACTCCCGCATCCCCAGCCTGCCCGCCGCCCAGGGGATAGAACACAGTACGGTCCAGCACGATGCCCTGCTCGCCGATGGCAGTCACAGTGGCTGTGCATTCACGCAGATAGGCGTCGTCGCGGAAGAGGTCTTGGGTCATGGGGGGATGTTAGCGAATCAGGTCAGGGTCGCAGGTGGTGCTGCTGGAAAATGACGAACCCGCCTGCGACGGCGACCCACTCGTTCTGCGAGTAGAGTCAAGCTCATGAACGCCCCGAACTTGCTCAACCAGCTATCCCCCGTGCCTGTCTCCCAGACCCTGCCACAAGACCCGGACCCGCAAGAGACCGCCGAATGGCGCGAAGCCTTTCTCGCGCTGGTCGCAACGCAAGGCCCGCTGCGGGCCCGCCAGATCCTCGACGAGCTCGCCCGAGTGGCACGCAACCAGCGCATCGGCTGGACGCCGGAGCTGTCCACACCGTACGTCAACACCATCGGCGTGGACGAGCAGCCGGTGTTTCCGGGCGACCTGGCCATTGAAGAGCGCCTGGCCTCCGTCATGCGCTGGAACGCGCTGGCCATGGTGGTGCGGGCCAACCAGGCCTATGGCGAGCTGGGTGGGCACATTGCCAGCTATGCAAGCGCGGCCGATCTGTTTGAAACCGGCTTCAACCATTTCTTTCACGCCCGCAATGAACAGCACCGCGGCGACCTGGTGTTCTTCCAGCCGCACAGCGCACCCGGCGTGTATGCGCGGGCCTACCTGGAAGGCCGGCTCACCGAGCAGGACCTCACCTTCTACCGGCAGGAGCTCACCGCCCCGGCAGAGGGCGCGCAGGGCCTGTCCAGCTACCCGCACCCCTACCTCATGCCGGAGTTCTGGCAGTTTCCCACCGGCTCCATGGGCATTGGCCCGATCAGTTCGATCTTCCACGCGCGCTTCATGCGCTACCTCACCCACCGCAACTTGCTGGACTGCAGCGCGCGCAAAGTGTGGGGCGTGTTTGGCGACGGCGAAATGGATGAACCCGAGTCCATGAGTGCGCTGACCCTGGCCGCGCGCGAGGGCCTGGACAACCTGGTGTGGGTCGTCAACTGCAACCTGCAACGCCTGGACGGCCCGGTGCGCGGCAATGGCCGCATCATCGACGAGCTGGAAAAGCTCTTTGCCGGCGCGGGCTGGAACGTGATCAAGCTGGTCTGGGGCAGCGACTGGGACGGCCTCTTTGCCCGCGACGTGACAGGCGCCCTGGTCAAGGCCTTTGCCAACACGGTAGACGGCCAGATGCAGACCTTTGCCGCCAAAGACGGCCGCTACAACCGCGAGACCTTCTTCGGCCAGAACGAAGAACTCGCGCGCCTGGCCCAAGGCATGACGGATGAGCAGATCGACCGCCTGAAGCGCGGCGGCCACGACCTGGTGAAGATCCACGCCGCCTATGCAGCGGCCAATGCACACCAGGGCCAGCCCACCGTGATCCTGGCGCAGACCAAGAAGGGCTACGGCATGGGCAGCGCAGGGCAGGGCAAGATGACCACGCACTCGCACAAGAAGTTTGAAGAATCCGACTTGATCGAATTCCGCAACCGCTTCAACCTGCCGATGACGGACGAGCAGGTCACCAACATCAGCTTTTTCAAACCGGCTGCCGACAGCCCCGAGATGCAGTACCTGCATTCGCACCGGGCCAGGCTGGGCGGCTATTTGCCCAAGCGTGAAACCGCGTGCGAGGTCGTCAACCCGCCGTTACTTGCGCAATACGCGCAGTTCGCCCTGGCCGCCGCCGGCAAGGAGATGAGCACCACCATGGCCTTTGTGCGCATGCTGGGCGCGTTGCTGAAAAACGCGAATATCGGCCCGCGCATCGTGCCCATCGTGGCCGACGAAGCACGCACCTTCGGCATGGCCAACCTGTTCAAGCAGGTCGGCATCTACTCAAGTGTGGGCCAGCGCTACGCCCCGGAAGACATCGGCTCGGTGCTGAGCTACCGCGAGGCGCTGGACGGGCAGATCCTGGAAGAAGGCATCAGCGAAGCCAGCGCCATTGCCAGCTGGACGGCGGCGGCTACGAGCTACAGCGTGCACGGGCTGGCGATGCTGCCCTTCTATATCTATTACTCGATGTTCGGCTTTCAGCGGGTGGGCGACCAGATATGGGCTGCGGCCGACCAGCGCCCGCGCGGCTTCCTTTTGGGCGCCACCTCGGGCCGCACCACGCTGGGCGGCGAAGGCCTGCAGCACCAGGACGGCTCCAGCCACCTGTGGGCCGCCACGATTCCCAACTGCAAGGCCTACGACCCGGCCTTTGCCTGCGAGATGGCCGTGATCGTGGACCAGGGCATACGCGACATGATGGTCGATCAGAAAGACCTGTTTTATTACGTGACGCTGATGAACGAGAACTACGCCCAGCCGGATTTGAAGCCCGGCGTAGAGGCGGAGGTCATCAAGGGCTGCTACCACTTTGGCCGCTATGCGGCAATGGGCGCTGCCGTGGGCGGCCAGGGTGAAGGCGTGACGCTCATGGGTTCCGGCGCGATCCTGGTGGAGGTCATCAAGGCTGCGCAGCAACTGGCGCAGCAGGGCATCACTGCCGACGTCTTCAGCGTCACCAGCTGGAGCGAACTTGCGCGCGATGGCCAGGCGGTGGAGCAGCAGGCGCTCAACAACAGCGCGCAGCTTGCTGTGCTTCAGTCGGCCGAAGCACGCGCCACCCGCTCGGCAGCAGCGCGGCCGCTGACTTTTGTGGCGCAGCAGCTGCAAGCCACGCATGGCCCCATCGTGGCTGCGACGGACTATGTGCGGGCGCTGCCTGAAAGCATCCGGGCCTTTCTGCCGGAAGGCCGTAGCTACCTCACGCTGGGCACGGATGGTTTTGGCCGCAGCGACACCCGTGCCGCGCTGCGCGACTTTTTTGGCGTGGACGCCGCAGCCATCGTGCGTGCTGTCATGTATTTGCGGGACTGACGCATGGCTAAGATAGGCGCCATGAATCTCAAATCCCGCTTCTGGGCCGACCTCACCACGCGTGACTTTGCGCAGCTCATGGCCAGCGGCGCAGCGGCGCAGACGGTGGCTGTCCTGCCGGTGGCGGCCATCGAACAGCATGGCCCGCACCTGCCGCTCAGCGTGGATACCACGCTGGTGGAGGGCATCATCATCTCGTCGTTCCCGCACATTCCGCCGGGCGTGAACGTGCTGTTTCTGCCGACCCAGCAGGTGGGCAAGAGCAATGAGCACAGCGCCTTTCCCGGCACGCTCACGCTGAGCGCCGAGACGCTGATGCGGGTCTGGATGGAGCTGGGCGAATGCGTGGCGCGCGCCGGCATTAAAAAGCTGGTGCTGTTCAATGCCCATGGCGGGCAGGTCAGCCTGATGGACATCGTGGCGCGCGACCTGCGCGTAAGGCATGGCCTGATTGTTTACAGCGTCAACTGGTTTGGCCTGCCGCTGGGCGATGCGGTGGACGGCCTTTTCAGCGCCGACGAACACCGCTTTGGCATTCACGGCGGTGATCTGGAAACCTCCATGATGCTGGCGTTGCGCCCGCAGTGGGTGGATATGGCGCAGGCGCGTGACTTCAAGTCCAGTTCGCAGGCGCGGGCCGGCAAGTACCCCATCCTGGGCAACGGCAAGAGCGCCAAACTAGGCTGGCAAATGCAGGACTACAACGCGGCAGGCGCGGCGGGCAATGCGGCAGCGGCCACGGCGGACAAGGGCCGGGCGGTGGTCGAGGCGGCGGCGCAGAAGCTGGGGCAACTGCTGCATGAGGTGTCGCAACTGCCGCTGTCCACGCTGGTGGATGGTCCGCAGTTGCCTGGTTGATCGTCAACGCACAGGCCTCCCTTGTGTCCCGCCTGACCCTCCAGTTCCTGGTGCTGCTGGCTGCGCTGGCCGCGCTGGCTTGTGCAGCGGGCGCATCAGCCCAGGAAAAAGTCAGCTTCGCCACGAACTGGAAAGCGCAGGCCGGCCACGGCGGTTTCTATCAGGCGCTGGTCGATGGCACTTACACAAAGTACGGCCTGAGCGTGGAGATCCAGCAAGGCGGCCCGCAGGTCAATGGCCGGCAGCTGCTGGCGGCGGGCAAGATCGACTTTCTCATGGCCGGGAAGCTGCCGCACCCTGTTGAGAGGGTCAAGAACGACGTGCCGATCGTCGTGGTGGCCAGCCTTTATGCCGCCACCATCGAAGCGCGCGTCAGCACCGCAAGAACCAGACCGGAGACAGTGCGCAAGTTCGTGGCGGCCAGCATGCTCGGTTGGGAGACCTACCTGTACGGTAACAACCTGGCTGCCAACGAAGTGATCAAGAAGGCCAACCCGGATATGACGGACGAGGAGCTTGCGGCCTCTGTTGCGCTGATGAAGAAGCTACGCGGGGGCCAGTAGGGAGTCCTCACGGCTTCATGCCGCCTTGCTCCACCACCGCAATACGCCGCCTGATGCGCGCGGCCTCTTCAGTGGCGCCGGCCTGCTCGGCGCGTTGCGCCTGCACCAGCAACCACGCCAGCAGCGGCCTGCGCCAGCCCTGGGCTGATGACGTGTCAGTGGCCAGTGCAATTGTCGCGGGTGTGGCGCGGGCGGTCTGGAACAGCACGCCGGCGGCGACCAGTTGGGACAGCGGGTCCTTGATCTCCTTGAGTGCTGCGTCGGCGTTGGCGCCTGCAACGGCCATACCGCGTTGCGCTTCGGGCAGCAGTGCAATATCCTGCGCCGCCGCTTTGCCCGCCAGATAGTCTGCATAGGCGCGCTCGGCCGGTGGGGCGTCCTGGCGCAGTGCTTCAAAGCCGGTGCACGGTTCAATCACCAGACTCGCCACACGCGTCGCGCAGCGCAGCAGCTCGGCGCGGGCCAGCAGCTCAAGCCGGCCGGTGCGGGCGATCTCGGCCCGGCCGCGAGTGAACTCCAGGGTCTCGACGCGCGTGTCGCCGCTCAGATAGGCAGACGTGAAGCGCTGCATCGAGCTTTGCGCGTTCATCTGCCAGTCGGGTGTGGGCGGGCGGCTGGAGCAGGCGGTGACAGCGAGCACCGCAAGAACAGCCGCAGGTACTGTGATGCGCGTCATGGCAGCTTGATCTCCGTGTCGCGCGCAAACGGCCAGCGGCGGTTGATGTCGTTCACCAGGCTTTCCACCTTGCGCAGATTGGTCTCCACTTCGGCGCGCAGCGCGCCCAGGTCGTTGGTGGCCACGCGGGCATTGGCGCCTATGGCCTGCGCATCAATCAAAAGCGCATCCACCTTCTTGAGGCTGGTGCGCGCCTCGCCCAATATGCCGTTGAGCTGCACGATGGCGGTGCGCGTCTCGGGCATGATGCCGCCGGGGCCAAACACCTGCGTGTCCGCCTTGCTGGCCAGCCCGTCGGCCTTGGCGGCCACGCCGTCCAGGCGCGCCAGCAGCGTGTTGGTGCGGTCCAGCGCGTCCAGGAGCTTTTTGCGGTCGGCGTCGTTGCCAAGCATCACGCCGAGCGCGCCGCCGGGACTGTTCAGTTTGGTGGTCAGGGTCTGCACATTGGCCAGGCTCGAACCCAGCGGCGAGTCCCTGGCTGTCAGGGCGCTCAGGTTCTCGAGCAGGTCCTTGGCCGAGGCGATCAGCTTGGGAATCTCGGCGCTGGCGTCGCCCTTGAGCACCGGCCGCACGGCGCCGGGCGGCAGGGGCTTGTCGGTGAGGATGCCGCTGTAGGCGCGGATGTTCATGCCGCCCACAATGCTGCGCACCATGGTGAAAACGCTGGACTCGCGCAGCCAGTGCGCGTCCTTGCTGGGCACCCGGATCACGATGCGGGCATTGCCGTCCTCGGCCAGTTCAATCGCGTGCACCCGGCCGATCGGAAAGCCCGAGAAGGTCAGGTCCATGCCGACCACGACGCCTTCGGAGTCGTCTGACACCAGCACCAGTTCCTGCGTGACTTCAAACGCGCCGCGCGCATACAGCACATAGGCCACCGAGCCAAACACCAGCAGCGCCATGAAGACCAGCAGAATTGCCGCCTTGAACTGCAGGTGCTTCACGGCGGGCGGTGGCGGTGCCTGGTCCGGCGGCAGCGGTTGCAGGGGGGAGGCGGGTTCATTCATGGGCGAAGAGTCCAGTCACTCAATAGTAGTTGCCAACGAGGGACGACACCTCAAGCAGCAGCAGCACGGCAAACATCCGCACCAGGCCGCGCATTTCAACGCTGGTGCGCGACGGCCCGGTGATGATGTCGTACACGCCCGAAGCCATGGGGATCAGCGCCACGGCCAGGCTGAAGAACAGAGTCTTGAGCAAAAAAATCAGCGTCACCACCGGCGTGAACACCTGACCGAACAGCCGCGTGTACACCACAAACCCGGTGGTGGTGAAGCCGAAGATGGCCACGTAAGCCGTGAGCAGTGCCACCACACAGCTGAGCGCGGCCAGGGTGATGGACGAGAAAACGCCGGCCACCACGCGCGGCAGCACCTCATGCGCGACGGGGTCCATGCCGCGCCGGCGAAGCGCTTCCAGCTCGCCGCGGCGGCGCATCCGTGAGAGGTCTGCCCCAGCCGGGATGGTGCAGCGCAGCGCCACAAACATCGCGGCCGTGAGGGGGATGAGTTCCAGCACCAGAACGCGGATCACCACTTGGAGAGCGTACTGTGAAAGGCCATAGCTGAGCGCCGTGACCAGCACGATGCGTGTGAGCACCATGCTCACCAGCGCGCACAGCAAGCTGAAGCCCAGGAGGATGGGCGCGGTGTTGGCGTAGAGGTGGCGGGCCAGCACCTGGCGGCTGTCCCGGCTGTAGCTGGAGGGCGACAGCGTGAGCACCAGGATCAGCGCGCCAAAGTGGATGATGCGGGCCCAGCCCATCAGCCAGACCAGGGCCGCGCGGCCCGTGCCGGTAACTGCGTGTTGCAAGGTGGCGATGCTGACCATGGCGGCATGATAGCCCGGCACTGCAGGGCAGAAGTGCCACGCCGCACGGGAATGGCTAGACTTGAGCACTACCCCGGCATGAGGAGAACAACATGAACAAGTCCCGCATCATTTTTTTCAAAACTACCCCTGGTATTTGTGCCGTGCTGCTGGTTGCTGTGCTGGCCCTGTCTGCCTGCAACAAAAAGGTTGATGGCACGCCCGGTACGAGCGGTACGCAACCCGGTGCAGCCGGCCCGCCGGCGGGTGAAACCGTGATGCAGCTCAAGGCCGCCACAGACAAGTGGTTGGGCAAATGGGCCGGGCCCGGCGAGACTTACCTCAACCTGGAAGACAGGGGCGCGGTCTATCTGATCACCATCCGCGCGGCAGACAGTCTTGCCACCTACGAGGGCAGCCCGGCCATCAACCGCATCAAGTTCCAGCGCAGCGGCGAGAGCGAAACCATCCGGGCAGGAAGCGCCAAAGACGCCGGTGTCGAGGCGCTGGCAGGCAAGAGCGGTTGCCTGGTGGTCAAAACGGGCGAGGCCTATTGCCGTTAGGTTGACCATGCACGCTGACGCCCTGCAAGCCGCACCCACCCAGCCCGCGCCCGACCCGCTCTGGCAGCACCAGCTTGGCCTGCTGCTGGAGTCCACCGGCGAGGGGATTTTTGGCATTGACCTGGCGGGCCACTGCATGTTCATCAACCGGGCCGGTGCCCGCATGCTGGGCTTTGAGCCGGCCGAGGTGCTGGGGCACAACATGCACGAGCTGACGCATCACTCGCATGCCGACGGCTCGCACTACCCGGACACCGACTGCCCGATCTTCAACGCCTTCCGCAAGGGGCTGCCCTGCCGGCTGGACACGGAGGTGTTCTGGCGGAAGGGCCGCAGCGCCTTTGCGGTGGAGTATTCAAGCTACCCCATCATGGACGGCGCGCAGGTGCGCGGTGCGGTCATTACCTTTGTGGACATCACCGAACGCAAGCGGGCCAAGGATGCGCTGCAAAAAGCAAAAGACGAACTGGAGCTGCGGGTGGCCGAACGCACCCGCGAGCTCTCGACGGCTCTGGGCCAGTTGCGCGAGCTGGCCGCTTACTCGGAAACCGTGCGTGAAGACGAGCGCACCCGCATCGCGCGCGAGGTGCATGACGAGCTGGGCAGCTTGCTGGTCGCCCTGAAGATGGACGTCAACTGGCTGGACAAGCGCCTGTCCGAGCAGCAGCAACGCGACCTGGACGCGGCGCAGGCCATGCGCGAGAAGCTGCGCGCCAAATGCAAGGACATGAGCCGCCAGATCGAAAACGCGGTCGACAACGTGGGCCGCATCATTACCGACCTGCGCCCCAGCATCCTGGACCACCAGGGCCTGTGGGCCGCGCTGGAATGGCAGGCCCATGATTTTGTGCAGTCGGCCGAGCTCGAACTTGACTGGCACATGCAGGTGACGCCCGGCGTTGACTTGCCCGAGCCCGCCGCGATGGCGGTGTTCCGCATCTTCCAGGAGATGCTGAGCAATGTGGGCCGGCATGCCCGCGCCAGCCGCGTGACGGTGCATATTGAAGCGGAGGCGCTCTCGCTGAACCTGAGCGTGCAAGACAACGGGCAGGGCGCACCGGCCGAATTGTTTGAAGCGCGGACCGCCTATGGCGTGATGGGCATGCGCGAGCGCGCGCGGCATTTTGGCGGGCACCTGAGCATTGCCAGCCAGATCGGTGAAGGCTCGATCTTCAGGCTGGTGATGCCGCTGCCGGGCGCGGCGTGATGGAGGCTGCCTGGTGATCGCCACCCCCATCCGCGTCCTGATTGGCGACGACCACCGCATCGTGCGCGAGGGCTTGAAGCAGGTGCTGGCCGACGCGCCCGAGGTACAGGTGCTGGCCGAGGCCCAAAGCGGCAGCGAGGTGCTTGAACGCGTGCTGGCCCTGGGCGGCGCAAGCGGGCTGGACGTGGTGCTGCTGGACATTGCCATGCCCGGTCGCGACGGGCTGGACGTGCTGCAGGCCCTGCGCAAGGACTGGCCCGGCCTGCCGGTGCTGATGCTCAGCACCTACCCGGAAAAGCAGTACGCGGTGCGCTGCATCAAGCTGGGTGCAGCCGGTTACCTGAACAAGAGCGCGGACGCAGACGACATGGTGGCAGCCGTGCGCAAGGTGGCCGGTGGCGGCGTGTACGTCACGCCCGCCACTGCTGAAGCGCTTGCCACTGCCATGGGCAGCAGTGCCACTGGCAAGTCGGGCCCTGAGGCACTGTCGCACCGCGAGTACCAGGTGTTCCGACTGCTCACCGCCGGCCATAGCGTGACCGAAATTGGTGCGCAGCTGAACCTTGCGGCCAACACGGTGAGCACTTACAGGGCGCGCATCCTGGAGAAAACAGGCAGCAAAAACGACGTAGAGCTGGCTTTGTTCGCTGAAAGGCACGGCCGCAGCAGCAATTTGTAGGGCCACACCTACAAGGCTTAGACGCCGTGTGCACGACTTGATGCGGCAAGCCTGCGTTGGCCTGCAGCAGGCCCGGCGCTTGCTTCAGCTACTGCATCTTTTTCAAAGAGGTGCACGATGTCCAGACTGCCTGATTCCACCCGCCCCGCGTCCGACCCTTACGACGCTGACCGCCCCTTGATGCTGCGCTGCGGCTGCGGCCAGGACCACGCACCCGGCGAGCATGCCGCTCACGTTGCCGCGAGCGCTGAAGAGCACTCGCGCAATTTCGTCGAAGCCACTCTCATGAAGGCGATGTTCCCGGTGGATGCCGTGCGCCGCAATTTCCTGCGGGCGGTGGGCGCCAATACGGCGCGCGCGGCCATTGCGTCGGTGCTGCCCATTGGCGCGCTGCAGGCCATGGCGCAGGAGCGGGGCCCGCTGGAAAAGAAGGACCTGAAGATCGGCTTCATCGCCATCACCTGCGCTGCGCCGCTGATCATGGCTGAGCCGCTGGGCTTCTATAAAAAGGAAGGCCTGACCGTGCAGCTGAACAAGACAGCAGGCTGGGCGCTGATCCGCGACAAGATGATCAACAAGGAGCATGACGCGAGCCACTTCCTCTCGCCCATGCCGCTGGCCATGACCATGGGCCTGGGCTCCACCCAGGTAAACATGAATGTGGCGAGCATCCAGAACACCAACGGCCAAGCCATCACCCTGCACGTCAAGCACAAGGACAAGCGCGACCCCAGGCAGTGGAAGGGCATGAAGTTTGCCGTGCCGTTTGAGTACAGCATGCACAACTTCCTGCTGCGCTACTACCTGGCGGAAAACGGCATCAACCCCGACACCGACGTGCAAATCCGCGTGACGCCGCCGCCCGAGATGGTGGCCAACCTGCGGGCCGGCAACATCGACGGCTTCCTCGGCCCGGATCCGTTCAACCAGCGTGCGGTGTATGACGAGGTGGGCTTCATCCACATCCTGTCCAAGGAGATCTGGGACGGCCACCCCTGCTGCGCTTTTGGCGTGAGCGACGAGTTCATCAAGCAGAATCCCAACACCTTTGCCGCGCTGTACCGCGCCGTGCTGACTGCCAGCTTCATGGCCAGCCAGGCGAAGGACCGTGAACTGATCGCCAGAGTGATCGCGCCCACGCAGTACCTGAACCAGCCCGAGGCGGTGCTCCAGCAGGTGCTCACCGGCAAGTTTGCCGACGGTCTGGGCAACATCAAGAATGTGCCGGATCGCGCCAACTTCGACCCCGTGCCGTGGCAGAGCATGGCGGTGTGGATGCTGACGCAGATGAAGCGCTGGGGCTATGTGAAGGGCGACGTCAACTACAAGCAGATCGCAGAGAAAGTGTTCCTGCTGACGGACGCCAAGAAGGCGATGTCGCAAGTGGGCTTCAAGCCGCCAGAGGGCGCCTACAAAAAGTTCAAGGTCATGGGCAAGGAGTTCGATCCGGCCAGGCCTGAAGAGTATGTGAAGAGCTTTGCCATCAACAAGATGGCCTGACCGCGAGCCAAGCATGCAGTCACTCAAGCTCAAGGCGGGCGTTGTCTCGCTCTTTATTTTCTTTTCTTTTCTGGGTATCTGGTTCGTCGCCACGCTGCCGGCTGCGGGCGGCTCGCCGGCCGCAGTGGCGCTTTCGGCCGAGCAGGCCGAGTACAACAAGATGATGGGCAAGGACGCGGGCAGCACCAAGACCACCGGCTTTCCCACGCTGGGTCAGATGGGCAGCACGATCTGGAAGCATGTGAAAGACCCGGTGTATGACAACGGACCCAACGACAAGGGCATCCTGATCCAGCTGGGCTTTTCGCTGGCGCGTGTCGGGCTTGGATTTTTTCTTGCCGCGCTGGTGGCGGTGCCTCTGGGCTTTGTGATCGGTATGTCGCCCTTGCTGCGCCGGGCCTTTGATCCCTTCATCCAGATCTTGAAGCCCATCAGCCCGCTGGCCTGGATGCCGCTGGCGCTGTACACCATCAAGGACTCGTCCATCAGCGGCATTTTCGTGATCTTCATCTGCTCGGTCTGGCCGATGCTGATCAACACCGCCTTTGGTGTCTCGGCCGTCAAGCGCGAATGGCTGAATGTGGCGGCCACGCTGGAAGTGAGCCCCCTGCGCAAGGCCTTTCTGGTGATCCTGCCGGCGGCCGCGCCGACCATCCTTACGGGCATGCGCATTTCCATGGGCATTGCCTGGCTGGTGATTGTGGCGGCCGAGATGCTGGTGGGTGGTACGGGCATTGGCTACTTTGTCTGGAACGAGTGGAACAACCTGTCGCTCACCAATGTGATTTTTGCGATTGGAATGATCGGCATCGTGGGCATGCTGCTGGACATGGCGTTCGGGCAGCTTCAAAAGATGGTGACGTATGTGGAGTGAGCACCGCGCCGACGCAGCAGGGCCCAAGGCCAAGGATCGAACAATGCAGGATTTCCTCAAGATCGAAGGCCTCTCCAAAACCTTCACGCCCGGCAAGCCGGTATTTGACAACGTTTCATTCACCCTGAACAAAGGCGAGTTCGTTTGCATCATCGGCCACTCGGGCTGCGGCAAGACGACCATCCTCAATGTGCTGGCAGGGCTGGACACGGCCAGTACCGGGAATGTGTTCATGGACGGCCGCGAGGTCGCTGGCCCCAGCCTGGAGCGCGGCGTGGTGTTCCAGAGCCATGCGCTGATGCCGTGGCTCAGCGTGCGCAAGAACATCGCCTTTGCCGTTGCATCGAAATGGCCGGGCTGGAAAGCACCTGAGGTGAACGCGCATGTGGAGCGTTATGTGGCCATGGTGGGCCTGTCGGCCGCCATCGACAAGAAGCCCTCGCAACTCTCGGGCGGCATGAAGCAGCGCGTGGGCATTGCCCGGGCATTCGCCATCAGCCCCAAGATGCTGCTGCTGGACGAGCCCTTTGGCGCGCTGGACGCACTCACCCGCGGCACCATCCAGGAAGAGCTGATGAATATCGTGCGCGACTCGCACCAGACGGTATTCATGATTACCCACGATGTGGACGAAGCCATCCTGCTGGCGGACCGCATTTTGCTGATGAAGAACGGCGCAGAGACACCGGCGGGCTACGTGGCGGGCGGCATCGGCGAGTCGGTGACCAACACGCTGCCGCGCGACCGCACGCGTGCGGGGCTGCACCACCTGCCGGGCTACTACGAGCTGCGCAACCACATCGTCGACTTTTTGATCGCGCGCGCCAAGCCGGGCGACGCCCATTGAATCTGACAACACACAACCCCAGCCATCACTTTAAAAACAGGAGAAGAAGACATGAACCGCAACGACATCACCGAAAAAATCATCACCGCCAAAGTGAGCAAGGGTCTGACCTGGGAATCCGTCGCCAAGAAGGTGGGGCTCAGCAAGGAATGGGTGACCGCCGCTTGCCTGGGGCAGATGACGCTGGACGCCGCCCAGGCCAAGACCATCGGCAAGATTTTTAGCCTCAACGCTGAAGAGCAGAAGTGGTTGCAGGTTGTGCCCTACAAGGGCTCGTTGCCCACGGCTGTGCCGACCGATCCGCTGATCTACCGCTGGTATGAAATGGTCAACGTGTATGGGACGACGATCAAAGAACTGATCCACGAGGAGTTTGGCGACGGCATCATGAGCGCAATCGACTTCAAGATGGACATCGTCCGCGAGCCGGACCCCAAGGGTGACCGCGTCAATGTGGTGTTGTCGGGCAAGTTCCTGCCGTACAAAACGTACTAAGCCTCCCGGGAATGCGCAGAACCGGCTTTGCCGGGCCGCTGCATTGCCCCCCAGTGAGGGGAAGCGCGCGTCAGCGCGCTTCGGGGAGCGTCTTATGCATACGTTGTCCAGTCCTTGTAGTCGGCGTGGTCCAGGTGCGGCAGGGTGTTGTAGGTCACCAGCATGTGGCGCTTGGGTGTGAACGCAAACTCGGTGACCGAGCTGTTGCGGATGCGCAGGTTGAGCTCGATGGTGGTCTCGGGGCTGGTGCCCAGCACGTGGCCGACGGCGGTAGAGATCGGCCCGCCGCTGGAGACGATGAGCACGTTAGCGCCATGGTGCGAGGCGCGCACATGGTCCAGCGCGCTGGTCACGCCTTTGACAAAGTCGCTGTAGCTGGGCATGCCCTTGGGGCTGACGACGCCTGCCATCCACTGGGCCAGGCCGTCGCGCAGCAGGCGGAAGTGGTGGCGGTACATCTCGGGCGAGTCCGGCTTTTCAAGTTTGTGCGGATGGATGGCGGCGATCACCGCCTCACTGTCGTATTCGTTGAGGCCGGGCCATTGCAGCGCCTCTGGCGCAGTGTCCATCCCTTTGGTGATGCCGGCCCAGGTCTCGGCATGGCGGCGCAGCGTGCCGGTGAGCACGGCGTCGAACGTCAGGCCCTTCTGCGCAAAGTACTCGCCCAGCCGGACGCTCTGGCGATGGCCCAGCTCGCTGAGCATGTCGTAGTCGTCCGCGCCAAACGAGGCCTGGCCATGGCGCACAAGGTAGAGGGTTCCCATGGGGGGGATTCTGGCGAAGCACGACGGACATGGAAGTCCCGGTGGCGACCGTGCGTCGCGCGGGAGACCGGCATGGCGCGCTGTCAAAATCTGTCATTGCGGGCTTGTCCCGCAATCCATGCTTGCATGAAGTCACGCATCTTCACGCAGACATGGATCCCCCCGGATCAAGTCCGGGGCAGGCTCATCAAGTCCGGGATGACATCCCTTAGTGGCAGCCCCCGGCAAGCACCCTGGCAAACACATCACTGTCGACATTCCCGCCGCACAGCGTGGTGCCCACACGCCGTCCTTGCCAGCGTTCACCTTGCTGCATCGCTGCAGCCAGCGACGCGGCGCCCGCGCCTTCGGCGACGTTGTGGGTGTCGGCGAACAGGACACGCATGGCTTGCGCAACCTCCGCGTCCGTCACGGCGACGACATCGTCGGCTTCGCGCAGCACGATCTCCAGCGACTCGGGGTCCGGCACGCGGCAGGCCATGCCGTCGGCCAGTACGGTGGTGACCGGGGACTCCATCAACTGGCCGGATTTGAACGAGTCCAGGTAAGCCGTGGCATGGGCCGACACCACGCCCACCAGCTTGCACGTGACCCCGGTGTATACGCGCGCGACAGCAGCGGCGCAAAAACCCGAGCCCTGGCCTATGGGGACGAACACCACCTCGGGCATTTCGCCCGGTGCGAAGCTTTCGAAGAACTCGACCCAGTACGTCATCACGCCCTTGATCAGATCGCGGTGGAACGAGGGCACCATATGCAGGCCACGTTCAGCGGCCAGGGAGGTGGCGTGTTCGCGCGCGGCCTGGAATTCTTCGCCGTGCTCGATGAGCGTCACGCCCAGGGCCCGCATGGCGGCGTTCTTTTCCAATGAGTTGCCGCGCGGCACCACGATGGTGCAGGCCACGCCGTGCGCCCGGGCGGCCCTAGGATGGTTCCCGCCATGCCGTATTTGCGCGCCGCGAAGCCGACCGCCTGGCCGTGGTTGCCGCGCGTGGCGGCGATCACGCCGCTGCCTTGTGGCCGGCGTTGCACCAGTTGCTCAAAGTAAGTGAGGCCACCGCGGACCTTGAAGGCGCCGGCCGGCGTGTGGTTTTCATGTTTGACCGACAGCTTCATGCCCAGCCGTTGCTCGAGCAGCGGCCAGTGGTATTGCGGCGTGGGTGGCATCGCGGCATAGACCGTGCGCTGTGCGGCCTGCACTTCTTCGCGGGTGAACATTTATTTTCTTTCGGTGGAGGCGATGCACAGCGCGAGCATCAAAGGCCTCGCGATTCAAGGGTGACGAGGCCGCGCGGCGTGCGCAGCGTGGCGGCGAGGTTGGCTGGGCCCTGGCTCAGGCCCACGTCCACCAGCCCGATCGCCTCGTGTGCGGCCGACAGTTCAGCGGCGCGCGGGTGGCGCACCGCCATCGACTGCAACGTGATTCCCGACTCGGGCAGGGCCGCGATGGGATGCACATCGCCCCATTCGATGAGCGTGGGGAGGGCGCCGTCAAACAGGCGCTGGCCGTCGTCGCGCACGGTGATCTGCCATTCGAGCAGGCCGCGCGGCGTCATGCGCGAGGCTTTGAGCGCCCGGCCCCGGTCCAGCCCCAGGTCAGCGAGTGACTTGCAGGCGGCCGCCACGTCGGGCACGTTGACCACGTAGTGGGCCAGTTGCGGGCCGTCCCGGGCCACGCGCTCTTGCAGGGCGGCGTTGTCCATGTCGAACCAGCGCCCGGTCCGCGCGGGCTGCGGCTGTGGCCGCGCAGGGTTGATGGCGATGATCTCGAAGTAGGCGCGCGGGTAATTGACGGTGGCGATGCGCATCAGGCGGTTGTGCGTACCCATGAGCGCATGCTCGCCACCGGGCGCGGGCGTCACGCCCATGGTGGCCTCGCACCAGGCCACGCCATCAGCGAGGCTGGCGGCGATGATGACGAGGTGGTCGATGCGGCTGTTCGTCACGGCGCAGCTCCCTTACAGACTCACGGTGCCGTCTACGCAGGTGACAGATGCGCCACCGATCCAGATGTCGCCGCCCTGCTGCTGCACATGGACGCGGCCGGCGCGGCCCAGGGCGGTGCCCTGGCTGGCGATGTATTCAGGGGGCGCGAGCCCGGCGCCGATCAGCCATTGCGCAAGCGCGGCGTTCAGGCTGCCGGTGACCGGGTCTTCGGCCATGCTGTTGTTGCCGGGGAAGAAGGCGCGTACCTCGAAGGCGCACTCGTCCTCACGCTGTGTCGCGCCCACCACCCCGACCTTGCCACGCGGGCCGACCACGCCGATGTCCAGGCCGGCGAGGATGGCCGCGTCCGGTTTCAACGCCAGCACTTGCTGCGCCGACGCCAGCATCACGCCGCGCCAGTTGGGTCCGTTGTCGCACCAGGCGTGGTCGACGATGTCCTGGCGCGCAACGCCCAGTCCGCGCGCGATCAGCGCTACGTCGGCTTCAGGCAGGGGCCCGCCTTTTCTCAATGGCGGTGCGGCAAAAGCCAGGCGCTGCCCGTCGCGTCTGAGTTTCACGAGGCCGATGCCGCATTCCTGCACAACGTAGTCGCCTTGGGGCTTGCCGCCAGCCTCCAGCCAGGCGTGGCAACTGCCCAGTGTGGGGTGGCCGGCGAATGGCAGCTCGCGGCCCGGGCAGAAGATGCGAACCTTGTATTCAGCGCCTGCCTGTGTGGGTGGCAGCAGGAAGGTGGCTTCCGACAAGTTGGTCCAGTTGGTGAAGTGCTGCATCTCTTGCGTGGACAGGCCACTGCCGTCCAGCACCACGGCCAGCGGGTTGCCGAGGTAGGGTGTTGTTGTGAAGACGTCGACTTGCTTGAAGGGGCGCTGTTTCATGGGCGTGTATGCGGGTTTCAGGACAAGGGAAAGTCCAGCACGCCGCGTGATGCCGAGCGGGCCAGGATGTGCTGGTACCAGCGGTCCAGGTGGGCGCGCGGCTGGCGCTCGCGCGGCAGGCCGAACCAGCGGTGGATTTCGCAGGCGACGGGGATGTCGGCCATGGTGAACTCGCTACCCAGCAGGTAGTCGCGGCCTTCCAGGTGGCGGTCCAGCAGGTCCAGCAAGGGCTCGGTCGCGGCAATTGACTGCGCGACCTTGTTCATGTCACTCTGGCCGTCGGGTCGGCGCATGAGCTGGATGAAGGCTTCGCGGCCCGCCGGGTTGAGCGTGGTCTGCTGCCAGTCCATCCACCGCTCGGCATCAAAGCGGCCATTCAGTGTGGCCGGGTAGAGCTTGCCGTCGGAATGTTTGGCGCACAGGTAGCGCACGATGACGTTGGACTCCCAGAGCGTGAAGCCTTCGTCCTCCATCAGCGGCACCAGCGAGTTCGGGTTCTGCGCCATGAAGTCGGGCGTGAGGACCACGCCATACTGGCCACCGGCTTCGGTCCGCTGGAACTCAAGGCCCAGCTCCTGCGCGGCCCAGACGACCTTGCGTACGTTGATGGAGGAGAGGCGCCCCCAGAGGTGCAGCATCTGCTCAGCCCTCCACCGTTGCGGGGGCCAGGTCGCGCTGGTATTCGCGGATGGCGGCGGCCAGGGCCACCATGCCGGTGTTGATCTGGTCCACGCTGGCGGTGACGAACGACAGGCGCAGGGTGCGCGGGTCGCCGCCGTCGGCATAGAAGGCGGCGCCGGGCACGAAGGCCACGCCCTTGTCGACGGCCTGGGGTAACAGGTCGACAGCGTTGCAGCCTTCGGGCAGGCGGGCCCAGAGGAACATGCCGCCGTCGGGCGTGTTCCATTCCACACCAGCGGGCATCTCGCGCTTCATGGCGGCCAGCATCGCGTCGCGCTGGGACTTGTAGAGGGCGCGGATCGTGGGCACATGGCGGTCCAGGAATCCGTCTTTCATCACTTCCACCACCATGCGCTGGTTGAAGCTGGGGCTGTGCAGGTCGGCCGCCTGCTTGGCCTGCAGCAGCTTGGGGTAGAGCGCGGCCGGCGCGACGACGAAGCCCAGGCGCAGGCCGGGGGCCAGCACCTTGGAGAAGGAACCCAGGTAGATACAGCCTTCCGGGTTGCGCGCGGTGAGCGGGGCGGGCGGCGGCGCGTCGAACCACAGGTCGCCATAGGGGTTGTCTTCGATGATCGGCAGGCCGGCCTCGGCCGCTGCCTCGCTCAGGGCGGCGCGGCGGGCTTCGCTCATGGTGCGGCCGGTGGGGTTCTGGAAGTTGGGCAGCACATACAGGAAGCGCGCGCCGGGGGCCTTGCGCTTGAGATCCTCGATGTTCACGCCTTGGTCGTCGCTCGCCACGGCCACGACGTCGGGCTCCATGGGGCTGAAGGCCTGCAGCGCGCCCAGGTAGGTGGGGGTTTCGACAAGGATGCGGCTGCCCGCGTCGATCAGCACCTTGGCGACCAGGTCCAGGCCCTGCTGCGAGCCGGTGGTGATGAGGACCTGCGCAGGGTCAACTTCCCAGGGCAGGCTGGCCGCGACCATCTCGCGCAACGCGACGAAGCCTTCACTGGCGGCGTATTGCAGGGCGGCATGGGCGTCTTCGCGCAACACCTTGTCGCAGGCCTCGGCAAAAGCCGAGACGGGGAAGGTTTTTGGGGAGGGCAGGCCGCCGGCAAAGCTGATGATGCCCGGGCGCTCGGTGACCTTGAGGATTTCGCGGATCACGGACGGGTTCATCTTGTGCGCGCGTTGTGCGAGCACCCAGGGGTTGCGGGGGGGTGTTGTCATGAAAGTACTCCTGTCTGTCTCAAATTTTGTGGCTGGCCAACCGGCATTTTCTTGCCGATGAAGACGGTCGCGATCACCGCGAGCGCAAAGCCCGCCGTGACGGCGTCCAGTGTTTCACCGAGCAGCGGCACAGCAAACAGCATCGACACAAACGGCTGGATCAACTGCACCTGGCTCACCCGTACTGTGCCACCAATGGCCAGGCCCCTGTACCAGGCAAAAAATCCCAGCCACATCGAGAACATCGCAACGTAGGCAAAGGCCCACCAGGCGGATGGCGGGATGTCGTTGTGCGGCCAGCTGAGCGCGGCGACGGGCACGGTGACCGGCGTGCACAGGACCAGCGCCCAACAGATGACGTGTTCGGCGCGCATGCGCTGCGACAGTTGCGCGCCATAGCCGTAGCCCACTGCCGCGCAGGCCATGGCGGCCAGCAGCAGCATGTCCGCTGGCTGGATGGACAGGCCTGTGCCGCTTGAGCGCAACATGGCAAAAACCACGACCAGCGCGCTGCCCAGCGCCGCGCAAGCCCAGAACGCGGGGGATGGCCGCTGGCGATGCAGCAAGGCGCCGACAGCGGCAGTCGCCAGGGGCAGCACACCCACGATCACGCTGGCATGCACCGCTGCCACATGGCGCATGGCCACCGAGGTCAAGAGCGGGAAGCCGAACACCACGCCGCCGGAGATGATGACCAGGGGCAGCCAGTCTTCGCGACGCGGCCACGGGGCACGTGTGGCAAGCAGGAAGCCAGCCGACAGCACCGCTGCCACGACGGCCCGGCCCATGGCGATGAAGACGCCGGACATGTGGGGGTCGGCAGGCGTGCCCACGGCCAACCGCGTCATGGGCAAGGTGAGGGCGAAGATCACCACGCCCAGCGTGCCAAGCCACAGGCCCCTGATTTCTTCGGGCTTCATA
>JACMQX010000046.1 GCA_014376765.1 Ramlibacter sp. | reverse complement strand
GTGCCCACCAGTGAGCTGAGCACCGCCAGATTGCCGCCCCACAAGGTGGCATTGCCGATGGTAATGCTGGCCTCTCCGTTGCGATTGCGGGCCGCAAGCAATGCAGCGTCCGCTTTGGGGAGTTGCCAGCCTGCGCCCTCCCCCTGCCCTTGCAGCATGTCGTCAAAGCAGTCTTCCATGATGTCGTCCGGCCCCTCTTCAGCGCCAAAGTCCTCGCCCAGCGCCGGGCCTGCCCAGGTGACTGCTTCTGTTTTGGCCAGCAGGGCGCACTGAAGGGCGGTGAAGTCGCTCAGGCCAACAAACTGCGTGCCTTTGCTGACGGCTTTGGCCACCGCTTTGTAGTTGATACCGGCAAGGATTCGTGTAAGGCCATAGCCGCCGCGCGAAATCAGCGCCACGTCTGCGCCGCTGGCCGCAGCCCGCTGGATGGCGGCCAGGCGGGTTTCATCGTCGCCGGCAAACCGCATGTGGCAGGCCAGTGCTGACTCGTCGACCTCTACCTCATGGCCCAATGATTTCAAACGCGCCACGCCACGGCGGAACGCCGGCTTGTTGCGCACCGCGCTGGACGGCGAATAGATGTAGATATGTTTGCTCACGGGCTGAAGTATCCCACCGCCTTCTGCGCCACGGCCTCGCCATGTTCCTGCACAAAGTGCCCGGCCTGCGCCAGCACCAGAGGTTCGCCGCAGCCGCGGATCTGTTGGCGCAACGCCTGCATCACAGGCGGGCCCAGCACCGGGTCCTGCGCACCAATGGCCATCAGACTTTTGCCCTGCCACTGGCTTCCCCAGAAGTCACGGGCCCGGCGGGAGACGGCTGCGCCGTCCGAGTCCTCAAACTCGGGAACCAGGCGTGGAAAGGCGCGCAAGGCGGCGCGGTGCCCTGCATCCGGGAAAGGCGCGTTGTAGGCGGCGCATTCGTTCGCTGTCATCTGAGGATTACCTCTGGCAAAAAGCCGTGCGACGTCAAAGCCGGGGTTTTTGGCGCACATCTCTCGCCAGGCGAGAAAGCCGGCTGACAGTGGCAGCTCGCCCGTGGCCAGTGTGGTGTTCATGACCAGCAGTCCAGCATAGCGCGCAGGCGCTTCCATCGGCAGCGTGAGGCCCAGCAGGCCACCCCAGTCCTGCACCACGAGCACGACTTGCTTGAGGTCCAGCCGTTCTACAAATTCGAGCAGAACCTGCCTGTGCCAGTCAAACCTGTGGGCCGTTTCTTTTTTGGGCTTGTCGCTCTTGCCGAAGCCTGGCAGGTCGGGCGCAACCACGCGTGCGCCGCTGGCCAGAAACACCGGGATCATCTTGCGGTAGAGGTAGCTCCAGGCCGGGTTGCCGTGCAGGCAGAGGTAGGTCAGCGGTGCGCCTTCAGGTGGTCCGGCGTGCGCGCCTTCGTCCAGGTAATGCATGCGCAGGCCCGCAAGGGCCGGCAGGTCTGACAGGTAGTTTGGCAGCCAGGGATAGCCGGGCAAGCTTTCAAATTTGGCGTCATCGGGGCGCAGCGCGTCGTCGCGTAGGGGGGTGTGATTCATTCGGGCCTCCTCGCGCCGGTGCTGGAAAAAACTGCTGAGCAGGGTGGCGCATTCCTGCGCAAGCACCCCACCCTCCACCAGCGTCTGATGATTCAAACGGGCCTCGCCAAACAGGTCCAGCACGGAGCCAGCCGCGCCGGTCTTGGGGTCTTTGGCGCCAAACACCACGCGCCCGAGCCGGGCATGCAGCAGGGCGCCGCTGCACATGGCGCATGGCTCCAGCGTGACAAAGAGCTCGCAGCCGTCGAGCCGGTAATTTCCCACCGCCCGCGCTGCTTCCCGCAAGGCGTTGATCTCGGCGTGGGCCGTTGGGTCGTGTCCTGCAATCGGCCGGTTACGGCCGCGGCCGATGATCCTGCCCTCCTTGACGACCACTGCGCCAACGGGAATCTCGCCTTCCGAGGCCGCCTGCTGCGCCAACGCCAGCGCCTCGCGCATGAACGCGTCGTCGCTGTTCGCGTCCCCCGATGTATCGGGTTTAATTTCAGGCAACGGCTGCCTCAGGGAGTCATTCACGGCGTCACCTGCGGCGGTACATCGGGCGCCATCCCCAGCCGGTCCATCCATTCGGCGAGCGCCTGCTCCTGGGGTGTGCCTGCGCGGTACACCGCCTTCATGCGCGCATGGGCCTCAGTGCGATGCTGGTTGAGCTTGAGCTTGCACTGCAGCTGCGTCACAGGCAGCTCAAATGCCACGATCCCGCCGAGCATCTTGTGCTGGTACTCCTGCCCCAGTCCGCGCCATTGTTCCGCGTAGGCCGGTTCATGTTCGCCGATCAGTTTTTTGAGCAAGGCGTCCTTGTCGTGCGGCGCTTCGACCAGGCTGGCTTGCACTGTGCAGTGAACGGCCAGGTAGTTCCAGGTGGGCACGCGGGCGAGGTCAGGGTAGACCTGCGGTGACATGTAGGCGTGGGGCCCGAGAAAGGTCACCACCGCCCGGGGGCGCGCCTGCAGGTAGCGCCAGTGCGGGTTGGGCCCGGCAACGTGCCCAAGCAGCACGAACTGCGTTTCTTCCTGGTCCGCCGCGGTACGCTCCTCAAGCACCAACGGGAGGTTGGTGACGTAAGGCAGCCCGTCATCATCGACGCTGATGAGGTTGGCAAAGGGATGCGCGCGGATCAGCGCAGCAGCAATCGCGCCGTCAGACGATTTGAATTGGGGCGGGAGGTACATCCGCCAGATTGTGCGCCGGTTGGAGACACTCACGGCTCCCGGCTGGCGGGGGCTTCAGGTCTCGACGAGCTTGGCCAGCGCCGTTGCCCAGATTTCCGTCGCAGTCGTGCCCGCAGGCATCTCATGCCACAGTGCAAGGCCAAACCCGAGTTGCAGGTCCAGGTCAAAGCGCATGCCGGGGCCATTGAGCTTGACGCGCGGGTAGGTGAATTCGCCCAGCCGGTCTTCAATAGCCAAGGGCGTCGGCGCCGGGATCAGCGCACAAAAATCGCCGCCGCCCAAAGCAGCCAGAGCGCCGTTATCCGGCAAGCGCTTGCGCAGCACCTGGGCAGTCAGCTGCCGCATGGCGTCAAGCTGACCTTTGTCGTGCTGTTTGGCCAGGGCGTCGAAGTTGCGCACGCGCACATAGCACAGGGCCAGCGTCGAGCCGTCTCGCGCGGCGTCAGTTACCGCCATGGCCACCAGCTCGCGAAAGCCGCGCACATTCCAGCACCCGGTCTGCGGATCGACGCGTGCACGTCGCTCCAGCAGGTCCAGCTTGATGAGCAGACGCTTTTGCACATTCAACAGCGCGTCGAGCCGGAATTCGGCTTCGGCCAGGTGGCCCAGATCCCGCAGCGCTGCCACGTCCTGGCAGCTGAAGTTCCGAACGCGCGCGTCCATCACGCAAAGCGTTCCCGCTGCAATACCCGGGGCCAGATTGAGGGTCACGCCGAGACATGACCGCATCTGGTTTGGCCCGGACACCAGGGGGTTGTCCATGAATCGGGATTCTTCCGAGGCATCGGGCACGCGCATGAAGTGCTTTTCCTTGATGACGTGCCCGGCAAACGACAGGCTGGCAGGCGTGTCCGACATGCTCAGCCCCTGCGCCGAGCGGACCCAGTGCATGTCCCCGTCCAGCACTGAGATCAGCGCCACCGGGACGTCGAGCAGGCGCAACGCGATCCGCGAGATGCGGTCAAAACGCTCTTCGCGAAGCACATAAGACGGCACAAACGGGGCGGGCGCGACTTCTTCAAGCAGCGCCAGGCGCTGGTGCTCGTTTTCAAGGAAGGGCGGCGAGAACATGGACAGTTTTTGCTGAATGCGATGATTACAGTCTTACATCGCGCGCCGCACGGTCCTGTAGTCAAATGGCTTATCGAGCCTAAGGCAAGTGCCCTCTTGAGATGTGCCGTGGCGCCGACAAACACATGGCGCGTGGCCATTCTTACGGTGATCAAAGCACCCTGAACGCGGCCTTCAGAAGCTTCAGAAAACCGCGTGGTCCCCGCGCTCGGCTGCAGCTTCTCCGCGCACTTGGCGGTCATAGAAATCAAACAATGTGTCACTGCCGGACGAAGGCGTGGCGGATGCGTCATAGCCGCCGGCGGCCCCGTCCCACACCAGCATCGACTCGGTGGCGTAATAGCGGCCGATGCGCGCCAACTCGGCCTTGTCCGCCAGCGGCGGCACCACCCGGCCGAGCAGCGATAGCACGGCAATGATCGTGTCCAGCAACGCCACCGGCACCTGCCTGAAGTGCGGCGGCCGACCCAGCAGTTCAAAGAGCTTCTCGCCCTGCTGGCGCGGCGTGATCGCGTCGCCGGGCCCGCCGATAGGCAGCACGCGGTTGTGGCGCGATACATCGTCCACGCAGCCCGCCAGGTACTTGCCCAGATCGTTGTCACTGATCGGTTTGCAGGCCGTGAGCGTGCCGTTGCCAAAGATCAGGAAGGGCTTGCCGGCTTTCACGCGCTCGATCTGGCCCGACAGCGACTTGAAGAAGGCCGTTGCGCGCACGATTGACCAGGTCAGCCCTGACTCGATCAGCGCTTTCTCAAACGCCAGCTTGGCATGCTGGAAGGCCAGCAACGGCTTTTGCACGCAGATCGCCGACAGCAGCACCACCTGCGTGA
This sequence comes from Ramlibacter sp., assembly GCA_014376765.1. GTDB lineage: Bacteria > Pseudomonadota > Gammaproteobacteria > Burkholderiales > Burkholderiaceae_C > JACMQX01. Next base: position 14,463 of record JACMQX010000046.1, on the reverse strand, counting down.
CACCGGCCGCCTTCGCGGCTTCCAGCGTAGTGATTTGCGCCTGATGATCGATCGCCCAGGCGTCCTTGGGCGTGCCGGTGCGGGACGCAAGGCACGAGACGAGGACATCGAAGCGTTCACCGCAGAATCCGTCATGCGTCAAAGATGCCGCATCGCGCACGTCGCCCACGCGAACCGTCGCACCCGGAAAAAGCTTCGAGCAGTCCTGAGGCGACAACCGGCCGCCCACGCCGGCATGCGGGCGCACGAAGCACACCACCTCATGCCCCTTGAGCAAGAGGGCTCGCACAGTGACCTGGCCAATGGTGCCAGTAGCCCCGATGACGAAGATGCGCAAGGGGCTGATTGCCCCTACTCCCATTCAATCGTCGCTGGCGGCTTGCTGGATACGTCGTAGGTCACGCGATTGATGCCGGGCACTTCGTTGATGATGCGGCTGGACACTTTTTTCAGCAGCGCATAGGGCAGTTCCGCCCAGTCGGCCGTCATGAAGTCGCTGGTCTGCACGGCACGCAAGGCCACGACGTAGTCGTAGGTGCGGCCGTCGCCCATCACGCCCACGCTCTTGACCGGGAGAAACACGGTAAAGGCCTGGCTGGTGAGGTCATACCAGCTCTTGCCGGTGGCCTCGTCCTTGAAGTTGCGCAGCTCCTCGATGAAGATCGCGTCGGCCCGGCGCAGTAGCTCGGCAAATTCCTTTTTGACTTCGCCAAGAATGCGCACGCCCAAACCGGGGCCGGGGAACGGGTGGCGGTAAACCATGTCGTGCGGCAGGCCCAGCGCCACGCCCAGTTCGCGCACTTCGTCCTTGAACAGGTCGCGCAAGGGCACAAGCAGCTTCAGGCCCAACTGGGCCGGCAGGCCGCCCACGTTGTGGTGGCTTTTAATGGTCACGGCCTTCTTGCTCTTGGCGCCGCCGGATTCGATGACGTCAGGGTAGATCGTGCCCTGGGCCAGCCACTTGGCACCCTTGGCGCCAGCCTGCGTGAGCTTGGCAGCCTCCTGCTTGAACACCGTGACAAATTCGCCGCCGATGATCTTGCGCTTGGCTTCTGGCTCCGACACGCCCGCCAGCTTGCCCAGGAACAGGTCGCTTGCTTCCACGCGGATGACCTTGGCGTGCAGCTTGCCTACGAACATGTCCATCACCATGTCGCCTTCGTTCAAACGCAACAGGCCATGATCGACGAAGACGCAGGTCAGCTGATCGCCAATGGCGCGGTGGATCAGGGCCGCGGCGACGGATGAATCCACGCCACCGGACAGGCCGAGGATCACTTCCTCATCGCCCACCTGATGGCGGATCGCTTCCACCGCTTCGGCCACGTGGTCGCGCATGACCCAGTCGGGCCGGGCGCCGCAGATGCCCAGCACAAAGCGTTCGAGAATCGCCTTGCCCTGCGTGGTGTGGGTGACCTCGGGGTGGAACTGCACGGCGTAGTAGCCGCGCTCCTCGTCGGCCATGCCGGCAATCGGGCATGAATCGGTGCTGGCCATGAGCTTGAAGCCGGGCGGCATTTCGGTGACGTTGTCGCCGTGGCTCATCCACACATGCAGCATGCCCTGGCCTTCGGGCGTTGCGTAGTCCTGAATGCCATCAAACAACCTGGTGTGGCCGCGAGCGCGGACCTCGGCATAGCCGAATTCGCGCTTGTGGCCGCCCTCAACCTTGCCGCCCAAGGCCGCGGCAATGGCGTACATCCCAAAGCAGATGCCCAGTACCGGGATGCCCAGTTCAAACACTGCGGCGGGTGCGCGCAAGGTTTCGTCTTCCCAGAGGCTGGCATGGCTGCCAGAGAGGATCACGCCCTTGAGCATGCCGTCTTTGGCAAATTCGCGGACCCAGTCGTCCGTCACATCGCAGGGATGGACTTCACAGAAAACATGGGCTTCGCGGACGCGGCGCGCGATCAGCTGGGTGACCTGCGAGCCGAAATCGAGAACGAGGATTTTTTCGTGGTTCATCAGTCGGCGCGGTAGTTCGGCGCTTCTTTGGTGATCTGCACGTCATGGACATGGCTTTCGCGGATACCTGCGGCGGTGATCTCCACGAACTCCGCCTTGTCCTTCATCTCGTCGATGGTGGCGCAACCGCAGTAGCCCATGGCAGCACGCAGGCCACCGGCCATCTGGAACACGATGGAGATCATCGACCCCTTGTAAGGCACGCGCCCTTCGATGCCTTCAGGCACGAGCTTGTCGGCATTGGGGTTGCCGGTGCTGGACTCCTGGAAGTAGCGGTCCGCACTGCCCTGCTGCATGGCGCCGATGCTGCCCATGCCACGGTAGCTTTTGTAGCTGCGGCCTTGGTAAAGCACGATCTCACCGGGCGCTTCTTCCGTGCCGGCGAACATGCCACCCATCATGACGGTGCTGGCGCCGGCTGCAATGGCCTTGGCAATGTCGCCGCTGAAGCGGATGCCGCCGTCAGCGATCAGCGGAACGCCGGAGCCCTTCAAGGCGGTGGCCACGCTGTCGATCGCCATGATCTGCGGCACGCCCACACCCGCCACGATGCGCGTCGTGCAGATGGAGCCCGGGCCGATGCCGACCTTGACCGCATCAGCGCCCGCCTCCACCAGCGCCAGCGCGGCAGCGCCGGTGGCGATGTTGCCGCCGATCACATCCACCTGCGGATAGTTCAGCTTGACCCAGCGCACCCGGTCAATCACACCCTTGCTGTGGCCGTGGGCCGTGTCCACCACGATGACGTCCACCCCGGCGCGCACCAGCAGCTCCACCCGCTCCTCGGTACCTTCCCCCACGCCAACCGCCGCGCCCACGCGCAGGCGACCGCGCGTGTCGCGCGCTGCGTTGGGAAAGCTGGTTTGTTTGGTTATGTCCTTGACGGTGATCAGCCCCTTGAGCTCGAACTCGTCGTTGATGACCAGCACCCGCTCCAGCCGGTGCTTGTTGAGCAGTCCCTTGGCGTCGTCCAGCGAGGCTGTTTCGGGGACAGTGACCAGCCGCTCGCGCGGCGTCATGATGACGCTCACCGGCAGGTCCATGCGGGTTTCAAAACGCAGGTCACGGCCGGTGACGATGCCGACAACCTTGCCGCCGTCCACCACGGGAAAGCCCGAGATGCCCAGCTGCTCGCTCATCGCGATCACCTGCCGCACCGAATGGCTGGGCGTGATGATGACCGGGTCGCGCAGGACGCCCGATTCATAGCGCTTGACCTTGCTGACCTGAGCCGCCTGATCGGCCGGCGTGAGGTTTTTGTGAACGATACCGATGCCGCCTTCCTGCGCGATGGCAATGGCCAGGCGCGCTTCCGTCACCGTGTCCATGGCGGCAGACACCAGGGGCAGGTTCAGGCTGATATTGCGGGAAAGTCGGGTCGCGAGGGAGGCGTCCTTGGGGAGGACTTGGGAGAACGCTGGCACCAACAACACGTCGTCGAAGGTGAGCGCTTTTCCTAGAAGGCGCATGTCAAAGCTCCAAAAACCGGATTGTACCCGCGTGCAACGCGTAGTCTTTTCGTGGCTGAATTGCAAAATCACCTGCCAGACACATGAATTTGACCTACGCAGCGCTAAACTTCATCAATGAAGCTGTCTCGCCCCATCCTCTTCCTGCTTGCCTGCACCTTGTCGCTGGCGGCCGCCGCTCAATGGCAATGGATAGACAAGACCGGCCGCAAGGTTTACAGCGACCGCCCGCCGCCATCTGACATTCCGGATGCCAGCATCGTCAAGCAGCCGCGTAACGCGCGCAATCTGGCCGTTAATGCCGCTACGGCTCCTCTGCCTGGCGCCTCGGGCGCTGCAAGCGCGCCGGGCCGGGCTGCCAGCGGGCTGCCCAGGCTGTCGGGCAAAGACACCGAACTTGAAGCCAGGAAGAAGCAGGCCGAGCTGGAAGAAGCCGGCAAGAAGAAGGCTGCAGACGACAAGCTGGCGGCCGACAAGGCGCAAAACTGTGACCGGGCCAAGACCGGCCTCCTCACCCTCAACTCCGGCCGGCGCATCCAGCAGTCCAATGCCCAGGGCGAGCGGGAAATCATGAGTGACGAGGCGCGTGCGGCTGAAGTCAAACGGATTCAGGAAATCATCACCCGCGATTGCAGCGGGCCCAAGCTTCAATAAGCAGGGCCAGCACTGCGGTGAGTCAATAGCCGGCCTTTGCGCCGGCTCTTTTCTTGGCGAACAACCCGGTACTGCGCGCCCCCTGCTTCTGGAAACGCGCCCGCCGCGCCACCTTGGGGTCAACGATCAGGGGCCGGTAGATCTCAAGGCGGTCCATGTCCCGCAAAGCTTGCGCAGGTTGTGCCTTGCGGCCCCACACACCGACCGACAGGGCTTGCGCTGCCAACTCCGGGAACTGCAGAGTGAATCCGCTCGCGGCCAGTGCCTGAGCAGCTGTGGCGCCCTCATCCAGCAACAAGGATTTTTGGTGCACTTCACGCGGCCCGGGCGACCAGACCACCGTCACCTTGATCTTTGGCGAATCAGGCATACACCTGTTCAGCGCGTTTGACGAAAGCGTCCACCATGCTGGAGGCGATCTTGTCGAACACCGGTCCGACCAGCGCCCTCAGGGCCGCATTGTCAAAGTCGTAGTTGAGCGACAGCTCAACCCTGCAGGCGCGTTGTGAAGCGTCGCCAACCGGCAGGAAATCCCATTGACCATCCAGCTTGGAAAACGGCCCATCGATGAGCTTGAGCCGCACCTGGCGGTCCTGTATGTGCTCGTTCAGGGTGGTGAAGCTTTGGTGAATGCCGCCAAAGGCAATGCCGACCCTGGCGGTCATGCCGGCCTCGTGTTGCGACATCACATTGGCTTTGTCGCACCAGGGAAGGAACTCGGGGTATTTCACGATATCGGTGACCAGGGCAAACATTTCTGCGGCGCTGTACCAGATGAGTACGGACTTGTGGACGGTTTTCATGAAGCGGCGACAGGGACAAGGCCTAAAATTACGGCTCGGTCGCATAGACCCGGTGGTTGAACTCCTGCTGGCGATTGTATTGATACCGGTCAACCCACTTGACGTGACGCCGCTCAACCCCACTTCACGATATGGCCACAAAAAAAACCGAGACCGCTACCCGCATCGCCGACAACAAGAAGGCGTCGTATAACTACTTCTTTGAAGAACGCTTTGAGGCGGGCATGGTGCTGCAAGGCTGGGAGGTCAAGGCCCTGCGCGAGGGCAAGGTTCAGCTGACCGATGGCTACGTGGTGGTGCGGGATGGCGAGTTGTTTCTCATCGGCTGCCAGATCAACCCATTGCATAGCGCGTCCACCCACATCAGCCCGGACAACGTGCGCACCAAGAAACTGCTGCTGCACAAGGAGCAGATCAAGCGGTTGATTGGCAAGGTGGAGCAAAAGGGCTACACCCTGGTGCCGATCAACCTGCACTGGAAAACCGGCAAGATCAAATGCGAAATTGCCTTGGCAAAGGGCAAGGCCGAGCATGACAAGCGCGACACCATCAAGGACCGCGAAGGCAAGCGCGAGGTGGAGCGCGCCATGAAAAGCCGCAGCCGCTGAAGCTGGTTTCAGCGGCTACGCTGTCTTGCCCGGGCTAGCCCAGTTGGCGCAAGGGATGCGCCTCAGGCGGCCAGGGGCTCTCAAAAAACTCTGCCACCATCTCAGGCGTGACGTCTTCAATTCGCGAGGGGTTCCACTTGGGGCTGTGGTCCTTGTCGATGGCCAGGGCGCGGATGCCCTCCACCGTGTCGCTTGCAGCGCCGGGCCGCAAGTGAAAGCTGCGGTAGACGAGGTCGCGCTCCATGCGCAAATCTTCCGGCAAGCTCATGCGACGCGCGCGGCGTACCTGTTCGAGCACGACGTGCAGCATGAGCGGCGAGCGCTTGCGCAATGCCCCGGCGGTTTGCACCGCCCACTCTGAAGCATCAGCCTCCAGCGCATCGATGATGGTTTTGACGCTGGGCAAGGCAAAGAACTTGTCGATGCGGGCCTGCGCGGTGGAGGCAATGTTCGGGTGAGCATGATCGGCCATGAATTTGGTCCGCACCCAGTGCTCTACGGCGCCGCTGCTCTCAAAGGGCGTGTTGACCAGGGAGTCCCACAGCACAGGCAAGCGGCCCGATTCCATGAAGCCGTCTGCCAGGCCCAGCTTGACAGCTTCGCGCCCGCCGATCATCTGGCCGGTCAGGGCCAGGTACTCACCCGAGCGGCCCGGGCAACGGCTGAGAAAGTAGCCACCGCCTACATCGGGGAAAAGGCCAATGTTGGTCTCGGGCATGGCCATCTTCGTGCGCTCGGAGACGATGCGCACGCTCGCCCCTTGGCTGATGCCCATGCCACCGCCCATGACGGTCCCATCCATGAAAGCGATGTAAGGCTTGGGGTAGGTGTGAATGAGGTAGTTGAGACTGTATTCCTCGGTGAAAAAATCCTCCAGCGCGCTGTCCCCCGCAAGCGCCGCCTGATGGAAGAAGCGAATATCGCCGCCAGCGCAGAAGGCGCCGAAAGGCCCTTCCTTGCCCATGCCGCGAACCGCAACGGCCAGCACCTCAACGTCGTCGCGCCACTCGGTCAGGGTGGCCGTCAGCGCGCGGATCATGTCCAGCGAGAGGGCGTTGAGGGCCTTGGGCCGGTTCAGCGTGATAAAGCCCACGCGACCTTGCACCTCGGACATCACATCCGTCATCGTCTCAAGCATTTTTTTGTCTCCATCCAAGCAATTCATTGGCCACCAACGCGCCGATCACAAGCGCACCACCCGCCAGCACCGTCGGGCCCGGTTCTTCATGCGCACCCAACCATGCCAGTGTGATGCCAAAGATCACCTCCAGCAAGGCCAGTAATGCAACCTCGGGTGCCTTGAGCACCCGCGCAGCAACAACCGAGAGCACGCAAGGAATGGCAAGCTGCACAAGCCCGAGCAAAAACAGCCAGGCAATGTCCGGGCCAGTGGCCACAAAGGGAAACGACAGCGGGAAAGTCGCCAGCGACGAGAAGACGGCGCCGATCAGCACCGAGGGCACCAGGTCAACCTTGCCGCCCTGGGCCTGACTGCGTTGCACAACCGTCCATTGCACGGCAGCCGCAACGGGCACACACAGAGCCACCAGCATGCCGGCCACCTGCCCACCCTCCCCCATGCGCACCTGCGAGCCGAACATGTAGGCGATGCCCAGGCCGGCCACCACAATGGCGCCCCAGGTCCGGGGCGGCAGCTTGTGGCCAATGACGATGCGGGCGAAGAGTGCAGTGAGCAAAGGACCTGCAGCGAGGGTGACCAGCACATTGGCCACTGAAGCGAGCGTCAAGGCCAGCATGAAGGCCGTGAACATCACGCTCCAGCACAGGCCCGACAACCACACCGCCGGGCTGCGCCAGTCGGTGGCGCGGAACACACCACGGCCCTGCCATAGCGGGAGGATCACCAGCAGAGAAATCACCGTGAAAAAGCTGCGCCAGAAGGTGACTTCGAAACTGCGCGCGTTCTCCAGCTGGCGCGTCACCACCCCGGCGATGGACCACATCAGGGTCACTGCCACCATGAGGAAAACCGCTTTGGTGTGGGTCAGCTTCACGGGTAATTCTTGTTTGCTGGGCCTTGGGTCCGAAGGATCTGTCATCCGGGGCTCGACCCGGGCATCTCTTTAATCGCGCGATGCGCGCTTGCGCTCGTGCTCTTTCAGGAAGCGCTTGCGCAGGCGGATCGACTTGGGCGTGATCTCAACCAGCTCATCGTCCTCAATGAATTCCACCCCGTATTCCAGCGTGCATTCAATCGGCGGCGTGATCTTGATCGCGTCTTCCTTGCCGCTCACGCGGAAGTTGGTCAGCTGCTTGGTGCGGGTGGCATTCACCACCAGGTCGTTGTCGCGGTTATGGATGCCGACGATCATGCCTTCATACACCGGATCGTTGGCCTTGACGAACATGCGGCCGCGGTCATCCAGCTTGCCCAGCGCATAGGTAAAGATCTCGCCGTCATCCATGGAAATCAACACGCCGTTCTTGCGGCTCGCAATGTCGCCCTTGTGCGCCTCATAGCCGTCAAAGATGTTGGAGATCAGGCCCGAGCCGCGCGTCAGGTTAAGGAACTCATTGGTAAAGCCGATCAGGCCACGCGCCGGAATGCGGTACTCAAGGCGCACACGGCCGCGGCCGTCTGACTCCATGTTGAACAGCTCACCCTTGCGCTCGCCCAAGGCCTGCATCACGCCGCCCTGGTGCTGCTCTTCCACGTCAGCCGTCACCATCTCGATCGGCTCATGGCGATCGCCGTTCACTGTCTTGAACACCACACGCGGTTTGGACACCGCGAGTTCGTAGCCTTCACGGCGCATGTTCTCAAGCAGGATGGTCAGGTGCAATTCGCCCCGGCCCATCACTTCGAAAATACCTTCTTCGTCTGTTTCCTTCACGCGCAGGGCCACGTTGTGCTGCAGCTCTTTTTGCAGGCGGTCCCAGATCTGGCGGCTGGTGATGTACTTGCCTTCGCGGCCGGCCAGCGGGCTGGTGTTGACGCAGAAGTTCATGGTCAGCGTCGGCTCGTCGACCTTGAGCATTGGCAGCGGCGCGGGATTGATCGGGTCGGTGATGGTCACGCCAATGCCGATGTCGGTCAGGCCGTTGATCAGCACGATCTCGCCGGGGCCGGCGTCGGTGGCCTGCACGCGCTCAAGGCCCTGGAAGGTCAACACCTGATTGACGCGGCCCTTGACGACCTTGCCGTCCGGTCCTTCCATGACGGCGACGTCCATCATTGGGCGGATCGTGCCCTGGCTGATGCGACCCACGCCGATGCGGCCGACGAAGGTTGAGAAGTCGAGTGCGGAAATCTGTAGCTGCAGCGGTGCCTCCGGGTCGCCGCTTTGGGCGGGCACGTGGGCCAGCACGGTGTCAAACAGGGCCGACATGTCGGGACCCCACTGCTCATTGGCCTCGCCCTCGACCAGCGAGGACCAGCCGTTGATGCCGGAGGCATACACCACCGGGAAGTCCAGCTGCTCGTCGGTCGCGCCCAGTTTGTCGAACAGGTCGAAGGCAGCGTTGACCACCTTTTGGGGATTTGCACCGGGCTTGTCCACCTTGTTGACCACCAGGATCGGCTTCAGGCCCAGGGCCAGCGCCTTCTTCGTCACGAAGCGGGTCTGGGGCATGGGGCCTTCCTGCGCGTCAATCAGCAGCACCACGCCGTCGACCATCGACAGGGCACGTTCGACTTCACCGCCGAAGTCCGCGTGCCCGGGCGTGTCGATGATGTTGATGTGCGTCTCCTTCCAGGTCACGGCGCAGTTCTTGGCCAGGATGGTGATGCCGCGCTCTTTTTCAATCGCATTGTTGTCCATCACGGTGTCGACGATTTTCTCGTGCTGGGCAAAGGTGCCGGACTGGCGCAGCAGCTGGTCCACCAGCGTGGTCTTGCCGTGGTCAACGTGGGCAATGATGGCGATGTTGCGGATCTGTTTGTGACTCATGATGTTGCGCTTTCTTGAATTTGGTGAAACTTGGGTTGTTGGGCAGCTTGCTGGTCCAGCAGCTGGCCAATTTCGAGCGGGCTCAAGAGCCGCCCGGGAATGAGTTCGCCGGCCTTGATGTGCGCCGAGCCCAGGAGGGCGTGGTTGGCCGCCTGTCCTGCGCTTGCCTGCGGGCCGAAGACGCTGACCTGCGCTGCATCAGCCCAGTTGCCCCGCCTGCGCAGGCCACTCAGGAAACGCCCTGCATTGTCTGCGTCCAGCGTGACGGGGATGTGACCCCTGAGCAAGGACTCGGTGGGCATCAGGCACGCCTCGCGTTCTTCTTCAGTCATGGCCTCCAGCGCGGCCAGGGTGACGCACTGGCTGGCCTCAAAGCCACCGGTGCCGGTACGGCGCAAGGCCGACAGGTGCGCGCCGCAACCCAGCGCCTCACCGATGTCTTCGCCTAGCGTGCGAATGTATGTGCCCTTGCTGCAGCTCACGCGAATTTTCAGCTCGGCCACTGTGGCCCAGTCGGCGGGCGTTTCCACCAGGACCAGGCTGTAGATCGTCACGTGCCGCGCTTCACGCACGACGTCAATGCCATCGCGGGCATATTCATACAGCGCCTTGCCGTCTTTCTTCAGGGCCGAGTACATCGGCGGCACCTGGGCAATAAGGCCGGTGAAGCGCCGGATGACTTCATCAACCTGCGCAGCCGTGATGTGTATGGGCCGCTCGGACAGGACGTCGCCTTCGGCATCTGCAGTGGTGGTCTTGATGCCGAGCTTCAATATGGCTTCGTAGGTCTTGTCGGCGTCGAGCTGAAGCTGGCTGAACTTCGTAGCGGCGCCGAAGCACAACGGCAACACACCGGTGGCGAGCGGATCAAGAGTACCGGTATGGCCGGCCTTCTCGGCGCGCAAAAGCCACTTGGCCTTCTGCAACGCATCGTTGCTTGAAAGTCCCAGTGGTTTGTCCAGCAAAAGCACCCCATGCACAGGGCGCCGCTGCACCCTAGTGCGTGGCGCGTTCATCTTCAGTCCTCTTTGGCTCTGGAAGAGACGGCCTTGGCGATCAGCGCGTTCATGTCCGCCGCACGTTCAGTGGTGCGGTCAAACAGGAAGTGCAATGTCGGCACCGTGTGGATATGCAGCCGCTTGAACAAGCCGTTGCGCAAGAAGCCCGCAGCCTGGTTCAAAGCGATTTCGCATTCCTTTGCGTCGCCGATCAGCAAGCTGAAAAACACCTTCGCGTGGGCATAGTCGGGGGTGACTTCCACCGACTGGATCGTCACCATGCCCACCCGCGGGTCTTTCAGTTCGCGCGCGATCAACTCCGTCAGATCGCGCTGGATCTGGTCGGCAACCTTGAAGCTGCGGTTGGGGGCGGCTGACTTGCGTGCTGGCATGGATTAGAGCGTCCGGGCGACTTCCCTGATCTCGAAGAATTCCAGCACGTCACCCTCGGTGATGTCGTTATAGCCCTTGATGTTCAAGCCGCACTCGAAGCCTTCCTTGACCTCGCGCGCATCGTCCTTGAAGCGCTTTAGCGACTCGAGCTCGCCCGTGAAGACGACCACGTTCTCGCGCAGCAGGCGCAGCTTGGCAGAGCGGCGCACCAGTCCGGAGGTGACCATGCAACCCGCGATCGAGCCGATCTTGCTGACCTTGAACACCTGGCGGATTTCGGCGGTACCGAGGATCTCTTCCTTCTTGTCCGGCGTGAGCATGCCCGACATGGCGACCTTCAGTTCATCGACGGCGTCGTAGATGATGCTGTAGTAGCGAACGTCAATGCCATTGTTCTCGGCCAGCTTGCGCGCGCCGGCATCGGCCCGCACGTTAAAGCCGATCACGATGGCCTTGGAGGCAATTGCCAGGTTAATGTCCGACTCGCTGATCGCGCCGACGGCCGTGTAGACCATTTGCACCTTGACTTCGTCGGTCGACAGCTTGAGCAGCGACTGCGCCAGCGCTTCCTGCGAACCCTGCACGTCGGCCTTGACGATGATCGGCAGCAGTTTGACTTCGCCTGCCGTGATGTCGGTGAACATGTTCTCCAGCTTGGCGGCTTGCTGCTTGGCCAGCTTCGTGTTGCGGAACTTGCCGGCGCGGTAAGTCGCGATTTCGCGTGCACGGCGCTCGTCGGTCAGCACCATGAACTCGTCGCCGGCTTGCGGGACTTCGGTCAGGCCCTGGATTTCCACCGGGATGGAGGGGCCGGCTGTCTTGATGGTCTTGCCGTTCTCATCGAGCATGGCGCGAACGCGGCCATAGGTCGAACCTGCCAGCACAACGTCGCCCGTTTTGAGCGTACCGGATTGAATCAGCATGGTGGCAACCGGGCCACGGCCCTTGTCGAGCTGAGCTTCAATGACCAGGCCCTTGGCCATTGCATCAACAGGTGCCTTCAACTCCAGCACTTCGGCCTGCAGCAGCACCTGCTCGAGCAGTTCATCCACGCCCTGGCCGGTCTTGGCCGAGACCGAGACAAATGGTGAATCACCACCGAACTCTTCAGGCACAACCTGTTCCACCACCAGCTCGTTCTTCACGCGCTCGGTGTTGGCATCAGGCTTGTCGATCTTGTTGATCGCCACGACGATGGGCACACCCGCCGCCTTGGCATGCTTGATGGCCTCACGGGTTTGCGGCATGACGCCGTCGTCCGCTGCCACAACAAGAATCACGATGTCGGTCGCCTTGGCGCCACGGGCACGCATGGCGGTGAACGCCTCGTGGCCAGGGGTGTCCAGGAACGAGATCATGCCGCGCGGGGTTTCCACGTGGTAGGCGCCAATGTGCTGGGTGATGCCACCAGCTTCGCCCGCTGCCACCTTGGCAGTGCGGATGTAGTCCAGCAACGAGGTCTTGCCGTGGTCGACGTGGCCCATGACGGTCACAACCGGTGCGCGCGGCAGGCTTTCGGCCGAATGAGCGACTTCATCGTCCGTGAAGGCTTCGGGGTCATCCAGTGCGGCAACCACGGCCTTGTGGCCCATTTCTTCCACCACGATCATGGCGGTGTCCTGGTCCAGCGGCTGGTTGATGGTGACCATCTGACCCAGCTTCATCAGGTGCTTGATCACCTCGGAGGCCTTGACGGCCATCTTGTGCGCCAGCTCGGAGACGGTGATGGTTTCAGGCACGTGCACTTCAATGATGCGGGCTTCAACCGGCGCGCTTTGCGCGTGGTCATCACGGTCGCGGTCATTGCCGCGGCGGCCGCGCGGGCCTCCGCGCCAGCTGTTGCGGCCCACGCCGCCGCTGGAATCGCCGCGGGTCTTGATTTCCTTTTTCTTGGCAGGATCGCCGGCCCAACTGGATGACAGCTTGGCGGACTTCACTTCCTTGCCCGAACCCGGCGCGGCAGGCGCTGCGGGTGCGCCCGGGCGCGCTGGTTGCTGGCTGCCGGCGGCCGGCTTGTGCAGCGTGCCTTTCATGCCGGCCTTGGCATCGGCCGGGGCTACCTTGGCAACCGGCTTGACAGGCTCGGGCACCTTGTGGGGCACCAGCACCTTCTTGGGCTGCGACATCATCACGCGGATGGCAGCAGCTTCGGCTTCAGCCTTGCGGCGGCGCTCGCCCAGATCGGCGGCGCGGGCGGTTTCTTCATCAGCACGGGCCTTGGACTCGGCGGCCTGCTTGGCGCGTGCCTCAGCTTGAGCGCGTGCCTGGGCCTCAGCCTTGATGGCGGCTTCATCAGGCACGTCATGCGCCGGCCCCTCGGCGAGGGCCTCTTGCGGGGCAGGCTGCTTGAGCGCTTGTGAGGCTTGAGCGGCGGCTTTTTCGGACACTTCACGCTCACGCGCTTCCGACTCTTCGCGCAGACGGCGCTTCTCGGCGAGCTCTTCTTCCTGGCGGCGGATGAACTCGGCCTGGTGGCGGGCTTCTTCCTCGCGGCGCGCGAGTTCGGCGTCGTCAATCAGTTGCGCTGCCGGCATTTCAACCTCAGGCGCCTGCTCATAGCTCTCGCCAGGCGCATCAGTGCCCTCGTCGCGTTTGACGAAGGTGCGTTTCTTGCGCACTTCAACCTGGATGGTACGGGCCTTGCCGCTGGAGTCAGCCTGCTTGATTTCGCTGGTCGACTTTTTCACCAGCGTGATCTTCTTGCGCTCGCCCGAGGCAGTCCCATGGGCGGTCTGCAGGTAAGCCAGCAGCTTTTGCTTGTCGGAATCGCTCAATGCATCGGACGCAGCGGACTTGGCCACGCCTGCGGACCTGAGCTGCTCGAGCAGGGTCTCGTTTGATTTCTTGAGTTCGTTAGCAAACTCGGCGACGGTCGTATTTGACATCTGTTGTGGGACCTTTCATGACCATTACTCTTGAACGACTGCGACTTCACTGGTGAACCAGTGCTCACGAGCCTTCATGATCAGGGTCTTGGCTTCGTCCGCAGACTGGCCGGTAATTTCTGTGAGTTCATCGACGGCCAGGTCAGCCAGGTCGTCGCGGGTATTTACGCTGGCTTCAGCCAGCTTGGCAATCAGCTCGGGGGTGAGGCCTTCCAGGTCGCGCAGGTCCTGCGAGACTTCAAGTGCGTTTTCTTCCTTGGCGATTTCCATGGTCAGCAGCGCATCCTTGGCGCGCGAACGCAGCTCGTTGACGGTGTCTTCGTCAAAGCTTTCGATCTCCAGCATTTCCTGCAGCGGCACGTAGGCCACTTCTTCCAGGCTGGTGAAGCCTTCAGCAAACAGGATGTCGGCGATCTCCTGGTCCACGTCGAGCTTTTCCATGAAGAGCGCGCGAATGGTGTCGGTTTCCTCAGCCTGCTTCTGGGCCGACTCGGCCGCATCCATGATGTTGATCTTCCAGCCCGTGAGGTCAGACGCCAGGCGCACGTTCTGGCCGCCTCGGCCGATGGCGATCGCGAGGTTTTCCTCGTCAACCACCACATCCATCGCGTGCTTTTCTTCGTCGACCACGATGGAAGAGACGTTGGCCGGGGCCAGTGCACCGATCACGAACTGCGCCGGGTCTTCGCTCCACAAGACGATGTCCACCCGCTCGCCGGCCAGCTCGTTGGTCACGGCATTGACGCGGGTGCCGCGCACGCCAACGCAGGTGCCGAT
>JACMQX010000273.1 GCA_014376765.1 Ramlibacter sp. | reverse complement strand
GTGGGCAAGTTCGAGTCGGTGCGCAAGCAGCGCTGGGGCCGCGCCGACGCGCTGGCCGCCGCCCGCCGCTACAACGCATTGGCCCGCGAGAACGGCCTTACGCCCACACAGATGGCGCTGGCGTTTTGCTACACGAAGTGGCATGTGGCCAGCACCATCATTGGCGTGACCTCGCTGGCGCAACTGGAAGAAGACCTGGACGCTTTTGGCACCACGCTGTCTGCTGAACTGCTGGCTGCGATCGATAAGGTGCGTTGGGACATTCGCGACCCCGCGATCTGATGCGGCGGCACAGCTGACGGAACCCGTGTATGGGCAAGAAGGACCACGTGAGCGAAACCCCGGCTACGGCTATGCTGAAAGCCAATGAGGTCGCCTTCACCGAGCACCCCTACGAGTACCTTGAGCACGGCGGCGCGCAGCACGGCGCGCAGGTGCTGGGGCTAGATCCTTTCACGGTAATCAAAACCCTGGTCATGCAGGACCAGGACGCCAGGCCCTTGCTGGTGCTGATGCACGGCAACCGCAAGGTGTCGACCAAGAACCTGGCGCGGCAGATCGGCGCCAAATCGGTGGAGCCCTGCAAGCCGGAGGTGGCCAACCGGCACAGTGGTTATCTGGTGGGCGGCACTTCGCCTTTCGGTACGCGCAAGCAAATGCCGGTGTTTATTGAAGAGACGATCCTCGCGTTGCCGCGCATCGCCATCAATGGCGGGCGGCGGGGGTACCTGGTGGGCATCGAGCCGCAGGTTTGCGTCACACTTCTGGACGGCAAACCTGTTCAGTGCGCGCTTGACGACTGACGTGCACTGTCAAAATACAGCATTCACCGGAGACTTCGTTGGACTTTCTCTACCCCTTCCTGGCCATCCTGGCTGCCTACCTCATCGGTAGCCTGTCTTTTGCTGTCATCGTCAGCCGCGTCATGGGCCTGGGCGACCCGCGCACCTATGGCAGCAAGAACCCCGGTGCGACCAATGTGCTGCGCTCGGGCAACAAGGCTGCTGCGATCATCACGCTGCTGCTGGATGCGCTCAAGGGCTGGTTGCCGGTGACGCTGGTCAAACTGTTCGGCCAGCCTTATGGCATGGAGGACGGCACCATCGCGTTGGTCGGACTGGCCGCATTCATCGGGCACCTCTGGCCGGTGTTCTTCCGCTTCAAGGGCGGCAAGGGTGTGGCAACGGCATTGGGGGTGCTGTTTGGCATTGCCTGGCCGCTGGGGCTTGGAACGGCAGCGACCTGGCTGATCATCGCGTTCTTCTTTCGCTACTCGTCGCTGGCATCGCTGGTGTCCGCCGTGTTTGCACCGGTGTTCTACATGCTGGGCGACCGCGTGGTCTGGTACAGCGAGCGCTCCGTCATGCTAGCGATTTTCCTGATGGGCATGCTGCTGGCCATGCGGCACTGGGAGAACATCAACCGGCTGCTGCAGGGGACGGAGTCGAAGCTGGGCGCGAAGAAGGCGGAAGCCGTGGCGCCGGGCAAGGCGGCAAAGAAAGCCAGATAGAGGCCTGTCAATATCTGCGCGTCAGCGTCATCTGGTCGTTGTCCCGCTGCATCTGAAAACGCGTGAGGAAGCTGTTCCCCAGCAGGACAAAAGGCATGTTCTGCGGCGTCACTACTGCATCCACCTCAAAGATTTCCACACCCGCGATCCGTACCGAATTGAGCTTGACTGCCCAGCCCTGTGCCGTGCCATTGGCTGTGCTCATGCGCACCGGCTGCCCGGCCTTGTAGTTCACGCGCATGCGTTCGGCGTCGGCCACGCTCAGGCTGACCACGGTGGCGCCGGTGTCCACCATAAACTGCGTGGTGTTGCCGTTGATCGCACCCTGCGTCATGAAGTGTCCGCCGCTGCCGGCCGTGAGCACGATCTTGCCGTTGCCGCCGCCGCCGCTGGCACCGCGCGCGCCCACACTGGCTGGCGCATCCCCCACCCGCAGGGCCACGCGCTTGCCGCCCAGCTCCACCACCGCCTGGTCACCCGAAGTGGACACCACCTTGACGCCCTCAAACGTCTCGCCGGGCGCCACGCTCTTTGGCGCATGGCCGTCCACGATCAGCAGCGCGCGGTTGCCGAGCATGCCGGACAGACCGACAGTCTGGGCAGAGGCGGGTCCACACGCCAATGCGGCCAGGAGAAGCAGCAGCTTCATATCAGTCGCGGAAGTTGTTGAAGGTCAACGGCATTTCCGTCAAGTCCTTTTTAATCAGCGCCATCGCAGCCTGCAAGTCATCCCGCTTGGCGCCCGTGATACGCACCGCATCGCCCTGGATCGCGGCCTGCACCTTCATCTTGCTGTCCTTGATCAGCCGGGTGATTTTCTTGGCCTGCTCGGTTTCGATACCGTTCTTGACCTTGATCACCTGCTTGACCTTGTCCCCGCCGGTTTTCTGCACATCGCCCACATCCAGGTAGCGCACGTCAACGCTGCGCTTGGTGAGCTTGTTGCGCAGGATGTCGTCGATCTGTGTGAGCTGGAAATCGGCGTTGCCGATCAGCGTGATCTCCTTGTCCTTGAGCTCGATGGCCGCCGGCGTGCCCTTGAAGTCGAATCGCGTCGCGATCTCCTTGGCGGTGTTTTCGACGGCGTTTTTCACCTCGACGAGGTTGGGTTCGCAGACGGTGTCAAAAGACGGCATGAAGTCTCCCCGGGGTTGTGCTGTGCCGCAGTGGGCAGGATGCGACAATTCTCCCATGATCAAGGAGCAAAACGTACCCCTGCAGGCCTACAACAGCTTTGGCATCGTCGCCAAGGCGCACACGCTGGTGCGGGTGGGCAGCGAGGACGACGTGCAGCAGGTCCTGGCCGACCCGCAGCTGGCCGGGCAGCCGATGTTTGTGCTGGGCGGCGGCAGCAACATCGTCATCACGGGCGACGTCAAACCGGTGGTTGTCAAGGTGGAGGTGATGGGCCGGCGCCTGGTCAAGGAAACCCCCAGGGCCTGGATCGTGGAAGCCGGCGCCGGCGAGAACTGGCACGACATCGTCGCCTGGACGCTGCACAACGGCTTTCCGGGCCTTGAGAACCTGGCCATGATTCCCGGCACCGTGGGCGGCTCACCGGTGCAGAACATCGGGGCTTACGGGGTGGAACTGCAGGACCGCTTCGACTCGCTGGACGCGATCGACCTCACCACAGGCCGCGCCTTCACGCTGGACGCAGCGCAATGCGGCTTTGGCTACCGGGACTCGGTCTTCAAGCACCCGGCCGCCGCGCTGGGCGGCCTGGGGCTCAAGGATAAAGCCCTGATCACCCGGGTGCGGTTTTGCCTGCCCAAACCCTGGAAGGCTGTGTTCGGCTATGCCGACCTGGAGCGCAAGATGAGCGAGAACGGCATCAGCGCGCCCACGGCGATGCAGGTGTTCGACTGGGTCTGCGCCATTCGCACCGCCAAGTTGCCTGACCCGCGCGTGATCGGCAACGCAGGTAGTTTCTTCAAGAACCCGACGGTCTCGCCCGAGCAGTGCACCGACATCATTGCCCGCGAGCCCAACATCGTTCACTACAACATGGCTGATGGCAGCGTCAAGCTCGCAGCCGGCTGGCTGATCGACGCCTGCGGCTGGAAGGGCAAGTCGATCGGTAACGCCGCCGTGTACGAGCGGCAGGCCCTGGTGCTGGTCAACTGCGGCGGCGCCACCGGCGGTGAGGTGGTGACGCTGGCCAAGGCGATACAGACCAGTGTGTATGAGCGCTTTGGCATCAGGCTGGAGCCTGAGCCTGTGGTGGTCTGAGCCGCACCGGGTTTGTGTTGATTGGGTTTGCCCGCCGTCCCTGCGTTCTGAGCAAGGAGTGTTGATGATGATGCGCAAGTTATATCGCCTGGCCCTCGTCTATTCCAGGCAAGTCTGGAGTCTCGTGGCCCTGGCCTGGAGGGCGAGGCCAGCGTGGGTATCTACTGCGGCACCGACTTCAGCGGTGGCGGCTCCACCGCCAGCACCCGCGCGGCCTACCTGGGCGGTACCGACTACGGCGCCACCCGTATGAGGGTACATCGCTGTTCAAAGTCACGGGCGCCCCGCGCACCCACCTGCTGCAAAGTCATGCGCACACCCAGGTGATTTCGGTCAACAGCGCGCTGGCCGTGCCGGGCCAATTTGCCACCCTGCGTGAAACCGGCGGCTACGACACACGCCAGGACGCCGCCGTGGAAGGCCTGGTATCCATGAATCAGGCGATGGTGGCCAACATCAGGTAACAGGCTCAGCCAGCCTTGCCCTTGCCTGGGTCCTGCTCGCTGGCCAGCTGCGCCAGCCCCGAAGCGCCACCCAGTGAAAGCAGCCCGGCCCGCGCATAGATCATCAGCTTGTCGCGGGTGTCCATGATGTCCAGGTTGCGCATGGTCAGCTGGCCGATGCGGTCCAGCGGGGTGAACATCGACTCGCCCTTTTCCATCGTCAACCGCTCGGGGTGGTAGGTGAGGTTGGGCGACTCCGTATTGAGCAGCGAATAGTCGTTACCCCGGCGCAGCTCCAGCGTCACTTCGCCGGTGATGGCGCGCGCCACCCAGCGCTGCGCGG
>JACMQX010000272.1 GCA_014376765.1 Ramlibacter sp. | reverse complement strand
TGTGGACAAGATCACCACCGGCCAGGGCCCGGGCTGGACGGCCATGCTCAAAAGCATGGCCGCACGCAGCGGTGGCGAATATTTTGATGTGGACTCGACAGTCGGCGGCGGCGCACAGATTGCCGATGCGCTGAACAAGATTTTCAACCAGATCCAATCCGTCAACAGCGTGTTCGCATCGGCCAGCCTGCCGGTGAGCGTGAATGCGCGGGGCACCTATCTCAACCAGGTGTTCATGGGCATGTTCAGGCCGGACGGCGACGCCCGCCCCCGCTGGCGCGGCAACCTCAAGCAATACAAGTTCAACTACGACCGGGCGACGGACAGCTTGCAACTCGGAGACGCCAACGGCGATGCGGCCATCAGTGGCGCCACCGGTTTCCTCTCGCCGTCTGCCAAGTCCTTCTGGTCAACCACCAGCACCTTCTGGGTCAACCAGCCGCTGGGAACGCCACCGACCACGACCGATGCGCCGGATGGCGAAGTGGTGGAAAAAGGCGGCGTGGCACAACGCATCAGGACCGTGTACGGAACCGCCCAGGACGGCCGCAAAATCTACACCTGTTTGTCCTGCGCAGCCAATACCGACCTCACCGGTACTGCCACCCAATTCATCACCGCGACCACGGCCATCACGACCACCACCCTGGGCGTGGCAACCGCTGCGGACCGCACGAACCTGATCAACTGGGTTCGCGGCACTGACAACGCGGGCGACGAACTCGGCCCGGGCGGCACAGTCACCGTCCGGCCCAGTGTCCATGGCGACGTTTTGCATTCCCGGCCAGCCGTGGTGAACTATGGCGGAAGCACCGGCGTAGTGGTCTATTACGGCACTAACGATGGAAGCCTGCGCGCCGTCAACGGTAACCAGACTGGCACCGAAGCCGGCAACGAAATCTGGAGCTTCATGCCGCAGGAGCACTTGGGTAAATTGGCGCGCCTGCGCGCCAACTCGCCAGAAGTGCGCCTGTCCACAACGGTAATCAACTTGCCCATCAACCCATCTACGCCCCAGCCCCGCGACTATTTTGTGGACGGGCCCATTGGTGTCTACCAAAAAGTCCTGGCCAACGGCACGATTGACAAGGTCTACATTTATCCCACGATGCGTCGCGGCGGCCGCGTGATTTACGCGCTGGACGTGACCAATCCCGCCGTGCCCCGGTTTCTCTGGAAAAAAACGTCGGCAGACCTGTCCGTGCTCGGCCAAACCTGGTCAGAGCCGCGTGTAGCACGGGTCAAGGGCTACGCCAATCCGGTCATCATCATGGGCGCCGGCTATGACAGCGCTGCGGAGGACGCCCCTAGTGCGGGTGTCACGACAACTGGCAACGCCGTCCTGGTGCTGGATGCCATCACGGGGACTCTGGTCAAACAGTTCAACACCGACCGCAGCGTGCCTGCTGACGTGTCGCTGGTGGACTCGGACTTCGACGGGCTCGTTGACCGCGCCTACGCAGTGGATCTGAGCGGAAGCGTCTATCGCATTGACTTTGAGACCGCCAGCAGCACCGCCGTAAGTGACTGGGGCATCTTCAAGCTTGCCGCGCTCAAGGGCGCGGGCACGCGCAAGTTTTTCTACGCGCCGGATGTCGTACTGTCCAAGACCTTTGCGGCCGTTCTCGTCGGCTCCGGCGACCGGGAAAAGCCGCTGGCCAACGTGAGCAGCGATGCATTTTTCACCGTCTATGACAACAAGGTCACCAAGGGAACGACCTCCACCTTTTCCGCCATCACCCCTTCCAGCCTGGGCCGGGCCGGCTCAACCGACGACCTTACCGCAGGGTGCTATATCCCGATGAGCACGGCAGGAGAGAAAGTTATCAACGCGCCGATCACGGTTGGCGGGCTCACCTACTTCAGCACCAACAAGCCAAAGGCACCGGATGCAGGCACCTGCAGCGCCAACCTCGGCGACGCAAGGGTCTATTCGGCGCCACTTTTCTGCAAGACCGCGACGAGCAGCCTGTTGACGGGGGGCGGGCTTGCACCGAGCCCGGTGACAGGTGTGGTGACTGTCAGCTACACATTGGCAAACGGCGATACGGTGACCAAACAGGTTCCGTTCATCATCGGGGCGCCCAACAGCAAGGGCTCGGGCATTGAAGGCTCCAAGGTGACTCCGACCGTTACTCCGACACGAAAGCGGAGGTACTGGTACCTTGAAGGCGCACGTTAGTGAGATAAAGTATCGGGCATGCATGAACGTCTGTCATGGGCGCTGGCCGCCTGCTCTCGTGTGCTACGTCCGCTGGTCCGCCTTTCGCTGGGAATGGGGTTGAAATACCAGGATCTGGACGAAATGCTGCGCAACCTGCTCATCGAAGATGCCCGCCGCGTCTGGAAGGCTCGCGGAGTTGAGCGGCCCAATGTGAGCCAGCTATCGGTCACGACCGGGCTTAACCGCAAGGACGTCACCCTTCGGCTGCGCGGGCTGGATGACGCCCTGCCACGCACCGAATGGTCTTCTGCCTCAAAAACTTTCACCCTGTGGCTGCAAATGGCCGCCAGGGACCCTGCCAAACGGCGCCTGCCCAAAAGTCCCGCCGCCAATGAACCCACTTTCGAGACAGTTGCCCGACAGGCAAGCCGGGGCGACGTACATCACCGCTCCGTGCTGGACGAATTGGTGCGTCTCGGAATGGTGGTCGAGGGCGCTGAATATGTCGAGCTGTCATCCGAAGCCTTTGTACCCGCCCAGGACCAGCAGGCCATGCTGGCATTTCTTGGTGACAACACCCGCGACCACCTGGAGGCCGCCGTATCGAACACCTTGGGGAACCAGCCGGCCATGCTGGAGCGGGCCGTTTTCGTGGGTGGCATGTCTGACGAGGACTGCGCAAGGATTGAACTGCTTGCCCGCCAGCGCTGGGACACATTGCACCGCGAATTGTTCGATCAGATGCAGGCGTCGCTGGACGCCGCAACCCAACCTGGCACGCGCCGCATCCGCGTTGGCATTTATGCCTACCACGAGGATGAACGGGACACAGGGGTTGATGCCGCGCCCCATGCGCCTCAAACAAAGGAATTGAAATGATCAAAAAGGCCCTCGTGGTCCTCCTCGTATTGGTCAGCGCGCTCTTGCTTGCCTGTGGCGGCGGCACTGGCGGCTCTGTCAGCCTGGGCGGCGGCGGGAGCAGCGGCGGCGGGGGTGGTTATGGCGGCTCTGCCGGGGCTGGTGCAGGCAGCGGTGCAGGTGGCGGCGCAGGCAGCGGGGGCAGCGGCGGGGGCGGTAGTGGTAGCCCGGGCTCCGGAGGCACGGGCATCTACACGGTATTCGTCGGATCGATCGACGGCTTTGGCAGCATCATTGTGGATGGGGTGCATCACGACATTGCCACAGCCACCATCGACATCCAGGACGCCACCAGCCTGCAGCTGGGTATGACGACACGCATTACGGGCACGTCCACAGACGGTTTGATCACCAACACCGCAACGCAGATCGTCTCGGCGGCAGACCTGCGCGGCACGGTCTCGGGTCTCGACGTGGGGGATGGCACGGTTGGCAGCCTTCAGGTGATGGGCGTGCTGGTCCAGACCGATAGCTCGACCATCTTCGACGGAACGGGCCTGACGGGCCTGGCGACACTGCACAACGCAGACAACGTCCAGATCTACGGCCTTCCCGGCGCCGCCGGTTACCTCAGGGCCACACGCATTGAACGGCTTGCCCTTCCCGGGGCACCTGTCGTCACAGGATCAATCACCCACCTCAATGCGGTTGCGCGCAGCTTTGCGCTTGGCAGCCTCACGGTTAACTTTGCCGCCGCCACATTCGCTGGCAATCTAGAGGAAGCGTCGCTTGCCAACGGGCAGATTGTGCGAGTTCGGGGGGTCATCGCACCTGCTGCCGGCATCCTTGCGGCCACCAAAGTGGAGCCCTGGTATGCAGTACCCGCAACCGAAGGCGCTCCGCTGGGACTGGTCGGCATCATCACGGACTTTGGCTCGCTCTCGGACTTCAAGGTCATGGGGACGAAGGTTGATGCCTCGGCAGCCCTGATCTCGGGAGGTCCATCAAGATCCATTGGCGATGGCGTCAAGGTTGAGTTGACCGGGGTCATCTCAGGCGGCGTCCTGAGGGCCGGCAAGCTCAGGTTGCGCTACATACCCGGCACCGGCGGGCCCGCGAAATTTGACGTCACGGGCGCCGTTGGCAACTACACATCAGCCGCCAGTTTCAAGGTCCAGGGCCAAAGCATCGACGCCAGCGGCACGAGCGTGACCTTCATCAACGGAACTGCAAGCGGCCTGCGCAACGGCGTCAGGCTGGCGGTCACCGGCTCCAAAGTCGTGAGCGGCGTGCTTGTGGCCGACCGGGTGCAGTTTGACTGACACCTGAGAGCGAACAACAAGGTGCGGCCACCGCGGCGCGCACTCCGGCGCGACGCACTCCTTTACGCTTCATACACATGGTTGCGGTCGCGTCCTACAGGGGTCAACACGGAAGGCGTTAGCCTTGGGACATGTGGGATTTTTTCCCATATGACTTCATCCATGACACCCACGGAGACACTCCCATGAAACTAGGCCAGCCCATTCAACTCTTTCTTGCTTCCTTGACCGTCGCCGCGTTGGCGGCCTGCGGAGGCGGCGGCGATGCGCCCACGCAGACCGGCACGCTTCGAATGGCCATGACGGACGCTCCATCTTGCGGCTACGACTCCGTCAATGTGACGGTCGAAAAGGTCCGGGTCCACCAAAGCGCCTCAGCCGCAGATGCGGATGGGGGATGGTCTGAAATCACCTTGAGCCCGGCGCGGCGCATCAATCTGCTGGCACTGACCAACGGCGTGCTCGACGAGTTGGGCCAGACCGCGTTGCCAGCCGGCAAATACACCCAAATGCGGCTGATCCTG
>JACMQX010000045.1 GCA_014376765.1 Ramlibacter sp. | reverse complement strand
TGAGATTTCAATCGCATTTCAAAGAGACCCGAGCCCATCGCACGCGTGTGAGGCATGCCTAAATCCGGGCCGTATTGCAACATCCGGTCTGTGAGATGCAGATACCGCGCCAGCAACCCAGGAGGCAGTGCGAGCGCAGCCGCTTGGAGCTTTTCGTCGTGGTAATAGATCACCCAAGTCGTTGAATAAAATCATAGCAAATACGCTATTATTTTACAACGATGGTTGCGGAAGAAGCGTGCAATCTAACGTCGAAGTTGACCGTCTCGCACAAAGTGTTAGAGGAGAAAAGCGCGCACTGAAGCTACTGGCATGTCGCGTTGCTCCTTCCCAAAGAGATATAGAGCAAGACGCTGAGCTTCAGCGAGCCCGGTCTCGGTGAGCGCGACTGACTTGGCCGTGCCCACCGGGTCAGAGATAAACCCCTTCGCATGCAACCGGTTCATCGCGTCCCAGTCGAAAGTCTTCCAGGCGCGATCTCCGTTGTGAAGAGTCAGGGACAACACAGCAAGGACAGCGCGGTCGATCCTGGCCTCGTCGAGATTTGCCACGGTGCCTCCCTGTGCTCTCTAAAGTTGAAGTCAAGCCGACACGCGCTTACGCGTTGTCGGGCCTGGACGCCGAGTCAGCTTTAACTCGATCTGCGTGCGAAGAACGTCATTGATCCGGGACTGATAACCACTGCCTTGGGCTTTGAAGAATGCCAGAACATCAGCGTCCAGGCGTATCGAGGTAAGGACCTTTGTAGGTGCAGCTTGCGGGCCGCGCCCGCGTCTGTGCACAGGTTCACCCAACATATCTTCCGTCCAGGCTGGGTTATCCGGGTCATTAACCTTAGCCGAAGTCTTCTTTGGCAACTTGGCGGTAATAGCGTGCTTCATGCTTTTCTGTCTTTCGCAGTGATATCACGTGCGACCCCCTGGACCGCTTACAGTGGCCGAACCGTTGGGAGAACTCACTCAAAGATGAAAACCGTCTGGCCGTAGAGACCAGGAAGGCAATGCTCTGCATTGAACTTGCGCAGTCGAATGGTAGTTAGTGGACCGCCTGCTTCAACCTGGTTATGACGTTGAAATAAGGTGCATCCCTTACTGTGCCCGTAATCCCGGCACAGGCGCAGGCAACTCCATCACCACCACAGGACTAGCAGCCAAAGCGCCCTTAGCCAACTGAGACTGCCCACGTTTCAGCGCCACCTCATCCGCCATGATGCTCACAGCCTCATTCAACAAAACATCCTTGACCGCCTTCTGCGACTTCTCCGCAGCAAGCGACTTGCCAAGCGCGCGTTCATTCGCCTGCAGCCCGTCGTCTGCCAATGCGCTGGCGCCCGGCTGGCCCGAGCCTGTTGCACCCGCACCTTCCAATCTGGCCAGCCGCTTTTCCTGCCATTCGCGTTCCTGCCGCCGGGCCACTTCGTTCAGTGAAATCACATTGCTCTTGCGCAGCCCCTGGGCTCGCGCAATGTCGGACAGCAGGCCCTGGTAGTCCTTGTCTGCGGCAACGCGGCTCTCGTGCTGCTTCAGCAGCGCAGACACCTCGCCCCTGACATTGCCCACCGGCGCATAGTCAGCCGCCTTGATCTGGGTCCACGGCAGGGCATTGTCAAAAGTCGACTCGCCAAAATCCGCCGCATCAATCGTCCCGGGCAATCGGATGTCGGGCGTGACGCCGCGCAGCTGGGTCGTTCCGCCGTTGACCCGGAAGAATTGCGCGATGGTCATCTTCAGGTCGCCAAACGCCGGCTTCTCATTCTTCGCAATCTTGTCAAGGCTCGCCACCGTCTGGACTGTGCCCTTGCCAAAGCTGGCATCGCCAATGACCAGCCCCCGCCCATAGTCCTGGATGGCCGCAGCAAAAATCTCTGATGCCGAAGCCGAGCCGCGGTTGATCAGCACGCCCAGCGGCCCGTCCCACGCGGGCGCGGGGCTGTCGCTGCTTTCCACCCTGACGGTGCCGTCCGCATTGCGCACCTGCACCACCGGCCCCTTGCCGACAAAGAGGCCCGTCAGGTCAATCGCTTCCTGCAGCGATCCGCCACCGTTGGCGCGCAGGTCTACCAGCACGCTGTCCACCTTTTGCGCCTTCATGTCGGTCAGCAGCCTGGCCACGTCACGCGATGCGCTCCTGTAGTTTTTGTCGCCCTTGGCCCGGGCTTCGGCGTCCTGGTAGAACGAAGGCAGGGTGATCACACCAATCCGCCGCTGGGCGCTTGCCTCGGTCACTGAAAAGATTTTGGCCTTGGCGGCCTGGTCCTGCATGGTGATGGTCTTGCGGTTCAGCGTGACGACTTTGTTCGGCAGGTCCGGCCCGTTGAGCGCGTTGCCGGCTGGGAGAATTTCAAGCCGCACGATGGAATCGGCCGCACCGCGAATCAGCGCCACCGTATCGTCCAGGGGAAACCCGACGACGTCCGTCATCGGGCCGGCAGCCCCTTGCGACACGCCGACGATGCGGTCGCCGGGAGCCAGTTGGCCCGACAGGGTGGCTGGCCCACCCGCCACCAGTTCGCGGATGGTCGGATAGCCGTCAATGTCCATCAGCACCGCGCCGATGCCTACCAGCGACAGGCGCATCGAAATTTCAAAGGCTTCTGCGGCGCGCGGCCCGAGGTAGGTGGTGTGCGGCTCAATCGCCTCCGTGTAGGCGTTCATGAACACCGTGAAAGCATCGATGCCTTTGAGGTTGCCCAGGCGTCTGAGTGCGCTTTCGTACCGCTTGTCCAGAACCTTGGCAATGGCCTCGTCTTTCTGGCCGGCCAGCTTGAGCCGCAGCCAGTCGTTCTTGACGCGCTTGCGCCAGTTGTCACGCAACTGCGCCTCGGTGGTTGCCCAGGGCTGGCTCTTGCGGTCGATAGGCAGGGTTTCGTTACTCTGGAAATCGAAACCGGTTGGCAGCAAGCCACGGGAATAAGCCAGTTGCTCAGCCACGCGGCATCCGTACAGATTGAACATGTCGAACGGCGCACGCAGGTCTTCGGTGAGGATGGCATCGTCCAGGGTGTTGCGGTTGGCCGCAAGCCGGTCGATGTCCCCTTGCAGAAAGTACAGCTTCTCAGGGTCGAGTGCCTTCAGGTAGCGGTCGTAGATCCGGCTCGACAGCGCATCGTCCAGGGGAATCTTCTCGTAGTGAAATCGCGTCAGCAACTCCGCCGTCAGGTGGGCCGCCTTGGCCTGCTCCACCACGGGCTTGAGTGCGGGCGGGCAGGACGCCGCAGCATTCGGCGCCTGCGCCTGCGCCGCGGCCGACAAGGCCAGAAGGACCCATAACAGTTGTTTCTTCATTCCAGTTCCAATACGGTTGAGCCGGTGGCGCCATTTTGCGCGGTTACCTGCAGTATTTGACATGTGCCAACTTAGTGGATTCTTAGGAACGAGTTGCGCTACGCTTGTGGCTACTTCCAATGCCGGTTACGCCTACCCCCACGTCCTCCCACTCCATCTGGACCCCCCTGCGCCGCCCCGCCTTCCGCGGCCTGTGGGCGGGCAGCGGCGTGTACTTCACCGGCAACGCGATGCAGGTCATGGCCGCCTCGTGGCTGATGGTGGAGCTCACCGGCTCGGCCTTCCTCGCCGCGCTGGTGCAGACCGCCGTTTTCCTCCCCATGTTCCTGCTGGCCTTGCCCGCGGGCGTGCTGGCTGACACCACGGACAGGCGCCGCCTCATCGGCAACGCGCTCAAGGTGCAGGCCTGTCTGGTCGGCATGCTGGCGGTGCTCACGCTGCTTGGCTGGGCCGGGCCTGGCGTGTTGCTCGCGTTCACGTTCATGGCGGGCTGCTGCACGGCGCTTTTGCAGCCTGCATGGAACACCTCGGTGGCCGACGCCGTGCCGCGCGAGGACATGGCGCAGGCTATCACCGCCATGTCCATCGCCTGGAACAGCGCGCGGGCGATCGGGCCGTCGATGGCCGGTTTTGTGTTTGCCTGGCTGGGCGCAGGCTGGGTGTTTGCGTTGACCGTTGCCGCCAGCATGGTGATGCTGCAGGCCATGCGCCGCTGGCCGCCCAAGCCGAACCCTGAAACCCGGCTGCCACCCGAGCGCCTGTGGTCCGGCACGTTGAGCGGGCTGCGGTATGCGCGGCACTCGGACATCATCTTTGCGCAACTCCTGCGCACGGTCGCTTACTCGGGCGCAGGCTCTGCGCTGTGGGCCTTGCTGCCTGCCATTGCCGCGCAGCAGCTGGGGCTTGGCGCCACGGGCTTTGGTTTGCTGATGGGGTGCCTCGGCACAGGCGCGGTGGCCGCCGGGCTGGTGCTGGGCAAGGTGCGTGCGCGGCTGGGGCTGGACCGGCTGGTGGCCATCGGCTGTGTGGCATTTGCAGCGGTGATGCTGGTCGCCGCGTTTGTGCGGGTTCCGGCCATTGTCTGCGTGTGCCTGGCCATTGGCGGCGCGGCGTGGATGGGCGTGATGGCCACCTTCAACACCGCCACACAGGCGAGCGCGCCGCCGTGGGTGCGTTCGCGCGCCGTTGCGCTGCACACGGTGAGCGCACTGGGTTCGTTTGCCATCGGCTCGGCCGTCTGGGGTGCACTGTCTACCGTGGCAGGGCTGCCGGTGACGCTGGCGGTAGGCGCCTTCGCGATGATCAGCGGCATTTTTCTGGCGCGGCCTTTCCCGCTGCGCATGGGTGACGAGCAGGAGGTCACGCCTGTGGCACTGTGGGAAGAGCTGCACGTCAAGGGCGAGCCGCATCCGGGCGACGGGCCAGTTTCGGTGGAGATTGCCTACCGTATTCGTGAAGGCGAGGCCGCAGAGTTCCTGAACGCGGTGACGCAGCTCAAGGCGTCGCGCCGGCGCGATGGTGCCACGCTCTGGCGCATCTACCGCGATTTGGGCGATCCAACGCGTTATGTGGAACGGTTTCTTGTTTCATCATGGGCTGACTACTTGCATCAGCGCGCGCGGGCAACGATGGCCGATCAGCATCTGGAAGAGAACGTTCGTGAATTTTTGCAGGACGGTGTGGCGGTTACCACACAGCATTACGTGGCCGAGCGCTGAGCTGTTGGAGGGCACTGGCATTTGCTCCATTGCCCTTTGTATCCCAAGGATAGTGAGGGCTTAACAGGTCATAGATTGCATGGGTGAAGTGATGCGTTTACATTCGTACCGTTAGTTACAAAAAGGAACATCAATGACCCGTTCAAGCCTCCAGACGCGTTTTTCGACATGGACTTGTGCTGCCGTTGCAACGATGCTTGCAGCTTCCATATTTGCTCCTGCCGCGTCTGCCCAGCCTGTAGCTAAACCCGCGCCTGCGCCTGCCAAAGTGGCTGAAGATGTCCTGGCCGCCCACCCGTGGGTGGTGCCGCCGCCCAACCGCGAGCCCGAGGCCTACTTCTCCAACATCAAGGATGGCGACAAGGTGGTGTCTCCGTTTGTGGTGCGTTTTGGCCTGTCGATGCGCGGCATCGTGCCGGCGGGTACTGCATCGGGGCGTGCGGGGCACCATCACCTGCTGGTGAACCAGTCGCTGCCGCTGGACTTCACCAAGCCGCTGCCGTTTACCGACCAGTACGTCCACTTTGGCAAGGGCCAGATGGAAACAGTGCTCAACCTCAAGCCGGGCACCTATCAACTGCATTTGCTGTTGGCTGACAAAGGCCACATTCCATACTTTGTGTATAGCAAACCGATGAACATCACGGTGACGCGGCAGGATCCTCAGGTCAAGCCCGCTACGATCACCGGTGCGCCGCGTGTCGAGATCCTGAGCCCGGCCGATGATGCATCCGTCAGAGGGCCATTCCGCGTGCAGTTCCAGGCGGTGGGCTACAACATCGCGCCGGCAGCCACTGCCTTGCCCGACACGACGCGGTTCAGGCTCACAGTGGACCGCGCCGGCAAGCCCCAAGAGACACTCGATTTCCGCCAGGGGCAAACCGAGGTCTGGTTGCAGCCGCCCAAGGGCGACTACCAGTTGCGGCTTGACCTGGTGAGCAACACGCAGTCGGGCGCGGTGGTGGCGACGGGCAAGGGGATGAAGCTGTCGGTGACGTCGGCGCCTTGAGGTGTTTTCGATCTTGAGTGTCCTGGACCCCCTGAAAGTCCAGGCTACTTCAATCCCGCTTTCACTCCGGCCCCACGCACTTCCACCCGCACTTCATCCTGCACTTCGCCCTTTTCATTGGCAAGTTGCATGACATGCCGGCCTGGCCAGGGAAGCCACTGGGCCTGCGCACCGCTTGCGAAGGGTTGGCCGTCCAGCAGCCACCGGCCGCTGGCTGATGCCTTGAAGGACAGGCGCTGGCGGTTGGGCGGGATGTCCGGGTCCAGCGCGACGATGGTGCCGCTGGCCGGCGCGGTGATGTGAAGCGGGGCGCTGTGGCCGCTCGTGCCGGAGGGCGTGTCGATGTTGAACAGCGCCTGCGCTGTGCCTTCCATGAACCACTCGCTGCGCGCAGCTTCCAGCTCGCTGCCAAATGCGGCGCGTGCCTGTACCAGCCCGGCGGGTGGCTGTGGGGCGCGGCTCGGGGTGTTGGCGTGCAGGTGCTGCATCACGGCGGCCCAGACCGGCGCGGCGCCGCTGGTGCCGCTGACGTCCCACATCGGCGCGCCGCGCGCATTGCCGACCCACACGCCCACGGTGTAGCGCTGTGACCAGCCAATGGCCCAGTTGTCACGCATGTCCTTGCTGGTGCCGGTTTTGACGGCTGACCAGAAGCGCGTCGCCAGGACGCTGGCGGTGCCGAAGGTGCGGGCCCGCGCGTTGCTGTCACTCAGGATGTCGCCGACGATGAAGGCAGCGCGCGGGTCGATGGCGGGCGCGCGGGCCGGGATGACAGCCTGAAGGGCAGTGGTCGTTGCCGGCCCGTAGCGCCCGCCGTTGGCCAATGTGCGGTAGGCGTTGGTCAAGTTCAGCAGCGGCACTTCGGCGCTGCCCAATGCAAGGCTGTAGCCGTAGTAGTCGCCGCCCTCGCGCAGCGGCAGGCCCGCTGCTTTGAGTTGCCGCGCAAACGCATCAGGCGACACCATCACCAGCGTACGCACTGCAGGCACGTTGAGTGACGCGGCCAGCGCTGTGCGCGCGGAGACCCAGCCTTTGAACTGGCGGTCGTAGTTTTGCGGGATATACAGGCCGCTGGCTGTGGGGATGTGCGTGGGCGAGTCTTCCAGCAGCGAGGCGGCTGTGATGCGCCGCTCGGCCAGCGCCTGGGCATACAAAAACGGCTTGAGCGTGGAGCCCGGCTGGCGCAGCGCCATGACGCCGTCCACCTCTGATGCCTGGCTCAACTCGCCTGATGAGCCGACCCAGGCCAGCACGTTGCCGCTGGCGTTGTCCAGCACCACCAGCGCGCCGTCTTCAACATGGCGGCCGTGGAGTTCGCGCAGGTGGCGTTGCAGGGTCTCCACGGCAAAGCGTTGCAGGGGGGCGGAGAGCGTGGAGCGGATGGTGGCGGATGCCCCCGAGCCTTGCAGCATCGACTCGGCAAGCACGCGCCGCGCCAGGTGCGGCGCAATGCCCTCGCTTGCCTCAAAGTCACGCCGCTGGAGCGCGGCCGTGGCAAACATGTCCAGGCCATCGCAGCCGGGTGTGCCGCCCGGTTGCATGGCCTTGAGCACGCCGCAGGCGCGTTGGGTTACCTGCTGCACTTTGGCGTTGGGCGCACGCACCAGCGCTGCAGCCACAGCCGCTTCGCGCTCGTCCAGACCGTGTGCTGCCTTGCCGAACAGGGTGCGGCTAAGCGCATCGATGCCCACCACCTCGCCGCGAAAGGGCACGAGGTTGAGGTAGGCCTCCAGGATCTGGTCCTTGCGCCATCGGCGGTCCAGCACTTGCGCGGCTACGGTCTGGCCGAGTTTTTGAGCAACGCTGCGCCCACGGGCGCTGCGTTGAAGGTACCCGCCGCCGTCCAGCAGGCCGGCCAGTTGCATGGTGATAGTGGAGGCGCCGCGGGTTTTGCTGTTCCAGAGGTTGCCCCAGGCAGCAGCAGAGGCAGCGCGCCAGTCGACGCCGCTGTGTTCGTAGAAATGCTGGTCTTCGCTCAGGACCATCGCGGTGCGCAGGGCAGGGGAGATGTCTTGTAGCGCCACCCACTGGCCGCGCCGCACGGTGGAGTCGGTGCGTAGCCGCTGGATCACTTCGCCGTTGCGGTCAAGGATGAGCGTGTCTGAGGGCTGGTGGGCGGTGCGGACTTCGGTGTAGGTGGGCAGGGCATGGGCTGTGGTGGCGGTGAGGGCGGTGAAGGCGAAGAGCAGGGCAGTCAGTCCCCTCTGCCTTTGGAAGAGGCAGCATTCTGATTTCCTTTCCTTTTGGGAAAGGGTTAGGGTAAGGGGGCCCTCACCCCCGCCCTCTTCAAAAGGGAATGGGAGCAAAACAGGCACCATCCGCTTCACTTGGCCGCCTCCACCTTCACCCGCGCATTCGGGCTTTCGCCAAACATCTCGGGCGCGTACATGGCTTCCACCCGGCTGGGCGGCAGCGAGAACTCGCCGACGTTGTTCAGCCGCACCGTGTATTCCATCTTGATGATGCCCTTGGGCACGTACTCGTAGTAGCTGCGGTACGCCTCGAAGCTGCGTTCTTCAAACGCGGGCCAGGCATTACCCGACTGGCTCTTCTCGCCCGAGGTGGCGATCTGCGAGTCGCGGCCCAGGCCCCCGCCCAGGATCGTGGCGCCGCCGGGGATCGGGTCGGTGATCACCACCCAGGTCATGTCGGCCGAGGCATTGATCTCCAGCGCCACCCGCACCACATCGCCCCGCGTGTATTTGCCCGCCACCGCCTGCTCCACCGGCGTGATGGTCTTTTTAATCGCATAGCCCGCATTGAACGGCGCCTTGAGCACAACGGCTGCGACCGATTGCAGGGTGAGCCAGGGTTTGCCTGTGCCTTGGTGGGTGACGCCCAAGGTGTCCTTGCCGCCTGCCGGCTTCCAAGGCAGGAGCATGCTGTTGTTCCTGAGGTTGCCGGGGGCGCCGAACCAGGTGGTCTGGTTGGGGGCGCCTGTCGGGTAGGTGGACTTCACCCGTTCAACTTTCGCCCAATCGACGGAGCTGCCTGCACTGTTGGTCGTCGCCCGCGTCACACCCGCCACCGGCACCGCCTCAAACTTGGCCGAAAACTTCTCCAGCGCAATCCCGCCCCACAGGTTGGCGGTGGTGGTGTGCCAGGCGCCGTTCTGCTGGCGGCCGATGAAGCCGTTGGCCAGGCGTCCCATGTCGTCCTTCCACAAGGGGTCGTCCATCACGGCCAGGATAAGGCGTGCGGTGTTGACGTCGCCGTTGGTCATCAGCCACCACCAGTAGTCGTCCTTCTCGGTGCTGAAGATGGCCTTGGTGCCCTGGTAGCTCAGGCGCGCGCGCAGCACCTGCGTGGCTTCGGCCAGGCGCTGCTCGCGCTGCGGCACATCGGACACGCGCTTCAGGATGTTGTACCAGTCGATCACCGCGCTCGTGGGCCACTGGTTGGGCGCGATGGTGATGCTGCCCGCCATGCGGCCCTGCGCCTTGCCGTAGCGCGACAGCGCCTCCAGCGCGGCCAGCTTTCGCACGTCAAGGTCCTTGCGGGGGCTCCAGAACTCGCGGGTGATGCGGCCTTCCACAAAGGCAATCAACCCGCGTTCCATGGGCGCGCGCACTGCATCAGGCAAAGCGAATTCGGGGTTGAGGGCCGCCGCTTCATGCGTGGCGGCCAGCACATACGAAGTCAGGATGTCGCTGCCGCGGTTGGCATCGCCCTCGCGCGGCGGGAAGTAGCTGGCCAGGCCATCGGCGTCCAGGTAGTTGGGCAGTTGCGCCACCACGCCCTGCCACAGCTTGCCGTCGCGCAGGCCGACTGACTTGCTGGTTTTTTGCTCCAGGCAAATGAAGGGGTAGTTGGCAAACCAGTCGCGCACGCCGGGCAGGCCTTCAGCGAGTTTGGGTTGCAGCGCGAGCTTCAATCCTCCGCGGCCGGGTAGTGCATCGGCCGGCGGATTCACATCCAGCGTGAACGGTCCGTCCACCTGCACCAGCGTGGCCTGCTGCACCGTGAGCGGCACCGCAGGGATGATGCGCTGGCGCGCCTTGAGCGCATCCTTCGCGCCGCCCAAGGTGTCCTTGGCCTCGATCTCCCAGAGGATTACCTCCGAACGCGTCAGCGCCAGCTGCGCCGGGGCTGTCACCATCCACGCCACCTCGCGGGCTTCGCCGGCAGGGATGTCCACCGTTTGCGGCTTCAGGTCCAGCAGCGTGGCACGCGGCGCGACCTCCACCTTCATCGCAGCTTTGGTCGTGTTGCGCAGCGTGATCTGTGCGCGGAACTGGTCGTCCTCACGTACCAGCGGCGGCAGGCCGCTGATGATCTGCAAATCCTGCGTGGCCCTGATACTGGTCTGTCCGGTACCAAACAAACCGGTGCCCGCATCCGCCACGGCCACGATCTTGAAGGTGGTGAGCGCATCGTTCAGCGGCACCAGCACGGTGGCCTGGCCGTTGGCGTCCAGCATGACCTTGGGGTTCCACAGCAGCAGCGTCTCCAGCAGTTCACGCGCGCCGCTGTGGCCACCGCCGCCGCCCGCCGGTACCGCCTTGCGGCCATAGTGCCGGCGGCCGATTATTTCCATCTGCGCGGTCGAGGTCTCAACCCCCCAGGCGCGGCGCTGCAGCATGGCACCCAGCACATCCCAGCTGTTGTTGGGCATCAGCTCCAGTAGCGCCTGGTCCACAGCGGCCAGCGCCACTTCGGCATTGGCGGCGGGCTGGCCATTGGGCAGCTTCACGGTGATGGCTACCCTGGCTTGCCCGCGCACCGGGTAGCTCTCCTTGTCGGCCTTCACATTCACATCAAGCTGGTGCGACTTGGTTCCCACCCGGATTTCCGCCAGGCCCAGGCGGAAGGCGGGCTTGCTCAAATCCACCAGCGCTGTGGGCGCGACATACTCGCGGCCCTCAAACCAGAAAGACGTCCACCACTCGCGCGGGGACTTGTAGCCCCAGGTGAAGAATGAATACCACGGCACCTCGCGCAGCCGCCCGCGCAGGGCCAGCACGCTCACATACACATTCGGCCCCCAGCCTTCCTTGATTTGCAGGTTCACAGTCGGGTCCTGCCCGTTCAGCTGCACCACCTGCGATTCAATGATGCCCTCGCGCTCCACCGTCAACAGCGCTGTTGCAAAGCGAAAGGGCATGCGCACCTGAAACTTGGCTGTTTCGCCGGGCTGGTAGCTTTTTTTCTCGGGCAGCAGGTCAATGCGGTCGGTGTTGTCTCCGCCAAACCAGAGCTCGCCCTGTTTGGTCACATACACCGAGCTGGCCGCCTGGATGCTGTTGCCCGCTGCGTCTTTGGCCGTGACGATCAGCTCCACCTCGCCGGGCTCGCCCAGTTTGGCCTCGCACAGCAGCAGGCCGCGCGAATCGCTTTTGCCGCTGCACACCGAGCCCAGGTCTTTCACCTCGGTCTTGTTGTCATAGGTGTAGAAGCCGCCCACCATGCGCTTGCGGCTTGTGGTGACGATGCGCGCCACAGCCTTCACTTCCATCGCCACATCGGCTGCAGGCTTGCCGGTCAGGTCCAGCGCCAGTGCCTGGAAGTTGATCTTCGCGGCTGCCGACACCCAGCCCTCGGTCTTGATGCCTGCCACCACGCCGGCAGGCCAGAGGGTGGACACGCTGCGTATCGTCTGCACCTCGCCATTGGGGTCGGAGTAGGTGGCCTCCAGCAGCAGCTCCTGCGGCTGTTTGGCAGCAGGCACTTTGTCGATGGTGACCTTGCCCGCACCGTTCTTGTCCAGCGTGAGTGGCAGTTTGTCGGCAATCACGCGCTGGTCTTGGGAGGCCGCGGCTTCTTCTTCGCCTTCGTTGTTGCTCGCGCCGCTTGAACTGCCATCTGCACTCCGTGCGCGGGGCGGCTGGAAGCTGAAGGCGTCGTAGTCGCCATAGGCGAGGTACTTGCCGCGCACCAGGGCCGAAACACGCACCGGCAGGTTCGCGGCGCCGCCGCCGGCTACGTAGTTGATCTGCACATCAGTGGGCACAGCCTTCACGTTGATCAGCGCTTTTTTGTCGGCCGGCGTCACGCGGCCTTCCAGCACCGGCAGGCGGAACTCCTCGACCCGGAATTCCCCGGTGTAGAAGCTGCGGTCCTTTTCATCTGCACCTTTGAGGGACACCCCATACGCGCCGAGCTTGGCACCCGGCGGCACCGCAAAGGTGTTCTCGGCACTTTGTCCCCCGGTTGCCGTTTTGCGCCAGGCGATGGGCTGGGTGAACTGCTGGCCGCTGCCGGTGTGGGTCACCACCAGCGTGTTGGGCACGGCTTGCGGCAGGCCGAAGCCTTTGCTGGTTTCGGTGCGGATCATGTGCTTCATCGACACCGTCTCGCCAGCGCGCAGCAGCGTCCGGTCGAAAATTGTGTGGGCACGCTCGTCAGGCCGTGCCTCGCGGCTGGTGGGCACGTTGAAGCGCCAGGGCTCGATGCCGCGGTACCAGTCGCTCCAGGTGAAGGCCATGTCTTCCACCGCGCCGTCTTTGGCGCGGGCGCTGATGAAGTAGGCACGGCGGTAGTCGCCCTCGTCTGAGTCGGCCGAGTTTAAGTTGCGGCCGCAGGGCGAACCTTCAGGCGCAATGCCGCTCAGGCTGACCACACCCTGCGCATTGGTGGTGCCCGTGGCCACTTCCTTGCCAGAGCAATCGGACACGCGCACGAACGCGTTGGCAACAGGCTTGCCCTTGTCCAGCGTGGTCACCCAGGCCAGAGCGTTCTCACGGCCAAGCTTGAAGTGCACCCCCAGGTTGGTGACCAGGGCCGAGCTGCGCACATACATCGTTCGGGTTTTGCCGTAGCCTTCATTCAGTAGCGAGGCGCCCAGCATTTGCGAGGCGATTTCCACCACGTGGAAGCCGGGCGTGAGCGGAATGCCCACCACCTCAAAGGGCCGTGGGTCGTTGTTGGCGGGCCTGGGCAGGTCGAGCGTGCGCACGCCGCCCTGGCCTTGCAGCAGCGAGATGGAGCGCGACTCCACACTGTCCTTGTGGTTGGGATCAACCACCGGTGGCAACGGGCCCTTCACGTCTGCTGCCGCCTGCTTGCGGTTGACCCAAGCGCTGTCATAGCGCTGCACCTTGCGGAACCAGGCAATGATCTCTGCGTCGGTTCCGGGTTGCAGGTCGCTGACTTTGCCGCCTGGCGCCAGGCCCTGCACCTTCAGCGCCGCCTCCACGTTGCGCAGCGTGACGGGCAGCATTGGCCCGCTGTCGGGTTCGGCAAATCGCTCGACAACGCCAAACGGCGAAGCAGCAAACTTGGCCAGTGGCGGCATCGCGCCCGTGGCCACCTTGAGCGGGAAGCTGTCGGCATTGCCCAGCGTGCGGCCCGATGCGTCCTTGAAGTCTTTGGGCAGTTCCAGCGTGAAGGCCGTCTGCTCGGGAAACACCAGCTTGAACGTGACGCCATTGACGACGGTGTCGCCATCAGCCTCCTCCTTGTCAAAGGACGGTTTGTAGGTGTCTTTGGCTGACTTCAGGCGGGTCGCCTCGGCCAGCTTGCGCGGCACGGGCGCGTTGAAGTTGAGCGTCATGGGGCGGATCGGCAGGCAGGCGGACTGCGCGTTCTCGCGCTCGCAGCTGAAGCTGGCGGTGAAGGGCTCGCGCACCTGGTAGTTCAGGCGCTTTTCCACTGTGCTGGCAATGCCGGCTGGGTTGAGGGCGCTGCCCGGTGTGGCCACGCCTTTGCCGTAAACCAGCGAGACCTTGGCTGACGGCGTCATGCGCCGGTTACAGGCCAGCGTCACAAAACGCAGCGGCTCTTTGGCAGCGGCCTTGTCCATGTACTGCGACTTGAGAATGCCTGCGCGCTCCGCGCCGTCCAGCAGCCGCACTGGCACGCGCTCGCCCAGCCCCTCAACCGCGCACCACATGTTGGCCTTGATGCTGTCCAGCGTTGCAGGGCCATTGAGCTGCAGCGCGAAGAACTGCTCTTCGTCAATGCGTGAGCCTGCGGATGGCCGGCTCTCCTGGATGAACGGCCCACCGGTGTTGAACTTGAAGCTGCGTGCGCCCAGCTCCGCGCCCTTGGGGGACTTGAAGCCCGGGCGTACCTGCAATGTGCAGCTCACACCGGGCGGCAAGTCGCCTGCAAATTCAAAGATCCATTCACGGTCACTGGTCCATCGGCCATTGCCTTGGGTGGCCTGTGCGTCGCTGCATGACAGCGCAAGTGGTGCGGGCGCCTTGGGGTCGCCGAAGTTGACGGCGCTCTCATCGAATTTGGCGACGATCTGGCGCACCCGTGCAATCTCGTTTTGCGGGGACACGGCGGTGATCTGCAAGGCCTGCGCGCTGAACGCGGTGAGGGCCAGGGCTGCAGCCAGGATTCGTTTCGTGGTGTTGTTCATTCGAGCTCTCTTGAAGGCGATAAGCGTAGCGCAAGCGCCTGTCGGCTGAGCAGCATGCAGGCGAGATTCTGCAAGTTAATTGCCTGCGCAGACTGGCATTCAGGACTAGTCCGATTGGTCCGTAAATTCAAGAAATCGAGCCATAAAATTCCGCGACTTTAAAAATAGGGTGGGAACGGCGATGGCAACGATCAACAGCATTGAAACAGAGAACGGGTCAGACAAACAGGCGCACCAGCGAGGGTGGTTGATGCGCTGGTTCACGCAAGGAAGCGTCACGCGCCTGTGCCTGATCCTGCTGCTCGCAGGACTGGGCCTCATGACAGCGGGGCAAGCCCGTGCCGCAGGATCGGTTAGCTGCAGCTTGGCTAGCGAGTCAACACGCCCTTCAAGCAACGGGCCAGCGACATACGCCCGATCAGCAGGCACTTGGCGATCTTGTGCGTGACGTAACCAACGGCGGAAGGAAGCCTCTCTCTCTGGCAAAGACGCAGATACCATCCTTGACTGGGGGCGAGAAAGTGGATTGGGCGTGCGAGATGACCGAAATGCAGATCATTGGACTGGAGGACGTCATATTCATGTTCCCGGATCAGGAATTGGGCATGTGCCTGTACAACGTTGCGAGGCAAAATGACTGGATATATTGTTGTTTCTGAATATACGAATTACCCCGTAAGCTTGCCCTTCGGGCGATCGGCTTTTTACCGAGGACTTGGTCGAAACCCCTGGGGCCAAGTTGATGACAGGCTTTATGCAGGG
>JACMQX010000271.1 GCA_014376765.1 Ramlibacter sp. | reverse complement strand
GACACCAGCGCCGCCAACAATACGGCCACGTTCAGCGTCGCTGCGAGTGCAGCCGACATGAGCGCGAGCTTTGCCGGCTTCCCCGCCAGCGCCCCGGTCAACTCGGTCGTCACGGGCACGGCGAACTTCGTCAACATCAACCCGGCCAACATCGCGACCGCGGCCACCTTCACCCTCACGCTGAGCCCGAACCTGAGCAACGTGACGGTCACCAGCGCTCTTCTGGGAACGGGTGTCTACATCCCGGCCACCGGCATCGTGACATTCACTCCCGCAGGCGTCATCAACGTCCCTGCGCGGGGCACAGTCACCGCGTCGATCAGCTTCATCCAGACCATCAGCGGCGTTGTGAGCCAGGGCAGCACCAACGCCCTGAACGACACCAACGCCGCCAACAACACCGCCACAGTCAGCGTCACGGGCATTTCCGTGGCTGACCTGGGCATCACCAAAACAGCCAGCAGCAGCATCGGTACCGCGGGCCAGACAATTAATTACCTGATCACCTTCGCCAACGCGGGCCCGAGCACTGCGGTGAATGTGACTGTGACGGACGTCCTGCCCGCCGGCCTGACGCTGGTGAGCGCGCAGACGAGCGTCGGCACCATCAGCACGAGCACAGCGGCACTGACGCTGACCCTGCCGGCCATGGCCACCGGGACCACCGGCACAGTGACCGTGACAGCCGCCATCAACGCAGGCGCCGGCTCCAGCATCGTGAACGTGGCGGCCATCACCAGCCAGACTATCGACCCGAGCACCGCCAACAACAGCGCCACCGTGACCATTGGCAAGACCGACAGCACCGACCTGCGCGTGTCCCTGACCGTACCGGCCAACGGCACACCAGGCAGCACCATCACCGCCGTGGTCATCGTGACCAATGCCGGACCGAGCCCGGCCACCAATGTGACCGGCACCCTGACGTTGTCGAGCAATCCGGGCAGCTCGACGGCCACCACGGTGCTAAGCGTCTTCACAGTACCAAGCATCCCGGCCAACAGCAGCACGACCACCATCGTGTCGTATGTCATACCGCCGGCGCAGAGCTTGCCGATGAACTGGAGCGCGACAGTCGCCACGACCGTCATCGAGACCAACTACGCCAACAACACGGCCACAGCGGTGACCACGGTCGCGATCGTGAGCAACGCCTCCCTGTCCGGCCGGGTGTGGTTCGACATTAACCGCAACCGCGTGTTTGACAATGCGACGGCCGACGCGCCGCTGCCAGGCTTCCGGGTGGAACTGTTCAAGGTCACCGGCACGGCCACGGTAGTCGTCGGCTCGGCCACCACCGGACCGGACGGCCGCTACACCATCACTGGTCAGGTGCCCGGCACCGACTACCGTGTGCGCTTCCGCGACCCGGCGGGCAACATGATCTACGGCACGCCGTTCAACCAGACGACGATGACGCAGAACAACAACCCGTCCACCGGCACCAACTCGTCGACGGCCGCCATGTCGCCGAACCAGTCGGTCGTTGTTGCGGGCTACATTGACCACGTCACCCTGTACGCGGGCGACAACGTGCAGGAGCAGAACCTGCCGCTGGATCCAAGCGGCATCGTGTATGACGCCGTCACCCGCACGCCTGTCGTCGGGGCCACCGTGAAGATCATCGGCCCGCCGGGCTTCGACCCGGCCGTCCACCTGCTGGGCGGCACCGACACGCAGGTCACGCCGGTGTTTGGCATTTACCAGTACCTGTTCATCAACAATCCGCCGTCGGGTGTGTACACGTTGCAGGTGATTCCACCGGCAGGCTACGCGCCGCCGGTCACGGTGCAGGGTGGTGTGGCTGCGCCGCAGGGCACCTTCAGCGTGCCGCCGGGCGTGAGCACAATCCAGGGCCAGTCGACACCGCCGCCAGTTGGCACCAACGGCGTGGGCCCCACGGGCGGCACGGGCACGCAGTATTACTTCCAGCTGCAGTTCATCTTCCCGGGCTCGGGCGAGGTCTTCAACAACCACATCCCGCTTGACCCCCTGGCCTCGGGCGCGATCCTGGTGAACAAGACAGGTAACAAGACCGTGGCCGAGATCGGCGACTCGGTGCAATACACCATCCGTATGCGCAACACCAACGGCACGCCAATTGCGAACGTGACGCTGGATGACTTGCTGCCGGCCGGCTTCCGCTACATCCTGCAGACCACCCGCCTCAATGGCGCGACAGTCACTGATCCGCTGGGCGGCGTGGGCCGGGCGCTGACGTTCAATGTCGGCACCCTTCCCGCCAACACTGCCTACGAGCTGACCTACTTTGTGCGCCTGGGCGTGGGCTCGCAACAAGGCGACGGCATCAACCGCGCGACGGCCGCCTTCCCGGGCGCCAACGGCGTGCCGGTGCGCTCCAACACAGCCGCCTTCAAGGTGAATGTGCAGGGCGGCGTGTTCAGTAACGAGGGCTGCATCGTCGGCAAGGTCTACGTGGACTGCGATGGCAACTTCGTGCAGAACAACGAAGGCGGCTCGCGGGAGGTCGGTATCCCTGGCGTGCGTCTGGTCATGCTCGACGGCACCTGG
This sequence comes from Ramlibacter sp., assembly GCA_014376765.1. Taxonomy (GTDB): domain Bacteria; phylum Pseudomonadota; class Gammaproteobacteria; order Burkholderiales; family Burkholderiaceae_C; genus JACMQX01. Next base: position 11,329 of record JACMQX010000271.1, on the reverse strand, counting down.
ATCGTCACAGACAATGAAGGCAAGTACAGCATCTGCGGCGTCAAGTCGCAGACCCAGGTGATCAAGGTCGACAAGACCACGCTGCCCAAGGGCTCGCGCCTGGTGCCCTCGAGCAACCGCAATGCGGGCGTGGGCGACAGCATCTTTGTTGACATGAAGGGTGGCGAGATGCACCGCGCCGACTTCATCGAAGGCTCATGCAGCCCCGAGGTGATGGACCAGATCAAGGCCCGCCGCGCTGAGGGTGGCTCGGCCATTCCGCAAACCAACAAGGACAGTCCGCTGAAATCCGACTTCCCTTCTGCTGAACTGATGCCCGCTGTGCCTGGGGGTAGCCGATGAAAAACGTGAGCACCGTGCCTGACCCGACCCTGGCCTTGCCCGCGGGGCAGGTTGCCCCACGCACGGGGCAGGTGGCCCATAGGATGCGGCTGGCGGCGCTCCGCCCGACGCAGGTTGTTCTGGCCATCGCGCTGTTACCTGTTGCGCTGCTGCATGTGGCAGCGCTCGCGCAACAACCTGCAGCAGACAGCACCAGCGCGCCAATGCCGGCGCCCGCGCCCAGCAGCCTGTTTGAAACCGGTGGCCAGGCCGGCATCGGCCCGCGCCCGTTCACCTCCTTCCTGCAACGCCTGAGCACGCCGGTCGACAAGATCGTGCTCAAGGTCGCCGGTGACAACCTGCAGGCCGACGGCTTGAGCGGCACCGATGTGACCTTGCAGTTGCTGGACGGCAAGGGCGTGAAGCTCACCGAAGAGGTGGAAGTCACGATTGAAGTCAATGGCGGCGCCCGCTTGCTGCTGCCCGGCCGCAAGACGACTGAAGACGGCACCGGCAAAGGCGACATCGACCGCATCCAGCCGGGCGTTCAGGCGCTTGTGAAAAATGGCGAGCTCAGCTTCAAGCTGATCGCCCCATACAAGCCCGATGCCGTCACGCTGCGCGTCTCAGTCAAGGGCGTGGCTGAAAAAGTCGTGGTGCGGTACGTGCCCGAGCTGCGCGACATCATCGCCGTTGGCCTGGTGGAAGGCCGCCTGCGCCAGGACAAGTTCGATCCACGCCAGATCGTGCCCGTACGCGAGAACGATGGCTTTGACCGGGAGCTGCGCGGCTTCACCAAAGACTTCAACGGCGGCAAGACCAACTTCGGCGCGCGCGCAGCGATGTACCTCAAGGGCAAGGTCCTGGGCAGCTACCTGCTGACCCTGGCTTATGACTCCGACAAGGAGCGCAGGAACGTCCTGTTCCAGGACATCGACCCGAATTCCTTCTATCCCGTCTACGGCGACTCCAGCACCCGCGGCGTGGACGCGCAAAGCACCGGCAAGCTCTATGTGCGCGTCGACAAAAACCTGAGCTACCTGCTGTGGGGCGACTACACCACCGCTGACGTCAACCCTGCGCGCAAGCTCAGCCAGTACAGCCGCTCCCTGCCTGGTATGCGCGGCCACTACGAAGAAGGCAACATCACCGGCAACGCGTTCTTCGCGCAGCAGTCGATGCGCCAGGTGATTGATGAATTCCCGGCGCGTGGCGTATCGGGCCCCTACTCGGTCTCCAACCCCAACGGCATCCGCGGTACGGAAAAAATCGAGATTCTGGTGCGCGACCGCAACCAGACGGCCCTGGTCATCAAGGCCACGGAACTGACTCGCAGCGCGGACTATGAGTTCGAGCCATTCAGCGGCCAGATACTGTTCAAGTCGGCGGTGCCGAGCTTTGACGACCAGCTCAACCCGGTGACCATCCGCGTGACCTACGAGGTGGAGCAGGGAGGTCAGAAATTCACGGTTTATGGTGGCGACGTGGCGCTCAAGTTGACCAGCCAGCTGACGGTAGGCGTGGCCGCCGCGCGTGACAATAACCCCGCCGCGCCCTATGAGGTCACGGGTGCAAACCTGTTCCTCAAACTCAGCAAGAACACCGAAATCATCGCCGAGGTGGCGCGCACCAGCAGCGTGGTCAACACCAACGCCAATGGCTTCAATGTCAACAACAGCAACAACTTCGTGGGCCAGGCCGGTGAAGTGACGGGGTCTGCTGCGCGCGTGGAGATTCGTCATTCAAGCGAAGACTTGCGGCTGCGCAGTTACGTTGTGCGCACCACGGACGGTTTCAACAACAGCTCGGCTGGCATTGCCGGGGGTCGTACCGAATACGGCGCCTCGGGCAGCTACAAAATCAACAGCACGCTGAGCGTCACCGGCGAGCACCTGCACACCGAAGACCGCATAGGCAACACCAACAGCGACGCCACCTCGCTGGGTGCCGACCTGAAACTGAGCGACCGCCTGACGGTGGGCGGCGGCGTGCGCCACGTCACGCAAAACGCGTTCAGCCTCGCATCGCTCACCAGCAACACCTGCTCCACGGGGGCCACCGCCAACAGCACCGGCTACAACAGCGGCTACGGCATCGCGCAGCAGGGCAACCAGCAAATCGACCCGGCCACGGGGCAGCTGGTGGTGTGCACGCCGACCACGCTGTCGTCCACCACAGCACCCACGGCGCTGGACCGCACCTCTGTCTTCACACGCGCCACCTACCGGGCGACAGAGACCGTCACCCTGAACGGCGAAATCCAGCGCGAGCTGGGCGACAACAGCACCACGCTGTACCGCCTGGGCGCTGACTGGCGGGTGGCTGACAAGACGCGCCTGTACGCCCGCTACGAGCACTCGCGCACCTTTGGCGGCGCCTATGGCCTGGGCGTGGGCGCTGCAGACAACTCGATCGCCGTGGGCCTGGACACGCAGTACATGCAGGACGGAACGCTGTACAGCGAGTACCGCCTGCGCGATTCGGAGAACGGCAAGCAGGTGCAGTCGGCCATTGGCCTGCGCAACGGCTGGCGCATAGCCGAGGGCCTGCGCATGACCACCAACGTCGAGCGCCTCACCGCCAGCAGCGGCAACGCCAGTGCGGCTGGACTGGGCCTTGAATACACGGCGAGCGAACTGTGGAAGAGCTCGGGCCGGATCGAATGGCGCGAAGACCAGAACAACACCAACTGGCTGGGCACAATTGGCGTGGCCCGCAAGCTGGACCGCAACTGGACGGCGCTGGCGCGTGACTATGTGAGCCTGGTCACGCCGCGCACTGCGCTCGGCGCATCCAGCCGGCAAAACCGCTTCCAGGTCGGGTTTGCCTACCGGCCGGTGGACAACAACAAGTTCGACGCGCTGGGCCTGTACGAGCGCAAGAGCGACACCAACCTGGCCGCCGGCATTGACAGCCAGACCGACATCATCAGCCTGCGCGGCAACTACCACCCCACGCGGGCGTGGTGGCTGTCGGGCCGGTTTGCGATGAAGAACGTCAATGAAATGCTGCTGGGCAGCGTAAAGGACAGCTACCGCGCTGCCCTGGTCGGCGGGCGGGTGACATATGACATCACCAACCGCTGGTCGCTGGGCGGCATCATGAGCGTGCTGCAGGGCTCCGGCGGCGCGCGCCAGTATGCCTACGGCGTGGAAGTGGGCTACATCGTGGTAGACAACCTCTACCTCACGATGGGCTACAACTGGCGCGGCTTCAGTGACAAGGACCTCACCGGCAGCGACTACACCAACCGCGGCTGGGTGCTGGGCATGCGCTACAAGTTTGATGAAGACCTCTTCAAAAAGAGCGACGCATCTGTGAACAAGACACTCAACCCCAACGTGGCACCTGCCAAACCGTGACGAGGATGGCCATGCACAAGCAGCAATACAAGCAGCAACACCCACAGGCCCAGATGCTGATCGCGACGGCTGCCTTTGCCGCGCTGGCCTTGTCCGGCTGCGCTTCACTCAACGGCCCTGCTGCCCAACCGCCTGGCCCCGCCACGGCGGCCACGGGCCTGGCGCCGCAAGCCAGCCGCATCACGGACAGCCGCATCGCCGGCGACCGCGAAACCCTGAACATGTTGCAGCAGCGCCTTCGCAAGCTCAATGAATCAGGCATCGCGCTCAACAACTACCCGCTGGCCAAGGCGCAGTGCTGGCTCGACACGGCGCGCACCCAGTACAACGAGAACGACCGCACCGGCTACATCGAAGAGTCGCTGGGCGAGTCCATGAAGATCGTGCAGGCGCTGGAAGCCGACAAGAACGTCAAGGCTGGTTACGACACACCGCTGGTGGCCCGCAGCACCCGGCTGCGTGACGACCTGTGGGCCCGGCTGGGCCAGTACAAAACGCAGGAAGCTACGCTGGCCTGCAACGCCCGCAGTGTGGCGTGTGCCGAGGTCGCGTTGGTGCGCGCCGGCCATGCCGAGCAGCAAACGGGCTGGCGCCAGGCCACGCCTCACGTGCAGATCGCCGAAGACGGCTTGCGCCGCGCAGGCGTTGAAGCGGCCAATTGCGCGCAGCCTGCGACGCAGCAGGCAGGCGTGACGGGACGCTCGGCGCCTTCGGTGGTTGTGCCTCCACCAGCGCCAGTGACCATCGTCAAGGAAACCTTCACCATCCTGGTGGACACGCTCTTCAAGTTTGACAAGTCTGGCCGCCAAGACATGCTGCCCGGCGGCCTGCAGCGCCTGGGCATCGTGGCCGAGCGGCTCAAGAGCTACAAGTCGGTGGAGTCCTTCACCATTTTGGGCCATACCGACAGGCTGGGTGGCGAGGCCTTCAACGACAAGCTCTCGCAAGCGCGGGCCGATACGGTCAAGGCCTACTTTGAGTCCATGGGCCTGAAAGCCGGCGTGCTGATCGCCAAGGGCATGGGCGAGCGTGAGCCCATCACCAAAGGCTGCAGCAACAAACTGCCGCGTGCGGAGTTGATCCAGTGCCTGCAGCCCGACCGCCGCGTGACGATAGAGATCACCGGTAACGCGAAGTAGCGGACCTGAGGGGGCCTGCATGGGTTGCGGGCATGGTTGCCGTATTGCCATCAATCCGTCACGGGCGCCATCGGCGAACTGATGAACAAGGGAATTCCGGGGACTGCTTTGTGGGAACTGCCGGGTATGCCGGCGGAGACGGCGGCAGTGCCTGTGCCCGTGATATCAACCCTGACGGTATGCAAAGCTTGCCGGGCGCGGGCCGTCTGTTATCCGGGACTTGAGGAGCCTGCCCCGGACTCCGAACCGGGGAGATACCCATCAGGAATCACCGCCGTCACCTCAATCTCGACTTTCGCGCGCTCTTCAACCAGCGCAGAGACCTCAACGCAGGTCATCGCCGGGAAGTTGCGGCCCATCACCTCGCGATAGACCGCGCCGAGTTCCGGCAGGCGGCTGTTGTACTCCACGCGGTCGGTGATGTACCAGGTCATGCGCACCATATGCCTGGGGTCGGCTTGCGCTTCTTTCAACACAGCGGCGATATTTCGCAGGGCCTGTGCGGTCTGCGCAATAAAGTCGTCCGACTCAAACTGCTGCTGCGCGTTCCAGCCGATTTGCCCGCCTACGAACACCAGTGTGCCGCGCGCGGCAATGCCGTTGGCGTAGCCCTTGGGCGCCGTCCAGCCAAACGGTTGCAAAAGTTTTCTCATTCAGCAAGTCCAGTCGATTTTGTTGGAAGGGTGGCAATGAAGGCGCTTGCGGCTCAGCCCGGTTGCCTCAGCCGGAAACGCTGCAGCTTGCCGGTTTCCGTGCGGGGCAGGGCGCTGACGAATTCAATCTCGCGCGGGTATTTGAAGGGTGCGATCGAGGCCTTCACATGGTCCTGTAGAACTTTCACCATCGCTTCATTGCCAGCATGCCCGGGCTTGAGCACGCAGAAGGCCTTGACGATCATGCCGCGCTCTTCATCGGGCTTGCCGATCACGCCGCACTCGGCGATGGCGGGGTGGCGCAGCAGCGCATCTTCCACCTCAGGGGCGCCCACGTTGTAGCCGGCGGTGATGATCATGTCGTCGTCCCGCGCCTGGTAGAAAAAGTAGCCGTCTGCATCCTGCATGAAGGCATCGCCGGGATAGTTCCAGCCGTCCTTCACATAGTTCTGCTGGCGCGCATCGTCCAGATACCTGCAGCCGGTGGGCCCGATCACGGCCAGCTTGCCGACAGTGCCGCGCGGCAGCTCGTCACCAGTCTCATCCACCACCTTGGCGGTGTAGCCCGGCACCACTTTGCCAATGGCGCCTCGCCGCACATCCGTGCCTGCAGACGAAATGAAGATATGGAACATCTCTGTCGCGCCGATGCCGTCCAGCATCTCGATGCCGGTGGCCTCTTTCCACAACTGCCGTGTTGCATCGGGCAAGCCCTCGCCTGCGCTCACGCAGATGCGCAGCGTCGGCAGGCCATGCGCTTTGGCAAAGGGTGCCATCTGCCGGTAGAAGGTTGGCGCGGTGTAGCAGATGGTGGCGCTCACCTCGTTGATGAGCTTGACCATGCCATCGGGCGTGTACGGAATATCGGGAAAGTAGACGGACGCACCGGCCCACATCGGGAAGACGAGCAAGCCGCCCAGGCCAAAGGTAAAGGCGAGCGGCGGCGAGCCCATCACGATGTCATCAGGCATCGCCTTCAGCACATGACGCGGCCAGGCTTCGCACGCGGCCAGCACGTCGCGGTGGGTGTGCACAGCGGCCTTGGGCTTGCCGGTGGTGCCAGAGGTGAAGGCCATGAGCGCGATGTCATCAGCCGCCGTGCGGCAAGGCGTGAAGTTGCCAGGCTTGGCAGATGCCAGCGCGCCCAGGTCTTGCGGGTCATCCGGCGCGGCGTAATGCAGGACCGTGCGCAATGCAGGATGGTCCTTGCGCGCAAGCTCGAGTTCGCCCAGCAACCGGGCATCACAGATTGCGGCAACGGGGTGCGCCTTGTCGATGATGTCGCCAAGTTCACGCGCACGCAAAAGCGGCATCGTCGCCACGGCGATGAGGCCGGCCTTGACGACGGCCAGCCACGACAGCGCCATGCCAATGGAGTTGCCGCCACGCAGCAACACGCGGTTGCCGGGTACGAGGCCCAAATCTCCGGTCAGCACCTGCGCAATACGGTCAACCTGCACCCGGGCCTCGGCATAGGTGAAGGTGATCTTGCTGGAGCGCAGCATGGGCCGGTCGGCCCAGCCTTTGGCGGCGGCCTTGTCCAGCAACTCTTCAACCAGGTTCAACTGGCCGGGCAGCTGCAATTCGGGCAGGTCGTAGCGCATCTGCGGCAACAGCTGCGGCGCGGGCAGGCGGTCGTGCACGAAGCGGTCGCCCTGGGCTGACGGGCCTGTCGGTTGGGACTTTGCTGGCTGTGCTCGCTGTACCGACATGGCCTACCCCTGCAGAACAGCTTTGCCGATGATGAGTTGCTGCACCTCCGTCGCGCCTTCGTAGATGCGCAGCGAGCGGATGTCGCGGTACAGCGCTTCTATTTTGGTGCCCACCTTGACGCCCATCCCGCCGTGCATCTGCAGCGCCATGTCGATCACGCGCTGTGCGTTTTCTGTTGCAGTCATCTTGGCCATGGCGGCTTCGGCGGTGACGCGGACCTTGCCGCTGGAACGGCGTTCGCCATCATCCCGCAGCCACGCCGCGCGGTAGGTGAGCAGGGCGGCTGCGTCAATCAGCGCCGCCATCTCTCCGAGCCTGGCTTGAGTGAGCTGAAAGTCCGCCAGCGTCTGGCCAAACATCTTGCGCTGCTTCGCATGCGCAACCGCCTCTTCCAGCGCGCGGCGTGCCATGCCCAGTGCAGCACCGGCCACCGAAGCGCGAAAGATATCCAGCGTCTGCATCGCCAGCTTGAAGCCGCCGTGCAGCGCGCCCAACTGCTCGCTCTGCGGCACACGGCAGTTGTTGAACTTCAGCACGGCCAGCGGGTGCGGCGACATCACCTGGAGGTGCTCAGACGCATCCAGCCCCGCCGAGTCCGCGTCCACGATGAAGGCGGTAATGCCACGCGTGCCCGCCTGGGCATCAGTCTTGGCAAATACGCAATAAAAATGCGCCAGGCCACCATTGCTGATCCAGGTTTTCTCACCGTTCAGCAGCCAGGCATTGCCGTCGCGTACAGCCGAGGTCGTCATGGCGCCTGCGTCAGAGCCGGCATCGGCCTCACTGAGCGCAAAGGCGGCGATCATGCTGCCGCTGGCCACTGCAGTGAGATAAGTCGACTGCTGCGGCGGGGTGCCCGCCAGCGTGATTGCGCCGCTACCCAGGCCCTGCATCGCGAACGAAAAATCAGCAAGAGGGGAATGAAAGGCCAGCGTCTCGCGCAGGATTACCAGCGCGCGCGAGTCCAGCCGGTCCAGCGCGCCGCCGTGTTCTGCAGGCACGCAATAGCGCAGCCAGCCATCCGCGCCCAGGCGGCGTACCCATTCAACGCAGGCGGCGCGGTCGTCATGCTCGTCCACATGCTGCTCAGGTGCCCACGCCACCAGGCGCTGCGCCAGATCGCGATGCACGTCATCAAAAAACGGAAGGGCCAGGTGAGTGGTGGGGGCCTGCATGATCAGTCCCCTGCAAACACAGGTTTCTGCTTCGCCGCAAAGGCTTCATACGCGCGGCGAAAGTCGTTTGTCTGCATGCAAATGGCCTGAGCGTGCGCTTCGGAGTCAATGGCCTGGTCAATCGTCATGGACCATTCCTGGCTCAGCATGGTCTTGGTCATTGCATGGGCAAAGCTAGGCCCCTCGGCCAGTTCGCGCGCCGCTTGCTGCACCTTGGCCAGCAACTCGGCTGGCTCATGCAGCGCATTGAGAAAGCCCCAGGCCAGGCCCTCCTGCGCGGTCATTGCGCGGCCGGTGAGGAGCAGCTCTGACGCACGGCCCTGGCCGATCACGCGCGGCAGCAGCGCGCAGGCGCCCATGTCGGCGCCGGCCAGCCCCACGCGGGTGAACAAGAAGGCGGTCTTTGTGTTGGCAGTGCCCCAGCGCATGTCGCAGGCCAGCGCCATCATTGCGCCGGCGCCGGCACAAATGCCGTCAATCGCGCCCAGCACCGGCTGCGGGCAGTGGCGCATCGCCTTGATCAGGTCGCCCGTCATGCGGGTGAACTCCAGCATCTCGGGCATGCTCATCCTGGTGAGCGGGCCAATGATTTCATGCACATCCCCGCCTGAGCAGAAGTTGCCACCTGCGCCGGTGACCACCAGCGCCTTCACGTCAGTCGCGAATTTCATCGCGTGAAACAGGTCGCGCAACTCGGCGTAGGAGTCAAAGGTCAGCGGGTTCTTGCGCTCGGGCCGGTTGAGGGTGATGGTGCCCACGCCTGCCTCAAACGACCAGGCAAAGTGCCGGGCTGCGTAAGCCGCCTTGGCGTCAAACTGCGCGCGCATCGGGTTGGCTGCGCCGATGAAGTGTTTCATGAGATCTCCAATGAGTCGGGCTGTTGTTGGCCTTGCTGCAACTGTGCAAGCGAATGCGCCTTGACCTTGCCCAGCAGCTTGTGCAGTGCGGCCACGTCACGCTCACTCAAACCGGCAAACGCATCAACGATCCAGCGCTCGTGATCGCGCGCCATGTCGTTGAACAGCTTTTTGCCCTTGGGCGTGAGCCGTATGCGGCAAGCCCGGCGGTCGCCCGCTACGTCTACACGTTCGACAAGCGCTTCAGCCACGAGCTGGTCGGTGATGCCAGTGACGTTGCCGCCCGTCACCATCATGCGGCGCGAGAGTTCATTCATCTTCAGGCCCTCGGGGCTGCGCTCGAGCTGGGCCATCAGGTCAAAGCGCGGCAGCGTCGTGTCGAACTGCTCGCGCAGGCCGGTGCGCACCTGCTTTTCAATCAGCTGGGTGCAGGTCAACAGGCGCAGCCACAGGCGCAATGCGTCGGGGTGCTCTGCATGGGCGCGGGCTTCAAGATCCATGGGGGGTGTCCTCCGGGGTGTTGTTGTTCTGGTTGCGGCTGGCAGTGGACTGCGTCTGCATCTGCTGCTGTTTGGCCACTTCGCGGTAAAGCTGGTCCCGCCCTGCAAGGTAGGGGCGCGGCCACTCCACCGCGCGGCTTTGCAGGCGTGCGGCTTCATGCAGCGTCCAGGCCGGGTCGGCCAGGTGCGGCCGCGCAATCGCGCACAGGTCGGCGCGCCCGGCGGCAATGATGCTGTTCGCATGGTCGGCCTCCGTAATGGCGCCCACCGCAATCGTCTGGATGCCCACTTCATTGCGGATGCGGTCTGAAAAAGGCGTCTGGTACATGCGGCCATACACCGGTTTGGCCGCCCGCGTGGTCTGGCCCGAGGACACGTCGATGAAGTCGCAGCCGGCTACCTTGAACAGGCGCGCCACTTGCACCGCATCGTCCGCCGTATGGCCGCCCGGCGCCCAGTCGTGGGCCGATATGCGCACGCTTATCGGCAACCCGGCGGGCCAGACCTCACGCATCGCGCTGAAAATTTCCAGTGGGTAACGGCAGCGGTTTTCAAGCGAGCCGCCATACGCATCGGTGCGCAAATTGGTCAGCGGGGTGATGAAGCTCGACAGCAAGTAGCCGTGCGCAGCATGCAGTTCCAGCCAGTCAAAGCCGGCCTGCGCAGCGCGCTGTGTGGCGGCCACGAACGCCTGCGTCAGCGTGTGCATGTCGGCTCGGGTCAAGGCAGCCGGTACCTGGTTCTGCTCGCCATAGGCCAGTGCGCTGGCGGCCACAAGAGGCCAGTTGCCAGATTCCAGGGGCTCGTCAGTATGGTCCCAGCCATATTGCGTGGAGCCCTTGGGTCCGCTGTGCCCGAGCTGGATGCCGATCTTCGCGCTGCTTTGCGCATGCACAAAGTCCACGATGCGTTTGAACGCGGCCGCCTGCGCATCGTTGTAGAGCCCGGGGCAACCGGGGGTGATGCGGCCATTCGCATTCGGGCTCGTCATCTCCACCATCACCAGTGCGGCACCGCCGAGCGCGCGCGCGCCCAGATGCACCAGATGGAAGTCCTGCGGCACACCGTCCACAGCGCTGTAGGTGGCCATGGGTGAGACGACGATGCGGTTTTTCAGCTGGAGGCTGCGCACCTTGAGCGGCAGTAACATGGGTGGCACAGGCTTGCCACCGCGCCTGGCGGCGCTGCTGTCTTTGGCGTCGTTATTACCCACGGCCTGGCTGGCCAGCCAGGCCTCATAACCCTCCAGCCACCGCGCATCGCGCAGGCGCAAATTCTCGTGGCTGATACGCTGCGAGCGCGTCAGCAGCGAATAGGCGAACTGCTCGATCTCCATGCCGCTGTAACGGCCTACGTTTTCAAACCATTCCGTCGAGTTGCGTGCGGCGTTCTGGATCTTCAGCACCTCCACGCCGCGCCGCGCCTCGTAGCCCTGCAGCACGTCGTCAAGTGGTTTCGGGCTGTCGAACTCATCGGCCAGGTCAATCGCATCTTCCAGCGCGAGCTTGGTGCCGCTGCCGATTGAAAAGTGCGCGGTGTGCGCCGCATCGCCCATCAGCACAATGGGCACAGGCTTGCCGTTGATCATCTCGCGGTGAACCCAGGTCTT
>JACMQX010000044.1 GCA_014376765.1 Ramlibacter sp. | reverse complement strand
TTGCCGTATTGCCCTACCAGCTGTACCTGATGCTGCCCTATGCACTGTCGATCCTGGCGCTGGTGCTGGTGGCGCGCAAGGCCGCGTATCCTCAGGCTTTGATGAAACCGTACCGTAAAGGCGAACGTTGACATGCCAGAAGACAACGACGAATCCAACCTCCTGATGAACGAGAAAGACGCGCGCAAACGCATCGAACGGCAGCTCATCCTTGACGCCTTGAAGCATCAGCCACCGGGGATGGACTATGTCCCGGACGAAACGGCCCCGGACGGCACGCCACCCGGCAACAAGAAAGGCTGACTCATGCTCGACCTCCTCCTGACCAACGCCACCCTCCCCGACGGCCGCAGCGGCATGTCGATTGCTGTGCTGGCCGGCAAAATCGTTGAAGTCACACCCGGCCTGCAAGCCGCTGCAAATGAAACCGTTGACGCTGCGGGCTGCCTCATCACCCCGCCGTTTTGCGACCCGCACTTTCACATGGACGCCACGCTCAGTTACGGCCAGCCGCGCGTCAATGAAAGCGGCACGCTGCTTGAAGGCATAGCGCTGTGGGGCGAGTTGAAGCCGCTCTTGAAAGCCGAGCACATCATCGAGCGCGCGCTGACCTATTGCGACTGGGCCGTGGCCAAAGGCCTGCTGGCCGTCCGCAGCCATGTGGACACCAGCGACCCGAGCATGCTGCCGGTGGAGGCGCTGCTTGAAGTCAAAAAGCGCGTCGCCGGCTACATCGACCTGCAGCTTGTGGCCTTTCCGCAAGACGGCGTCCTGCGCGCTCCGGGAGGTGTTGAAAACCTCAAACGCGCGCTGGACCTGGGTGTGGACGTGGTCGGCGGCATTCCCCACTTTGAGCGCACCATGAGCGAGGGCGCGGCCAGCGTCAGGCTGCTGTGCGAGCTGGCCGCTGAACGGGGCAAGCTGGTCGACATGCATTGCGACGAGACCGACGACCCGCTGTCGCGGCACATCGAGACGCTCGCGTTTGAGGCGCAACGCCTGGGCCTGAAAGGCCGCGTCAACGGCAGCCACTGCACCAGCATGCACAGCATGGACAACTACTACGTGAGCAAGCTGCTGCCGCTGATTGCGGAAAGCGGCGTGAGCGTGATTGCCAACCCGTTGATCAACATCACGCTGCAGGGCCGCCACGACACCTACCCCAAGCGCCGCGGCATGACGCGCGTGCCGGAGCTGATGGCTGCCGGCGTGAATGTGGCCTTCGGCCACGACTGCGTGATGGACCCGTGGTACGGCATGGGCAGCGCCGACATGCTGGAAGTGGCCCACATGGGCCTGCACGTGGCGCAGATGACGAGCCAGAGCGGCATCAAGGCCTGCTTTGACGCGGTGACGACCAACGCCGCCCGGGTCATGCACCTCGAAGGCTACGGCCTGGAAGCTGGCTGCGACGCCAGCTTCGTGATGCTGCAAGCACGTGATGTGGTGGAGGCCGTCAGGCTGCGGGCGAACCGGCTGAAGGTGTGGCGCAAGGGGAAATTGCTGGCGCAGACCCCTGTGATGCAAGCGGCGCTGGCGGTGAGCGGCCGGCCCGCCACCGTGACGTTTCAGCCAGAGCGGCGCAATTGAACAATGCGTCGGCGTGCAGGTTCGCAGGTGGGCTCTGGCGTGTCGTTACGGCTTGACGGGCGTCACTGTCTCGCGGATCACGCCACCACCCATGACACTTCCCTGCGTCTGCGTGTCGCCCGCGCCGGTGATGCGTTTCATGCAGTCGTCACGGTCGGCGGCCGGCTGTGCATTGCAGCGCGCCGTTGCGTTACGCGCCAGGTCGTTCGAACCGGGGTTGGTCAAATTGCCTTTACGGGCTTCAGCCCGCGCAGCGCCGGCTTCGCGCATGCAGGTGGCGCGGTCTTGCTGGGACTTGCCCGACTTGCAAGTTGCGACCTCGCGCTGGTAACTCTGCTCAATGGCCGATGTGGATGCTTTGGACGTCTTGCCCGAAGTCGTGGCCTGAGCGAGTGGCGCAGCCAGGACTGCAGCAGTGCTCAGGAGCAGCGCGAGGATGGAACGTTGGGTGAAGTGGCGCATGGCGTGTTTCCTGTTGGATGTGTGGAGCGAGCTTCGCCTCTCCCGGCACGCGGACCTGTGGGAGGGCACGCCGAACCTGGGTAGGCTTGACGACAATCACAATTTCCCCTTCACATATCCAAGATGAACTTTCTGAAAATTCTGATCATGGTCATTGCCGGCCTCGTTGTCATGCTCGTGCTGGCGGGACAGGTGGGTTTGTTGCGCGGCGCCGCACCGGCAAACCTGGGCGCACGCGATGGCAAGCTCCTGGCACCGTCCAACACCCCCAACAGTGTTTCAAGCCAGGCGGGCCTCTACCCGGACCATCCCGAATTGGCGTACGCAAAAGTCGAGCCCTTCAAATACAGCGGTGATGGGAAGGCCGCCGTAGCCAAAATCGCGGCGATTGTGCGGGGGATGGAGCGCACGCAAATCATCAGGGAAGAGCCCGGTTACCTGTACGCGCAATGCACCACCCGACTGCTGCGTTTTACGGACGACCTGGAGTTTTTTCTGGACGAGCGGGCCAGCCTGATCCATGTGCGGTCTGCCAGCCGCATCGGCCATGGGGACCAGGGCGTGAACCGCGCGCGGGTCGAGGCGATACGTGCGAGGTTCAGTGCTCCCTGATGCATGAGCCGGCTGCGACGCTGGCTTGCGCCGGTCAGCTTGGCCTGCTTTCGAGCAGCTTGACCAATGCCCAAAGCGTGCGGTTCACGGGCGCTGCAATGCCATGCGCTTCGCTGCGGCGCACGATCAGGCCGTTCAAATAGTCGATCTCGGTGCTTTTGCCACGCGCAAGGTCTTGCGCGGTGGACGAAGACTGGGTTGGCATGCTCTGGGCGAGATTGCGTACGGCTGCGTCAAGGTCGCCTGTCAGCGTGACGCCCTCTGCCTTGGCCACGGCGAGGCACTCGGCCACCACATCGCGCATCACCTCCTGGATGCCTGCACCGTGCACGCTCTCACCATAGGGACGCTGCGCGATGGCCGAGACGGCGTTGTAGGCGCAGTTGATGATGAGCTTCTGCCACAACGCGCCGCGCACGTTGTCTGACACTTCAGTGGGCACGCCCGCTGCGGCAAACGCCTGAGCGACGGCCAGACTGGTGCTGGAGGGCTCCATCACGAGCTCGCCACGGCCGTGGTGTTTGACATGACCTGGCCCCGCCATTTCGGTTGCCACGTACACCACGGCAGCGGCGACCTCAATTTCAGGCAGGACAGCACGCAGCCGGTCGGCATTGTCCACACCGTTTTGCAGGCACAACACCAGCACGCCGGGCTTCAAATGCGGGCGCAATAGCGCGCCGGCCGATTCGGTGTCGGTGGATTTGACACAGAAGAGGATGAGGTCTGCGCCCCTGACAGCGCTGACCTCGCTGCTGGCGGCCAGGCGCACCTGCTCGTCAAAGCTGCGGGTCTGCATCCGCAAGCCGTCGCGCTCGATCGCCTGCACGTGGTGGGGTCGCGCAATCAGCGTCACCGGGTGCCCTGCCCGGGCAAGCATGCCGCCAAAATAACACCCGACGGCACCTGCGCCCATGACGGCGACCTGAAGTGGTTTGTTCATTCGGGCATTCTAGGCAAGCGGCGCAACATGAAAAAGGCCGGCAGTGTTGAGCTGCCGGCCTTCTAAGCCTGGAAACTGGCGGACTCTTAATCCGTCGTCGCCTCTTCCGGCTCGGGCTTGGCTTTGCCTTCTTTCTTGGGCAAGGGCTGGATGTCCAGCTGTACTTCGTCCTTGTCGTCGATGTCCACCGTCAGGCGGCCACCATCGGTCAGCTTGCCAAACAGCAGCTCGTCGGCCAAGGCGCGGCGGATGGTGTCCTGGATCAGGCGCTGCATCGGACGAGCGCCCATGAGAGGGTCGAAACCCTTCTTTCCAAGGTGCTTGCGCAGCTTGTCGGTGAAGGTGACGTCGACTTTCTTCTCGGCCAGCTGCGTTTCCAGCTGCAGCAGGAACTTGTCCACCACCCGTAGGATGATGGTCGCGTCCAGCGCCTTGAAGCTCACCATGGCATCCAGGCGGTTGCGGAACTCGGGCGTGAACAGGCGCTTGATGTCGGCCATCTCGTCGCCCGCCTCGCGCGGGTTGGTAAAGCCAATGGTCGCCTTGTTCATGGTCTCGGCGCCCGCATTCGTCGTCATGATGATGATGATGTTGCGGAAGTCAGCCTTGCGCCCGTTGTTGTCCGTCAGCGTGCCGTGGTCCATCACCTGCAGCAGCACGTTGAAGATGTCGGGGTGCGCCTTTTCGATTTCATCAAGCAGCAACACAGCGTGCGGCTTTTTGGTGATGGCTTCGGTCAAAAGGCCGCCCTGGTCAAACCCGACGTAGCCCGGAGGCGCGCCGATGAGGCGGCTGACGGCATGGCGCTCCATGTACTCCGACATGTCAAAGCGGATCAGGTCGATACCCATGATGTAGGCCAGCTGCTTGGCCGCTTCCGTCTTGCCAACGCCCGTGGGGCCGGAAAACAGGAAGGAGCCAATTGGCTTGTCACCGCGGCCGAGGCCTGAGCGAGCCATCTTCACCGCAGAGGCCAGCACTTCAAGTGCCTTGTCCTGGCCGAACACCACGCTCTTCAAATCGCGTTCCAGCGTCTTGAGCTTGCCGCGGTCGTCGTTGGACACATTGGCAGGCGGAATGCGCGCAATCTTGGCCACAATTTCTTCAACCTCAGCCTTGCTGATCGTCTTCTTGCGCTTGGACGGCGGCAGGATGCGCTGGGCGGCGCCGGCTTCATCAATCACGTCAATCGCCTTGTCTGGCAGGTGGCGGTCATTGATGTACTTGGCGCTCAGCTCTGCAGCGGCCGTCAGGGCGCCAGCAGCGTACTTGACGCTGTGATGTTCTTCAAAGCGGGACTTCAGACCCTTGAGGATCTCGATGGTTTCCTGCACGGTCGGCTCCACCACGTCGACCTTCTGGAAACGGCGCGACAGGGCCGCGTCTTTTTCAAAGATGCCCCGGTACTCGGTGAAGGTGGTCGCGCCGATGCATTTGAGCTGGCCGCTGGACAGGGCGGGCTTGAGCAGGTTGCTGGCGTCCAGCGTACCGCCAGAGGCAGCGCCGGCACCGATCAGGGTGTGGATTTCGTCGATGAACAGCACCGCGTTGGGCCGGTCTTTCAACGCCTTGAGCACGCCCTTCAGACGCTGCTCAAAATCACCGCGGTACTTGGTCCCGGCCAGCAGCGCGCCCATGTCCAGCGAGTAGACCTGCGAATCGGCCAGAATCTCGGGCACTTCCTTCTGCGTGATGCGCCAAGCAAGGCCCTCGGCGATGGCGGTCTTGCCGACGCCAGCTTCGCCAACCAGAAGCGGGTTGTTCTTGCGACGGCGGCACAGGATCTGGATCACGCGCTCGACCTCGTACTCACGGCCGATCAGCGGATCAATCTTGCCGTCCTTGGCCAGCTGGTTCAGGTTCTGGGTGAACTGCTCGAGCGGAGAAGCCTTTTCGTTCTTCTCGCTGCCCTCCTCACCTTCGCTGGAAGAAGGCTCGCTGCCCTTGGCGGGCTCAGGCGGGTCGCTCTTTTTGATACCGTGCGCAATGAAGTTCACGACATCAAGGCGTGTGACACCCTGCTGATGGAGGTAATACACGGCGTGCGAGTCCTTCTCGCCAAAGATCGCGACCAGCACGTTGGCGCCGGTGACTTCCTTCTTGCCGTTGCCCGTCGACTGCACGTGCATGATGGCGCGCTGGATCACACGCTGGAAACCCAGCGTGGGTTGCGTGTCAACGTCATCAGAACCGGCCACCTGCGGCGTGTTGTCCTTGATGAAGTTCGACAGCGACTTGCGCAGGTCGTCGATGTTCGCCGAGCAGGCACGCAATACCTCTGCCGCACTCGGGTTGTCGAGCAATGCCAACAACAGATGCTCCACCGTGATGAACTCGTGGCGTTGCTGCCTGGCCTCGACGAAGGCCATGTGCAAACTGACTTCCAATTCCTGGGCAATCATGTGACTTCCTTTGCCTTGCTAATGTTACGTTACCGACCTTAAATCTATCCGAATGCCATTTATTCAATAGGCTCACTCACACATTGCAGCGGATGGCCCGATTGCTTGGCTGATTCAAGCACCTGATCGACCTTGGTGGCCGCAACATCCTTGGAATACACCCCGCACACTGCGCGTCCATCAAGGTGGATTTTGAGCATGATCTGGGTGGCTGTCTCGCGGTCCTTGCTGAAAAACTCCTGGATCACGACAACGACAAATTCCATCGGCGTGTAGTCGTCATTGAGCATAACAACTTGATACATCTGCGGGGGCTTGGTTTTCTGGGTCCGCCGCTCCAGAACCACGGAGCCGCCTTCTTCTGGCGGCTGCACCTTGGGTGCCGAAGGCTTCTGGGGGATTTTTGTTGCCATGAATTTCATTCTAACGAGCGCCGTTGCGCACTGCGTCATGCAGGTGAATTGGTGGCCGTTTAACGACATACAAGCCTTGGCAGCCAATTTTGCATACGCCCCCGCACCAGCATGTAAATCAATTTGTAAATTCTTTAGTTCCTAATTATTTGACTTTATGATTTACTTTATCTGATACTGACGTCGAAGTAACTATTTTTGATCAGGAGGTAAACATGCAAAGCGGAACAGTGAAGTGGTTCAACGATGTGAAAGGCTTCGGCTTTATCGAACCGGACGGAGGCGGAACAGACATCTTCGCGCATTTCTCGGCCATCACTATGGAAGGCTTCAAAACGCTGAAGCAGGGCTCCAAAGTCAAGTTTGAACTGGTTCAAGGCCCCAAAGGGCTGCTCGCGCAAAACATT
>JACMQX010000043.1 GCA_014376765.1 Ramlibacter sp. | reverse complement strand
CATCGTCGCCGCCGCGCTGAACTTCGTCATCGAGAAGGTCGCCTACCGGCCGCTGCGCAACAGCCCCAAGCTTGCGCCGCTGATCACCGCCATCGGCATGTCCATCCTGCTGCAGACGCTGGCCATGATCATCTGGAAGCCGAACTACAAACCCTACCCGACGCTTTTGCCCAGCGCGCCTTTGAACATCGGCGGTGCGGTGATCACGCCCACGCAGATCATGATCCTGGGCCTGACGGCCGTGTCGCTCGCTGTGCTCATGTACCTCGTCAACTACACCAAGCTGGGCCGCGCGATGCGGGCCACAGCAGAGAACCCGCGTGTCGCGGGCCTCATGGGTGTGAAGCCCGACATGGTGATCTCGGCCACCTTCATCATCGGCGCCATCCTGGCCACGATTGCCGGCGTGATGTACGCCTCCAATTACGGCACAGTGCAGCACACCATGGGCTTCCTGCCGGGTTTGAAGGCCTTCACGGCGGCCGTGTTCGGCGGCATTGGCAACCTGGCCGGTGCGGTGGTTGGCGGCATCTTGCTGGGGCTGATCGAGTCCATCGGTTCAGGCTATATCGGCACGCTCACAGGCGGCGTGCTGGGCAGCAACTACTCCGACATCTTCGCTTTCATCGTACTGATCTTCATCCTCACGCTGCGGCCCTCCGGCTTGCTGGGCGAGCGGGTGGCGGACCGCGCTTGATCCACAGGAGCCACATCATGAAACAGAAAAACATCGCGATCTGGGTGATCGGCGCCATTGCCCTGCTGGTGCTGCCGCTGGTGCTGCAAAACTTTGGCAATGCCTGGGTTCGTATTGCCGACTCCGCCTTGCTCTATGTGCTGCTGGCCCTCGGCCTGAACATCGTCGTGGGTTACGCGGGCCTGCTGGACCTTGGCTATGTGGCCTTCTTTGCCGTGGGCGCGTACATGTATGGCCTGCTGGCCTCGCCTCAGCTGACGGATAACTTTCCGGCGATAGCGGCCATGTTCCCCGACGGCCTGCATACGCCGATCCTGATCGCCATTCCGCTGGCCGCGCTCGTCGCAGGTTTTTTTGGCGTGCTGCTGGGCGCGCCAACTCTCAAGCTGCGCGGCGACTACCTGGCCATCGTCACGCTGGGCTTTGGCGAAATCATCCGGGTGTTTCTGAACAACCTGGACAACCCGATCAACATCACCAACGGTCCCAAGGGAATGGGGCAGATCGATTCGGTGCATTTTTTCCAGTTCGATTTTCTGGGTATCCCGGGCATCGACCTGGGCAAGACCCAGCAGATCGGCAGTTTCGAGATCCCGTCGGTCTCGCTGTACTACTACCTGTTCCTGGCCATGGTGCTGATCAGCGTGCTCGTGAGTTACCGGCTGCAGCACTCGCGCATCGGCCGCGCCTGGATGGCGATCCGCGAGGATGAGATTGCCGCCAAGGCCATGGGCATCAACACCCGCAACATGAAGCTGCTGGCCTTTGGCATGGGCGCGACCTTCGGCGGTGTGTCGGGCACGCTGTTTGCCGCCTTCCAGGGCTTTGTGTCGCCCGAGTCGTTCAGCCTGATGGAGTCGGTAATGATCGTGGCGATGGTGGTGCTCGGCGGCATTGGCCACCTGCCGGGGGTGATTCTCGGGGCCGTGCTCCTGTCGGCTTTGCCCGAGGTGCTGCGCTATGTGGCCGGCCCCCTGCAGGCGCTGACCGACGGCCGGCTGGACTCAGCCATTTTGCGCCAGCTCCTGATTGCGGTGGCGATGATCAGCGTCATGCTGATCCGTCCGCGCGGCCTGTGGCCCGCGCCTGACCATGGCAAGTCGCTGACGGTCAACAAGACCTGACCGCGCCCCTCCAAGGAACACACTCATGGCAGAAACAGTACTGAAAGTCGCCGGGATCTCCAAGCGCTTTGGCGGCCTGCAGGCGCTCAGCGATGTGGGTATCACCATCGAGCGCGGCCAGGTCTATGGCCTGATCGGGCCCAACGGCGCGGGCAAGACCACCTTCTTCAACGTCATCACCGGCCTGTACACGCCCGACAGCGGCAGCTTCGAGCTGGCCGGCAAGCCCTATCAGCCGACGGCAGTGCATGAAGTGGCCAAGGCCGGTATTGCGCGCACCTTCCAGAACATCCGGCTCTTTGCCGAAATGACGGCGCTGGAAAACGTCATGGTCGGCCGGCACATCCGCACGCAATCAGGGCTGATGGGCGCGATCTTGCGCACGGCAAGCTTCAGGGCTGAAGAAGCGGCCATTGCCCTGCGCGCGCAGGAACTGCTGGACTATGTGGGCATTGGAAAATTCGCCGACTACAAAGCCCGCACGCTGAGCTACGGCGATCAGCGGCGCCTGGAAATTGCGCGGGCGCTGGCCACCGATCCGCAACTCATCGCACTGGACGAGCCGGCCGCCGGCATGAATGCGACCGAGAAGGTGATGCTGCGCGAACTGATCGACCGCATCCGCAACGACAACCGCACCATCTTGCTGATCGAGCACGATGTGAAGCTGGTCATGGGCCTGTGCGACCGGGTGACGGTGCTGGACTACGGCAAGCAGATCGCCGAAGGCACACCGGCCGAGGTGCAGAAGAACGACAAGGTGATCGAGGCTTACCTCGGCACCGGCGGCCACTGAATTCAGGAGAACAAGAACATGGCAGAAACGCTTCTGAAAGTCAGCATGCTGAAGGTGGGTTACGGCGGCATCCAGGCCGTCAAGGGCGTGGACTTCGAGGTGCGCGAGGGCGAGCTGGTCTCGCTCATCGGCTCCAACGGCGCCGGCAAAACCACCACGATGAAAGCCATCACCGGCACCTTGCCGATCAACGGCGGAAACATCGAATACATGGGCAAGAGCATCAAGGGCCAGGGGCCCTGGGATCTGGTGAAGCAGGGCTTGGCGATGGTGCCGGAGGGCCGCGGCGTGTTCACCCGCATGACCATCATCGAGAACCTGCAGATGGGCGCCTACATCCGCAACGACAAGCCGGAGATCGCGTCCGACATGGATAAGGTCTTCACCATCTTTCCGCGGCTCAAGGAGCGCAAGGACCAGCTGGCCGGCACCATGTCGGGCGGTGAGCAGCAGATGCTGGCCATGGGCCGCGCGCTGATGAGCCGGCCCAAGGTCCTGCTGCTGGACGAACCCTCCATGGGCCTCAGCCCCATCATGGTGGACAAGATTTTCGAGGTGATCAAGGACGTGTCTGCGCAGGGCGTGACCATCCTGCTGGTGGAGCAAAATGCCAGCCGCGCCCTGGGCATTGCCAACCGGGGCTATGTGATGGAGTCGGGGCTGATCACCATGTCGGGCGATGCGCGCGCGATGCTGAGCGACCCGAAGGTGCGTGCTGCGTATCTGGGCGAGTAGGTAAGCGCCCCCGGCAATTGTTTACTGGGGCTTTACGCCTGGCATGACCACGGCCAGGGCGTGCGCTGCGTTGTAGGTGGGCGCAGGAAAACAATTTCCGGCCTAACCCCAAGGAGCTTTCCATGAAAACGATCCAGTCCCTGATTGCCTTTGTCGCACTGGCCGCCAGCGGTGCCATCTTTGCGCAAACTCCCCACAACTCAACCGCCACACCCCGCATTGACGCACGCGCCGCCAACCAGCAGCAGCGCATTGACCAGGGCGTTAAGTCAGGCAGCCTGACGCAGACCGAGGCCGCACGCCTCCAGGCCCGCCAGGACCGCATGACTGCGGCCCAAGCCAGATTCAAATCTGATGGCGTGGTGACGGCCAAGGAGCGCACGATCCTGACGCACATGGAAAACAAAAACAGCAAGCGCATCCACAAACATAAGCACAACCGCCAGAAGGTTGCGTCCAAGGCCTGAGAGCGATCGCTGTCATCCCGGGCTTGACCCGGGATCCATGCCTTGCATAAAGCGACGCTGCTTTTTCAGTGCGACGATGGATTGCGGGTCAAGCCCGCAATAACAGGCAGTGGCCGCACAGCTCAGGCTCAAGGCTTGTGCTTGTCGGCCTCAGTCGTAAACGAGTCCGCATAAAACTCGTCGGGCGACAACCCTGCCTTCTGTGTGTAGTCATCGCGGGCAGAGTCCACCACAATCGGCGCGCCGCAGGCATAGACCTGGTGGCCCGAGAGGTCGGCAAAATCCTGCAGCACGGCGCGGTGGACAAAGCCTGTGCGACCTGTCCAGCCGTCTTCCGGCAGCGCGTCCGAGATCACCGGCACATAGCTCAGGTTGGGCATCTCGGCGAGCTTTTCCAGCACCCAATCATTCATGTACAGATCGGCCGGCCGCCGGCCGCCCCAATACAAGGTCGCAGGCCGCGTAATGCCTTTGAACTGCATGTGTTCGATCAGTGCCTTGATCGGCGCAAAGCCGGTGCCCGAGGCCAACAGCACCATCGGCTTGTCTGACTCCTCGCGCAGGAAGAAGCTGCCGTACGGCCCCTCGACCCGCAGGATCTCTTTTTCCTTCATGTTGTTGAACACATGCTCGGTGAACTTGCCGCCCGCCATGTAGCGGATGTGCATGTCAATCGATGGTGCGCCGGGCGGCGTGGAATCGGCCCGGACCATGGTGTGTGGCGCATTGGCCATGGAATAGGCGCGGCGCGCACCGTCGCGCAGGATGAACTCGACGTACTGGCCTGCGTGGTAGCGCATCGTGTCATTGGCGGGCAGCTGCAAACGCACCAGCATCACGTCATGCGATTTTTTCTCGAGCAGGCTCACGCGCGAGGGCATTTTCCTGATCGGGAAAGCGCTTTCATCCGTCACCTGGCGCGACTCCAGCACTACGTCGGTCTGCGGCACGGCGCAGCAGGTCAGCACATAGCCGGCTGCTTCTTCTTCGGCGCTCAGGGCCTTGGTCTGGTGTGCGCCATGCACCACCACGCCTTCGAGTTTCTTGCACTTGCATGAGCCGCAGGCGCCGTCCTTGCAGCCGTATGGCAGGCCAATGCCCTGGCGGATGCCTGCGGCGAGGATGGCTTCATCAGGGTTGGCTGCAAAGCTGCGGCCGCTGGGCTGCACGGTGATATTGAACGTCATTCTTTCGGTATCCTTGGGGGCTCGTATTGTTTCCCGACCCCTCCGATTTTGCCCTCAAACCAAAACCCCCTTGGCGCCCTGCCGGCGCGCTTTCGCCGTGAACGTGTCCTGATCGTGGGTTGTGGTGATGTCGGGCTGCGCGTCGCGCGCAACCTGAAGGGCCGCGTGCGGCTGCTCGCGCTCACCTCCTCACCTGCCCGTGTGGCGCCTTTGCGTGCTGGCGGGATCACCCCCTTGCAAGGCAACCTGGACAATCCGGCCAGCCTGCGGCGCCTGGCCGGCATTGCCACGCGCGTGGCCCACCTGGCGCCGCCGCCGGGGCAGGGCTGGCAGGACTCCCGTACAGTGGCACTGACCCGCGCGCTCCGTTTGCGTAGCGCGCCGGTGTCGTTGGTGTATGGCTCCACCAGCGGCGTGTATGGGGACTGCCAGGGCGAGCTCGTCGCCGAAACGCGCGCGGCCAACGCCCGCACGCCGCGCGCGCAGCGCCGGGTGGATGCGGAAGCGGCGGTGCGTTTCAACGGCCGCTCGGCCCATGTGCGCAGCAGCATCCTGCGCATTCCCGGCATCTACGCGCCCGACCGCGAGGGTGGTACCCCGCGCGAGCGCCTGCTCAAAGGCACGCCGGTGTTGAATGCGCAGGACGATGTCTACACCAACCACATCCATGCTGACGACCTGGCACGCATCTGCGCTGCCGCCCTGTGGCGCGGCAAGGCCCAACGGGTCTACAACGCCAGCGACGACACGCACATGCTGATGGGCGATTACTTTGACCTGGCGGCCGACCTGTACGGCCTGCCGCGCCCGGCGCGCGTGCCGCGCAGCACCGCGCAGGACCAGTTGCCGCTGATGCTGCTGAGTTTCATGGCGGAGTCCAGGCGCCTGGACAACAGCCGCATCAAGCGCGAGTTGAAAGTGCAGCTGCGTTATCCGACGGTCGCAGAAGGCCTGAAATGCTGAGCCGCTGAAGCACTTGGCGAGCAGTGAGCATGGATGAGGTCAGGCTCAGATCCCGCCCGGTTTTTGCAAGGTGGTGATGCGGTCCACGCCCTTGAGTGAGATGGTCTTTATCTCCGTACCCTGCAGCACCGTGAGCTGCACTTCGCCATCGGGCTCCGGGCGGTCCCACAGCTTTTTGTAGAACGACTCAAGCGTGGCCACCTTGGTGCCATCTACCGCGAGCACCACATCGCCCGGCTGCAAACCTGCGGCCTGCGCAGGGCTCTCGCGATTGACCCGCACCACCTGCACGCGCCCGCCCTGCTCGCTGGAGGTCAGGCCCAGCCAGGGCCTGTGGCTGGACTTGGTACTGCCCGACTGCTGCATTTCCGCAAGGATCGGTTTGAGCAGATCCACCGGAACAAACATGTTGCCCGGCAGGCGCCGGTTCTCACCGGTGGTGTCCATCACAAAGAGGCTGCCAATGCCCAGCAACTCACCCCGTTGGTTGAACAGCGGCGCACCCGAATGGTTGCCAACCGGCGGGCTGGTGAACAGCGCCGAGTCGATGTGATATTCCCAGTAACCCGAGAAGGCGCGCTTGCTCACCAGCTGCGTCATGCTGACATCGCCGTCATCGCCGCCGGTGGCGGCCATGAGCGCATCACCGGGTTGCAGCTCGCGCGCGCTGCCCAGGGGCACGGGTGCAACGCCGCGCAGGGGCAGCAGCGGCTTGATAAGGCCAAAGCCTGTGGCCAGGTCATAAGCCACAGCGCGCGCAGGCAGTGACTTGTTGTTCTGCGTGATGATCTGGATGGTCTCTGCTTCCAGCATCAGGTAGCCGATGGTGAGGATCAGGCCGTCGGGGCCGATCACCACACCCGAGCCACTGCGCTGCTTGCCCAGCGTCTCGGCGGAGCGCGCGCCTTCAGCGGCGGTGACCTCGACACCCACGACAGCCGCATTGGCGCGCTGAAGCGCATCAATGGTGGTTTGTGCCGCGGGGGTTTGCGGCGTGGCTGCGTGGCCGGCAACGCTGAAGCCCATGAGGGCCGCCGTGGTCATGGCCAGGGCGCCTGGCAAAACGCGTGACCAGAAAGTGCCGAATGAAAAAGTACGCATGACGCACTCCTGAATTGTGGGAGATACCACAGCGTCAGGATGCACGCGATTTGAAACCGATGCAAGAAGAAGGGGAAAGGTTCTTGCAATGGTGCCCGGGGCCGGAATCGAACCGGCACGCCTTGCGGCGGGGGATTTTGAGTCCCCTGCGTCTACCAATTTCACCACCCGGGCGGCAGGAGGAGAGTCGCAAATTATGGCACAGTGAGGCCCATGAACTACCCCACCATCGAAGACGCAATCGGCAAGACGCCGCTCGTCGCATTGCAGCGCATTGGCGCTGCAGAAAACAGCCAACGCGGCAACGTGATCCTGGGCAAGCTGGAAGGCAACAACCCCGCCGGTTCGGTCAAGGACCGGCCTGCGTTGTCCATGATCAGGCGCGCCGAAGAGCGCGGCGAGATCAAGCCCGGCGACACCCTGATCGAAGCCACCTCAGGCAACACCGGCATTGCGCTGGCAATGGCCGCTGCCATCAAGGGCTACCGCATGCTGCTGATCATGCCGGAGGACCTGTCCATTGAGCGGGCCCAGACCATGAAGGCCTTTGGCGCTGAACTCATCCTCACGCCCAAGAGCGGCGGCATGGAATACGCACGCGATCTGGCCGGCAACATGGAGCGCGAAGGCAAGGGCCGCGTGCTGGACCAGTTTGCCAATGTCGACAACCCGCGCATCCACTACGAGACCACAGGCCCCGAGATCTGGCAGGACACCCAGGGCAAGGTGACGCACTTTGTGAGCGCCATGGGCACGACCGGCACGATCACTGGCGTGTCACGTTTTCTCAAGGAAAAAAACAAGGCGGTGCGCATCGTCGGCGCGCAACCTGAGGAAGGCTCGCGCATCCCCGGCATCCGCAAGTGGCCCGAGGCCTACATGCCCAAGATTTACGACCCAACGTACATCGACGAAACGGTCTACGTCAGCCAGGACGGCGCTGAAGAAATGTGCAGGCGCCTGGCGCGTGAGGAAGGTATTTTTGCCGGCATCTCGGCTGCGGGCGCAGCCTGGGTGGCGCTTGAGATTGCCAAACGCGAAGAGAACGCGACCATCGTGTTTATCGTCTGCGACCGGGGTGACCGGTATCTTTCTACCGGTGTCTTCCCGGCCTGAGGTCAGTCGACCTTGATGTTGCGCATCATGATCACGCCGCCCAGCATGCTGGTGTCGGACTTCATGCGGTTGGCCAGGCCCTCGGCAGAGGTGCCCGCCACTTGCCAACCCTGGGCAAACAGCTTCTCGCGCATCTCAGGTGCGCGGACAATCTCGCTCACCAAAGCAGACAGCCTGGCAATGACGGGCTTGGGCAGCGTGGACGGGCCGGCCATCGCGGTCCAGATCTCCAGCTGGAAGCCGTTGATGCCGCTTTCAGACAGGCTCGGAATTTCTGGCGCCAGCGGGCTGCGGCCTGCCGAGGTCACGCCAATGGCGCGCAGCTTGCCGGCCTTGACCTGTTGCGTTGCCAACGCTGGGGGCAGCAGCGCCAGCTGAAGCTGCCCGCCAATGATGGCGGTGATCACCTGCGGGTTGCCGGGGTAGGGCACATGCACCGGGTCGATGTTGGTTTTGGTCTTCAGCAGCTCCATGCCGATATGGCCGACGGTTCCAATGCCCGGGCTGCCATAGCTCCACTTGTCGCCTGCATTGCGCGCTGCCACCAGAAAGTCCTGCGAGGTCGCGCCCGGCGCACTGGCGGGGGCAGCCAGCACCAGCGGCGCCGTGCCAATCAGGCTGATCGGTGCGAGGTCTTTGGCGGGGTCGAAGGGCGTCTTGGGATTCAGCAGGCGCGCAATGGTGAGGTTGCCGTTGATCATGACGCCCAGCGTGTGCTGGTCAGTGGACTTGGCCACCATGTCGGCCGCAATGTTGCCGCCCGCGCCGGGCCGGTTTTCGACAATGACCGGTTGGCCCAGCGCCTTGCTGAGCGGCTCCGCAATAGCACGCGCCACGAGGTCAGGCGTCGAGCCGCCCGGGAAGCCCACCATGAGCTTCACTGGCTTGGTAGGCCAAGGCGCAGCAGCGGCGGCGGCCTTAGCCGATGCATTGTTTGATTTCTGGGCGAAAGCGGCGCTCGCAACTGCGGTCATGGCCACGATCAACGCAGCTCTCCTCAAGACGTGACTGGACATGCAAGTTCCTCAAAAAGAAGGGATGTTAACGCCCGATCCGGCGCTGATCGTCAAGTATTCAAAGCAATGACAAACCCCGCCTTGGACGAGCCGCGGCGGGGTCTGGAAAGGAGGCGAGAAAAGCGATCAGGCGTATTCGGCTAGCGCCTTGCGCATCTTCTTCATCGCAGCCGTTTCAATCTGGCGAATGCGCTCGGCGCTCACGCCGTA
The DNA here is from genome assembly GCA_014376765.1 of Ramlibacter sp. Classification (GTDB taxonomy): domain Bacteria; phylum Pseudomonadota; class Gammaproteobacteria; order Burkholderiales; family Burkholderiaceae_C; genus JACMQX01. Next base: position 429 of record JACMQX010000043.1, on the reverse strand, counting down.
CTCTGCGGCCAGGTCGTGCAGCGTCATGCCGCCGGAGCCGTCGTCATTCACCTTGAGCCAGCGCTCTTCAACGATGCGGCGGCTGCGCGGGTCAAGTTCTTCCAGCGCGGCGGCAATGCCGTCGCTGGCCAGCACGTCGCGCTGATGCGACTCGATCATCTGCGTCGGTTCGTGGCCGGTGTCGGCGAGGTAGGCAATCGGGCCGAAGGCTCCATCGCCGTCGTCGTTGGGTGCAGGGTCCAGCATCACGTCGCCGCCGGACATGCGCATTTCCATTTCGACCACTTCTTCAGGCTTGACCTTCAGGTCGCGCGCCATGGAAGCAATCTGGGATTCAGTCAGCGTGTCGCGATGGGTGTCGGTGCCCGCGTCGTCCTTGAAGCCCTGCTTCATCGAGCGCAGGTTGAAAAACAGCTTGCGCTGGGCCTT
>JACMQX010000270.1 GCA_014376765.1 Ramlibacter sp. | reverse complement strand
TACAAAGGTCCGGCAGTCAACCAGAACGCCACCAATCCGAAAACGCCTCTGGTGGTTCGCCCGGAAGTCCCGGACATGCTGGAAGTCGGCCTGAAGAATCTGTTTCTGGATGGCAAGTTGGGCGTGAACGTTTCTGCCTACGCCATGAAGGTCAAGGACTTTCAGGCCCAGGTGTGGGACCCTGCCGCCGGCGGTTTTGTCTTTTCCAACGCGCCAGAACTGACGAGCCGCGGCGCGACCATCAACATCTACGGCAAGCCCACCAACGCACTCACCATCAATGGCGGGGCGGCCTACATGATCTCGAAGTTGGGGTCCGGCTTTTTCGTGCCCTGCGCCACGGGTTCTGCGCCCGCCTGCACCCGGGATGCAGGCGGTGACCAGGCGGGAGGCGCGCCCAAGTTGAGGGCAACGCTGGCGGTGGATTACAGCTTCCCGCTGGCTTCGATGCGCGCGTCGCTGGGAGGTGATGTGGTCTACACCTCCGAGAAGGTTTTCGACCGTACCGACCCTGATCGCAACCTGCCAGCCACGACGATCTTCGGCGCACGTTTTGCCCTGCGAAGTGCCGACGACAAGGTCGGGCTGACGCTCTACGCCCGGAACCTGTTCGACAAGTTCAGCCCGACCTACCGCGTCGGCAACCTGGCCGCCTTCGCCACCGCCGACACCCGCTCATACATCCAGTTCGTGGGCACGGAGTCCCGCCGGGTGGTGGGGCTTAGCCTTGATGCGAAGTTCTGAGAAGCTATCTTCACCCGCCGCGGGCGATCTTTTTCGCACACGTGGGCGATGCAACCGGGCACATTAATTGCGAGCTAACGATGAACCAGCAAAAAGTTCTCACGCATGATGCCAACCGTTCCCAAGCTTTCCCTCACAGGCTTACGTAAATCATTCAACATCAAGGGGGCCTCACTGCCCGTACTCAACGGCATCGACATCAGCGTCGCCAGCGGCGGCTTCCTGAGCGTGATCGGCCCCAGCGGCTGCGGCAAGACGACGGTCTTCAACATCATTGCCGGCCTGCTCGAGCCAGACGACGGCGTCATTGAAGTCGACGGCGTGGCCGTGGAAAACCTGCGCGGCCGGGTCGGCTACATGATGCAGAAGGACCTGTTGTTCCCCTGGCGCACCGTGCTGCAAAACGTGCTGCTGGGCCTGGAGCTGAAAAAAGTGCCCGAAGCCCAGGCGCGCGAGATGGCAATGGAGTTCCTCAACACCTATGGCCTGGCGGGCTTCGAGAATGCCTACCCGCGCACCCTTTCGGGTGGCATGCGCCAGCGTGTGGCACTAATCCGCACCCTCATCAGCGACCCGGACATCCTGCTGCTGGACGAGCCTTTCTCCGCGCTCGACTACCAGACCCGCCTGTACCTGGAAGGCGTGCTGATGGAAGCAGTAGAAACCCACAAGAAGACCGTGATCCTGGTCACCCATGACATTGACGAAGCCGTCGCGCTATCGCGCCACGTCACGGTGCTGAGCGGTCGGCCCACCCAGGTCAAGGCGAACTACAGCATTGATATCCAGGAGCGCACGCCGATTGGCGCACGCAGCGACCCACGGTTTTCCGAATACTTCCACGCGCTGTGCGGGGAACTTGACATCCAGACCCGGAGGAAAGCAGCATGAGCCGCAAAGAGAAAAAGGCGCCCGTCATGCCTGAGAGTGTGGCGCGGGCACTGATCCAGCTGGGTTTGCTGCTCCTGGTCGTCGGCATATGGGAAGCGGGTGTGCGGTTAGGCTGGATCTCCGCCTTCCTGTTCGGCTCGCCGTTTGGCATTGCGCGCTACATGGTGAAGGCGCTGGCCGACGGATCGCTGCTGTATGACACCTGGATCACGGTTTTCGAGGCCACGCTGGGCTTTGTACTTGGCACGCTGGCGGGCTCCGTGCTGGGCTTGTCACTATGGTATTCGCCCTTTATTGCGCGAACGGTTGAGCCAATTGTTGTCGCTTTCAACAGCGTTCCTAAAATTGCCTTTGCACCCATCATCATCTTGTGGTTTGGTACAGGGCTTACTGCCAAAGTGGCTCTTGCGATTTCCTTGACCTCCATTGTTGCCCTGATTGCCGCGTATCAGGCTGCAAAAGATGCTGATCCGGATCTGCAGGGCCTGATGGTCACGCTGGGCGCCAACAAGCACAGCATTTTTTTTGGCGTGATCGTGCCCTCATCACTGCCTGCCATCGTGGCCACCTTCCGCATCAATGTCGGCTTCGGGCTGGTGGGCGCGGTGGTGGGTGAATTCATCTCGTCCCAGCGCGGCCTGGGGCACTTGATCTTCACTGCCTCCAGCCTGTACGACCTGAACACGGTCTGGGTGGGCCTGATCACATTGATGGCGGTCGGCTTTGTTCTTTACTTCCTGATCGACTGGTTCGAGCGCAGCCTGCTGCCGTGGAAGAGCAACGAACACCGGCAGGAACTGCGCGTTTGATTTTTCCCTTCCCCCTGTTTTTCAACTTCATCCACCAAAGGAGATCCCATGAAAGCACTTCCGGTTCTGCGTCGTTCCCTGCTTGTTGGCCTGATGCTGGGCCTGTCGGGCGGCGCGGCTTTTGCGCAAACCAAAAAGGTCACCATTTCGCAGGCTTTCCAGTCGATGCTGTACCTGCCGCTGTATGTCGGCATGGCCAACGGCTCCTTCACGAAGCAGGGCCTCGACGTCACCAAGGAAACCGCCGGCGCACCCAGCGCCGCGCTGGCTGCCGTCATCTCGGGCAGCGCCAACTTCTCGCTGCACGGCCCGGAGTGGACGGCCATTGCCGCCTCCAAAGGCGCGCCGGTGCAAATCGTCTCCAACTGCGTGAATGGCGCGGCGGTGTGGATCGCAACCACGCCCGACTTCAAGTTCACCAGCATCAAGGACTTGAAGGGCGAGACCATCGTGACCGGCCAGATGCCCACCACCAGCACCTCGCTGTTCATGAAGCTGTTCAAGGAAAACGGGCTGGACCCCGAGAAGGACGTGAAGATGGTTCAAGTGCCACTGGGCACCGAGATCGGCGCCTTCATGGCTGGCCAGGGCAAGGTCGCGGTGATGTACGAGCCGGGGCTGGACCAGGCCGTTGCCAAGGGCATGAAGGTGGTGCTGGGCTTTCCCAAGCTGTATGGCCCGTATGCGTTCTCCACCATCACCAGCCGTACCGACAATGACCCGGACACGGTGCAGCGCTTTGTCAACGGCATGGAATCGGCACTGCGCTCCATCCACAGCGATCCGGCTGGCGCTGTTGCGGTTGCCAAGAAGGAATTCCCGACGCTGGACCCGGTGGTCATCGAGCAAGCCGTCAAGCGCATGATCGACGACAAGGTTTACCCGCTTAATTCCGACATCACGCCCGCCGCGCTCAAGGTCAGCATGGACACCCAGATTGCCCTGGGCAACCTGGCCGCCCAGCCCGTGTATGAAAAATTCATCAACACGACGTACATCAAGAAAGCCGTCGCAATGAAATGAGCCACTTATGAAAGCATATGAACTGGGTTTGATCGAGGCGCGCTCGGAGATCAGCGCCGGGCGCCTGTCCGCAGGCGAGCTGGTGCAAAGTTGCCTGGCACGTGCAACGGCCGTTGAGCCCGTGGTCGGTGCCTTTGCCTGGCTGGACCCTGAGGCCGTGCTGTCGGCATTGGCGCCTACAACAGCTGGCCCGCTGGCGGGCATACCGGTGGGCGTGAAGGACATCATTGCCACGGCGGGCATCCCGACCGAGATGGGATCTGCCGCCTACAAGGGTCATGTGCCTGCGCAATCGGCCTGGGTGGTTGAGGCACTGGCGAAAGCCGGCGCCGTGGTCCTGGGCAAAACCGTCACAACCGAGTTTGCCTGGCGCCACCCCGGCAAGACGCGCAACCCCTGGAACCCGGACCACACCCCCGGCGGGTCGTCCAGCGGTTCAGCCGCCGCTGTTGCCTGCGGCAGTGTGGCGGCGGCGCTGGGCACACAAACGCTGGGCTCCATCGTGCGGCCTGCGGCGTTTTGTGGCGTGGTCGGTTTCAAGCCCAGCTTTGGCACCATACCGCGCACCGGCGTTCACCCGTTTGCACCCAGCCTGGATCATCTGGGCGTTTTCACCCGCAACGTGAGTGATGCGGCTTTCTTTTGCTCGCAGCTGTTTGGTCAGGACGGCGTTGACTTCCCCAACTTCGCTGCGCCGCAGCCTGCGTGGCCGCTCGCTGCCCTGGCGCGTCCGCCCCGGATTGCACTGGTCCACACCGCAGCGTGGGACCGGGTGAGCGCGCAGCAGCAGGCACTGGTTGAATCGACTGCACGCCAGCTGGAGGCTGCGGGCGCCCAGGTGACGATCGAGGTTCTGCCGCCCGCATTCGACAAGCTCTGGAAAGTCGCGCAGTTTCTTGCTGATGCAGAAGGTGCATTCGCCAATCAGGACGTTGCAAGCCAGAAGCCGCTGCTCGTCAGCGAACCGACGCAAGCGATGGTTCAAAGTGGCCGCACCATCAGTGCACTGGTGTACTTGCAGGCCAAGGCCGATCAAGCTCACCTGGCCAGGCTGTTTGACAGCTTCAGTTCCAGCTTTGATGCGGTGCTGACTGCCCCTGCACTGGGCGAGGCCCCGCAGGGTCTGGCCAACACGGGTGATGCTGCGTTGTGCACCCCCTTCACCCTGGTGGGGGCGCCGGCCATCACCTTGCCGGCAGCGCGTACAGCGAATGGTTTGCCGCTGGGCATTCAACTCGTCGGTAGATGGTCGCGCGACCAGCAGTTGTTGAATGTGGCGCTGTGGGTGGAGCAGCAGTTGGCATACAAGCCCGGGTTCCCGATGAGTCTTGTCGACCAGTGACCTGGGGCTCAGCCGCGTTGAGCATCACGTACTGTGAGCGGTGCTCAACGCGTCAGCAGCGCCACGCAGTAACCCAATGCACCGCCCAAGGCCGTACCAAACACAACCAGCCACGCGGGCACAGGCGCACCCAAACCACCGCCCGAATGAACAGACGTAGCAATTGGCACAGCCGCCGCGGCAGAGCGTTCTCCTGAAGCCACCACTTCAGGCCTCACGCCTGCCGGCAAAACCTCACCCGTCAACTGCCGCGTCAACGCCGCAAAAAAATCATCCGCGTTCTTCTTCGCCACGCTTTGCACCAGGCGCCCGCCAACGCTGGCGAGCTTGCCGCCGACTTCGGCGTGCGCGGTGTAGCGCAACAGCGTTTCTTCATCCGCCACACGCTGCAACGCCACG
>JACMQX010000269.1 GCA_014376765.1 Ramlibacter sp. | reverse complement strand
TGGTGCATGTCGCGCTGGATCTGTTGATTGACGGCGAGAACGGCATCTGGCACCTGGCCAATCAGGGCTCGGCCAGCTGGTCGCAGCTGGCCTGCATGGCGGCTGAAGCGGCCCGGCTGGATACCCGGCTGGTCCTGCCTGCGCCGGGCGCAGCGTTGGGGCAGCGGGCGAAGCGGCCCAGTTTCTCTGCGCTGGGCAGTGCGCGCGGGCAGATCATGCCAACGCTTGAAAGCGGGCTGGAGCGCTACATGTTTGAAGCGGTCAGTGAAACTGCAGGCGCGCTTCGAGTTGCGGACCAGCCTGTAGAGGAGTCTGCAACATGAGCGCGGCAGGCAGCCCGAAAACCGTGGTGATTGCAGGCGGTGCGGGTTATATCGGCTCGCACATGGTGCGCATGGCGCAAGACAATGGCTACCAGGCGGTTGTAGTGGACAACCTTGCCACGGGTCATGCCGATGCTGTGCACGGCAGTGCTGTGCTTCGGGTTGGCAGCATCGGTGACGCCAGCTTCATGACGCAGCTTTTTCGCGAATTTGAACCGCGCTGCGTCATGCACTTTGCGGCCGCGAGCCTGGTGGGTGAGTCCATGACCAACCCGGCCAGGTACTGGCAGAACAACCTTGTTCAGACTTTGAGTTTGCTGGACACCATGCGCGTCTGCGGCGTGGGACAGTTCATCTTTTCGTCAACCGCAGCGGTGTACGGCGACCCGCACCAGGTGCCGATGACGGAGTCGCATCCAAAGCTGCCGATCAATCCTTATGGCCAGAGCAAGCTCGCTATCGAAAATGTGCTGACTGATTACGGGCGGGCTTACGGGCTGCGCTACACGGTCTTTCGTTATTTCAACGCGGCAGGGGCGCACCCTGATGGCTCTTTAGGCGAACGGCACGAGCCTGAGACGCACCTGGTCCCTCTGGCACTGCAGGTTGCATCGGGCCGGCGCGAGGCAATAGGCCGGTTTGGCAACGACTTTGAAACCCGCGACGGCTCCTGCATCCGCGACTATGTGCATGTACAGGATCTTTCGGCTGCGCACCTGCTGGCCCTGGAGCGCCTGGGTGCGGGGGAAGCCAGCGCCACCTACAACCTGGGCAACGGGGCAGGCCATTCAGTGACCGAGGTGATCGACGCCGCACGCCGCGTGACGGGCCGCTCCATCCCCGTACGCGACGATCCCCGCCGTGCGGGAGACCCGCCAGTGCTGGTCGCTGACGCGTCACTGGCGCGGGCCGAGTTGGGGTGGCAGCCTGAGTACCCGGACATTGACAGCATCATTGCGCATGCCTGGGAATGGGAGAGGAAGGGACCGGGGTTGTGAGGTTCTGTGAACTACGCGCTTCGACAGTCCGTTGGCACCAGTTGTTGCCCGTGATGGCCCAGCGCGGCGTAGCCTTCAAGTGCACTCTGCGCGACCGCCGCCACATCGCCGCTGCGGCATAGCGCTACACAGGCGCCGCCAAATCCCGCACCGGTCAGTCGTGCACCCCACACACGCCTATCGCGTTGCAACAGCGCTACCAACTGGTCAAGTTCCGGGGTGGAAACTTCATAGTCATCCCGCAAACTGGCGTGCGACTCATTCATCAGCCGCCCAAACTCCGAAGCGCTGATGCCCGCAGCACCAGCAGCCAACACACGCGCGTTTTCGGTAAAAACATGCCGCGCCCGGCGTAGCAGCAAGCCGGGCAGAACTTGCAGCGCCGAGGCGTCCCGCACATCACGCAATGACATTAGCCCCATCAAGGAAGCAGCTGCCTCGCACTGCGCACGCCGCTCGTTGTAGCCACTGACGGCCAGCGCTCGCGGTATGCCGGAGTCCAGCACCAGGACGGCACTGTCTGCAGGTAGCGGAACATCACGCCGCTCCAGGCTGCGGGTATCGATCAACAGGGCGCGCCAGGTATCCGCCAGGCTGGACGCCATCTGGTCCATGATGCCGCAGCGCACGCCTGCGAATTCAATCTCGGCGCGCTGGGCCAGCTGGGCCAGGGCCACGTCGTCCATCTGCAGGCCGAACATGGTGCGCAGGCAGCGCAGGCAGGCCACTTCCAGCGCAGCGCTGGAGGACAAGCCGACGCCGATGGGCACGTCTGAATCCACTTCGATATTCAGGCCAGCCAGGCCGCTTGCGGGCGCCAAGCCCTGCATCAAGCCCTCCACCAACATCAGGCAGCCATAAACATAGCTGGCAAAGTGTTCAGCCGGCGGCTCGCCCAGCGAGAACTCCACGCGTTGCGCGAGCTGGTCGGAATGCAGGCTGAAGCGCTGCGTGCCGTTGACCTGCATACGCAACCGCGTGTGCTGCGCAATGGCCACAGGCAATACGAAACCATTGTTGTAGTCTGTGTGTTCCCCCAGCAGGTTGAAACGGCCCGGTGCCTCGGCCGTTGCAAACATCACTGAAGCGCCGGCATCACCCATCACAGCACACCCACCTCAACCTGCTGCAACTCGCGCGCCTTGTCCTCCGGCAGCACATCCATCGCAAAAAACCCCGCGCCCAGTTCGGTGCCCGCCAGAAACTTGAGCCGCTCGCGCGTGCGATGCGGCGGCCACAGCTGCGCATGCAAATGCGACTCCGGGTGGTCCAGGCCATCCGTGGGCGCTTGGTACCAGGCCATGAGGTAGGGAAAGGGCCGGTCCCACAAGAGGTCGTACTTGCGCAGCACCGTCTTGAGTGCGCGGGCCAGGTCGGCACGCTCCGCATCCGTCAACCCGGCGAAGTTGGCGGCGGGCCGGATGGGCGCCACCCACACCTCGTACGGGTAGCGCGCGCAGACCGGCACAAAGGCCACCGCATGCTCGCCTTCGTACAGCATGCGCACTGCGTCTTTGCGCTCGGCTTCGATGTGTTGAACCAGCAGCCCCCGTGCATGCCGGGCGTAGTGCTCGCCCGCCAACTGCTGCATGCGCGCCGGCACAGGCGGCACCAAAGGGTAGGCGTAGATCTGCCCATGCGGGTGGTGCAGCGTCACGCCGCATTCAACGCCGCGGTTTTCAAACGGCAGTACATACTGGATTGCCGCTGCAGCCCCCAGGCGCGAAGTGCGGTCGGCCAGCACTTCAAACAGCAGCGCGATATGGTCCAGCGGCAATGTGCCCAGCGAGGCACCTGCGTCTTGTGTGAACACCACCACCTCGCAGGGGCCGTTGGCCTGCGCCGTCGGCACGATCAGTTCGGGCAGCACGGCCACCGGGCCGCCCAGCGAAGGAAAGCGGTTTTCAAACACCGCCATGTCCCACGCCCCGTGCGGCACTTCGGTCGGAAAGGCCGGGTCACGCGCCGGTGCCA
>JACMQX010000268.1 GCA_014376765.1 Ramlibacter sp. | reverse complement strand
ATGGGCGTGGTGAGCGAGATGGCCCAGCGCGTGGCCGTGATGTACGCAGGGCAGGTGGTGGAAGAGCGCGGCGTCGATGCGCTGTTCTCGGCCCCGCAGCACCCCTACACCGAGGCCTTGCTCGCGGCATTGCCGGAGCGCAGCCCGGCCGATGGCCGCCTGGCCACCATCCCCGGTGTCGTGCCCGGCCTGCATGACCGGCCCACCGGCTGCCTGTTCGCGCCGCGCTGCGCCTATGCCACCGAGCATTCGCGCGCGGTGCGGCCGGAGTTGCGCGAATGGATGGGAGGGCAGGTGCGCTGCCACTATGCGTTGAGTGATCCGGAGCGTGCAGCGAAGATCGCGCGCGATGGGCCAGTGAGCGCCGAGGTTGCCGTATGAACACAAGAATGTCATGCCGGACTCGAGCAGCCTGCCCCGGACTCCGATCCGGGGGCATCCATGCCACGAACAAGGTGACCTCACGCCACCATGGATTGCGGGTCAAGCCCGCAATGACAAGCTCATGACGATCGTCGCCCAAGCCAAGGACCTCAAGCGCGTCTACGCGATCCGCCGCGGCCTGTTCAAGCCGCCGGCGCAACTACAGGCCGTCGGCGGTGTGTCCTTCACGCTGGAGGCCGGCAAGACGCTGGCGGTGGTCGGCGAGTCCGGCTGCGGCAAGTCCACCCTCGCGCGCATGGTCTCGCTGATCGAGAAGCCGACGTCGGGCAGCTTTGAACTGGACGGCATGGAGACAGCCCGTCACGGCGCCGGCATGTCGGCCAGCCAGTCCGCGCAAATGCGCCGCACCGTGCAACTCGTGTTCCAGAACCCCTACAGCTCGCTCAACCCGCGCAAAAAAATCTCCGACATCCTGGAGGGCCCGCTGCAGATCAACATGCCGTTCGGCAAGGCCGAGCGGCAGCAGCGCGCGCGCGACATGCTGGCCCAGGTGGGCCTGCGCCCCGAGTACGCCAACCGTTACCCCCACATGTTCTCGGGCGGCCAGCGCCAGCGCATCGCGATTGCGCGCGCGCTGATGCTCAGCCCCAAGCTGGTGGTGGCCGACGAGCCGGTGTCGGCGCTGGACGTGTCGATACAGGCGCAGGTGCTCAACCTGCTGGCCGACCTGCAGGCGCAGCTGGGCCTGGCCTACCTGTTCATCTCGCATGACCTGGCGGTGGTGCGGCATATCGCGCATGACGTGCTGGTGATGTACCTGGGCCATGCCGTGGAGCAGGGCCCCAAGACAAAAATCTTTGCGCAGCCGCTGCATCCGTACACGCAGGCGCTGCTGGCTTCGACCCCCGGCGTCGGCAGCCGTACAACGAACCGCATCGTCCTCAAAGGCGAGCTGCCCTCGCCGCTCAACCCCCCCACGGGATGCGTCTTCTCCACCCGCTGTCCGTATGTGCAGCAGCGCTGCATCGACGAGCGCCCGCAGCAGCGCCTGGTGGACGAGCGCCTGGTCGCCTGCCACTACGCGGACCAGTTTCTCGTTCAGGGTTTCCCCTCGGTGGCATCTGCCGATAATGTTTTTCTTGCCCCAGCGGCTGTTTAAATTTCTTCCAAGGAGTTCCTCATGAAAGCTTCCAACCTCCGCAAGCACTTTGCACTGGCCGCGCTCGCGGTGCCCGTGCTGCTCGCCTCAGCCGGCGCATCGGCCAAGACCCTGGTGTACTGCTCCGAGGGCAGCCCCGAGAATTTCTACCCCGCCATCAACACCACAGGCACGTCGTTTGATGCCAACTCGCAGATCTACAGCCGCATCGTCGAATTCGAGCGCGGCACCACCAAGGTCGTGCCGGGCCTGGCCGAGAAATGGACCATCTCGCCCGACGGCCTGGAATACACCTTCTTCCTGCGCAAGGGCGTCAAGTGGCACAGCAACAAGAACTTCACGCCCTCGCGTGACTTCAACGCCGACGACATGATCTTCGCGATCAACCGCCAGTGGAAAGAAGACAGCCCCTTCTTCAAGGTCACGAGCTCCAACCACAGCTACTTCAACGACATGGGCATGCCCAAGCTGCTCAAGTCCGTGGTCAAGGTGGACCAGTACACCGTCAAGATCGTGCTGAACAAGCCCGAGGCGCCGTTCCTGTCCAACCTGGCGATGGAATACGCCGGCATCCAGTCGCAGGAATACGCAGTGGCCATGCTGCAAAAAGGCACGCCCGAGAAGATCGACCAGGAGCCGATCGGCACCGGCCCGTTCTACCTGGTTCAATACCAGAAGGACGCGATCATCCGCTACAAGGCCTTCCCGCAGTTCTGGGGCGGCAAGGCCAAGATCGACGACCTGGTGTTCTCGATCACGCCGGACGCTTCGGTGCGCTGGGCCAAGCTGCAAAAGGGCGAGTGCCACATCATGCCGTACCCCAACCCGGCTGACCTTGAAGCCATCCGCAAGGACCCGAACATCAAGGTGCTGGAGCAGGCCGGCCTGAACGTAGGCTACCTGGCGTTCAACACCCAGAAAAAGCCGTTTGACGATGTCCGCGTGCGCAAGGCCATCAGCATGGGCATCAACAAAAAGGCCATCATTGATGGCGTGTATTTGTCGACCGGTGTTGCCGCCAAGAACCCGATCCCGCCATCGATGTGGTCTTACAACGACGCCATCAAGGACGACCCGTATGACCCCGAAGGCGCGAAGAAATTGCTGGCCCAGGCCGGCTTTCCCAACGGCCTGTCCACCGACCTGTGGGCCATGCCGGTGCAGCGTCCGTACAACCCGAACGCCAAGCGCATTGCCGAGCTGATGCAGGCGGACCTGGCCAAGATCGGCGTGAAAGCCGAGATCAAGAGCTTTGAATGGGGCGAATACAGAAAGCGCATGCAAAACGGCGAGCACCAGATGGGCATGCTGGGCTGGACCGGTGACAACGGCGACCCGGACAACTTCCTGAACACCTTGCTGGGCTGCGACTCCGCCAAATCCAACGGCTCCAACGTCGCCAAGTTCTGCTACCAGCCGTATGAAGAGCTGGTGCAAAAGGCCAAGACCGTGTCCAAGCAGGCTGACCGCGATGCGCTGTACAAGAAGGCCCAGGTCATTTTCAAGGAACAGGCACCCTGGTACACGATTGCTCACGCGGTGCAGTTGAAGCCGATGAGCAACAAGGTTATTGATTTCAAACTCAGCCCGTTCGGCCGCCACACCTTCTACGGCGTAGACATCAAGGAATAGCCCCCCCCGATGACGATCGCGATCCTCAGCGCCATGGCCGAGGAGCAGCAAGGACTGCTCGGCTTGCTGGAGTCACCGCACAAGACAAGCCACGCAGGACGCGAGTTCTGGCGTGGCTCTTTTCATGGGCATGACGTGGTGCTGGTGCTCTCACGCATCGGCAAGGTCGCAGCGGCGACCACGGCAACGGCGTTGATCGACACCTTCGCCGTCAAGCGAATCGCCTTCACCGGTGTAGCCGGCGGGCTCGGTGCCGGGGTGAACGTGGGCGATGTCGTTGTGGCCGGCAGCTTCATGCAGCACGACATGGACGCGTCGCCGATCTTCCCGAAGTACGAGATTCCGCTGTATGGCCTGAGCCGCTTCAAGGCCGACCCGGTAATGACGGCGGCGCTGGTGGTCGCTGCATCTGACGTGGTCGCCGCGCCGGTTGCGACCCTGGGCCGGCAGGCAATGGAGGAATTCGGCCTGCATGCGCCGCGCGTGCACCAGGGCCTGCTGGTCAGCGGCGACCGCTTTGTTTCCACCACCGCCGAAAGTAGGGCGCTGCAGCAGGCGATTCCAGACGCGATGGCCTGCGAAATGGAGGGCGCCGCGGTAGCCCAGGTCTGCCACGACTACGGCATCCCCTTCGCCGCCATCCGCACCATTTCCGACCGCGCTGATGATGCAGCGCATGTGGACTTTCTGCGGTTTGTGGAATCAGTGGCAAGCAAGTACGCCGTGGCCACGATCGCGCGGTTTCTGCAGCGCCTGCCAAGGTAGCCGCAAGATTCTGGAATGCGTGGAACCGGCTGCGCCGGGCCACTGCATTGCCTCCCGGTGGGTTGGGCCGAAGTCCGGACGGGAGGCGTCTAAGTAAGCCACCCTCTCTTGAAGAAGTACCACATCGGCACCGCCGCACTCGCCACCATCAGCATCACCACATACGGGTACCCCAGCGACCCCAGCCATTCCAGCTCGGGGAATTTCAGGTTCATGCCGTAGATGCTGGCCACCAGCGTGGGCGGCAACAGCGCGACGCTGGCCACCGAGAAAATCTTGATGATCTTGTTCTGGTTGATGTTGATGAAGCCGACCGTCGCGTCCATCAGGAAGTTGATCTTGTCAAAGAGAAAGGCCGTGTGGTTGTCCAGCGACTCGATGTCGCGCAGGATCTGCCGCGCCTCCTCAAACTGCTCGGCATTGAGCATCTTGCTGCGCATCATGAAGCTCACCGCACGGCGCGTGTCCATCACGTTGCGGCGGATGCGCCCGTTCAGGTCCTCCTGCCGCGCAATGGCGGCCAGCACCTCGCCGGCCAGCTCGTCCGTCACGTGGCCCGAGAGCACCTTGACGCTGGCTTTTTCCAGCTGGTCGTAGATGCCCTCCAACGTGTCGGCGGAGTATTCAGCGTCCGCGTCAAACAGCTTGAGCAGCACTTCCTTGGCATCAGCAATCAGGCCCGGCGCGCGGCGCGCGCGCAGGCGCAGCAGGCGGAACACGGGCACGTCTTCATCGTGGATGGAGAACAGCACGCCGCGGCTCTTGAGCTCCTCATTCCTCAGGTTGAGGATGAAGGCCACGCGCACTGTGCGCGGCTCGTCTTCGTCGGCAATCAGAAAGTCGCTGCGGATGTGCAGGTCGCCGTTGTCTTCTTCGTAGAAGCGGGCGGACTCTTCAATGTCTTCGTCCATCGCGTCGTCGGGAATGGACAGGCCGTAGTACTGCTTGATCCAGCGTTTCTCTTCAGACGTGGGGGACTCAAGGTCAACCCAGATTGGCTGGAATTTGGAAAGCTCTTCCAGTGACTCGATCTCTTCCTGGAAGAGCCGGCCATTCGCAAGCGTAAAAATATTGAGCATGGGCCAATTGAGCCGGGGCCAGGGGCCGCGGCAAGTCGAAAGGTGGTTGGTGAACTCAGCAGCTTTCGACTAACTGGAATCTGACCCCAAACAAGGCCGTTCGCAATTCAGGCCGAAAGCTGCCGACTGGGGCAGGTTTCCAAGGAGATTTCTCCGCTGTTGCAATGGCAAGAATTATGGCACCGCCCGAAGCGGCCTGCAGCCGCCTCCCCTTCAAGGGGGCGCAACCTGCGGCCCCGGCAAAGCCGGTTCTGCGGTTGCCCCTGAAAGCTCCTTACTGGCTACCGCGCATGAACGCGAGCAACTCCTCCTTGCGGGCGTAGGCATCGTGCTCCCCCAGCGCGATCAGCGCCTGTACAAAGCCCGGCTCAAACAGCAGATAGCTGGCCAGCGCCGCGCCACCACCCCGCAATGCACCCAGGCCTGCCAGCGCGTTGCGTGTGGAGAAGGGAAGCTCATCGGCATGGGCTTGCGCCAATGCGTCGAGCGACTGGCTTGGCTGCAGGGCCAGTACTTCAACATTGCGATAGGGCAGCACGCCAGCGACTTCACGCGGCAATTGCTGCAGGGTCTTGGTCACGCGCTGGGCCTGCTCCACATCGGCCTGCAGCGTGTCATGAAACACACTGGCCATGGCATGCCCGGCAATGCTGCCCAGCGACGGGCCGTGGGCCTGCCCGTTGGGGCCACCGGGCAGGCCATCGCCGGCAAAGCCCGATCGCTGGGGCTGGCCCACGCCAACCACCAGCACCTTGTGCGCGCCCAGGTGCATGGCCGGCGACAGCGGCGACACCTGCCGCATGGAGCCGTCGCCAAAGAACTCGCGGTGGCCGTCCACCCACAGCGGCGTGGCTGGAAAAAGGAAAGGGATGGCGCTGGAGGCCATCAGGTGCTCGATGGTGATGGGCTGGAAGTCCGAGCGGCGGCCCGGCCGGTTCCAGCCCGCGCCGGCGTCGCGCGCGGAGTGGCAAAAAGTCCAGTGCACGCCACTGGTGTAGCTGGACGCGGTGATGGCCAGCGCGGTGATCGCCTTGCTTTGCAGCGCGTTTTCTATGCCCTGCAGGGAGACTGCGTGGTGCAGTGTGTCCACCAGCGGCATGTTGTTGAGCAGTGCGCCGTGGGCAGCCGTGTGACGCGTGAGGCTGAGCGCCGCAAACAGGCGGCTGGCGCGGCCGGCCCAGGTGATCCAGGGCGCGACGTTCAGCTCGTAAACATGGTGCGATCGCAGCTTGGTCCAGAATTGCGTTAGCTGCTCAAAGGCCTCCAGCCCGCTGGTGGCGCAGCCCGCGAGGAATGCGGCGTTGAGTGCGCCGGCCGAGGTGCCGACCATCACCTGGAACGGAAATTTGGTAGATACGCCCGACTGCAACCTGAGCATGGACGCCAGCGCCTGCAACACCCCGACCTGGTAGGCGGTACGTGCCCCGCCACCCATTAACACCAGGGCGGTCACGGGGTGCTTGGGGCGAGTGAGGCCCGCGTGGATGATGGTGTCCAGAGTCATGGCACTGTTGCCTTCGGTGTTTCTTGTTGTCGAACGCCTCTGTCAGCCTCATGGTACGGGAATGGGCCGGGCATTGCATGCTGCGCTGCGCTCATGCCGGCCGGCGCGGACAATGGCTCCCATGAATTTGCAAGACTGGCTCGGACGCGAGGAAACGGTTAGTGACGTGGTGACGGCCACACCCTTTGCGGCGCTTGCTGCCACGCTGGACTGGCCGCCGGCGCCGGGCGGGCGGCCGGCAGCGGGGGCGCCGCTGCCTTATCTGTGGCACTGGCTGTATTTCCTGCCGCTGCATCAGCAGTCGGAGATCGGAGATGACGGGCATGCCCGGCGCGGCGGCTTCCTTCCCCCTGTGCCGCTGCCGCGACGGATGTGGGCGGGCAGCCAGTTCGAGTTTCATGAGCCACTGCTGGTGGGGGACACGCTCTCGCGCACCTCGACCATCGCAGGTGTGAAGGAAAAAACGGGACGCACCGGGCATCTGGTCTTCGTCAAGGTGCGCCATGAAATCCGCAGGAATGGCGCTGCTGAAGTGGCGCTTACAGAACACCACGACATCGTCTACCGCGCTGCAGCGATTGCCGACGACGCGCCCTCGCCGCCAGTGGCGGCCCCTGCCGGCTCGGCCTGGCAGCGCACCATCGCGCCAGACGATGTGCTGCTGTTCCGCTATTCCGCGCTGACCTTCAACGGCCACCGCATCCACTACGACCGGCGTTATGTGACCCAGGTCGAAGGCTACCCCGGCCTGATCGTGCACGGACCTCTGATCGCCACCTTGCTGATGGACCTGCTGCGCCGCGAGATGCCCGCTGCTCAGGTCTTGCGCTTTGAGTTCAAGGCGCTCAGGCCGACCTATGACACGCATCCGTTTTCGGTACACGGTGAGCCTGCGGCGGATGGCAAGTCAGTGCGCCTGTGGGGTCGTGACCATGAGGGCTGGTTGACGATGGACGCGATGGCAACGCTGGCCTGAAGTCTTTTGCTCCCTCTTTCTCCAGGAGAGGGCAGGGGTGAGGGCAGGATGTGGCGTGAAGAGGCTTGGCTGGTAACCAACCGATGGCCTGGGATGCTGCGCAACCTGAATTTGCCGTGCGTGAGCCCTTTCCCAGCCGGACCTCGCAGGCCGGGCTGGTGCATGGGCACTTCGGCAAAGGCGAGCCGCTGCGCGTGCGCTCGCGCATGCCGGACAATGGCGTGATTTTTTCAGACGGCATCGAGGCGGACTTCCTGCGCTTCACTGCAGGCATGGAGGCATGCATCTCCATTGCCGACCAGCAGGGGCGTCTGGTTGCCTGAAAGGTCCCCGTGAGCACATCTCCCAGTTCCCCACCAACCCCCAATCGAAGCGCTGCCCAGCTCTCCCCGCGCCGCGAGGTCTGGTTGCTGCTCACGCTCGCCGGTATCCAGTTCACCCACATCCTCGACTTCATGATCATGATGCCGCTGGGGCCGCAGTTCACTACTATCTTCGGCATCACTGACGCCCAGTTCGGCCTGCTGGTGTCGGCCTACACGCTGGCTGCCGGCGCTTCGGGGCTGGTGGCGTCCACCTACATTGACCGCTTTGGCCGCAAGCGGCTCTTGCTGGTGCTGTATGTGCTGTTCGGTCTGGCAACGCTTGCCTGCGGCGTGGCCACGAGCTACGGTACCTTGATGGCGGCGCGGATCGCTGCCGGGATTTTTGGCGGCGTGATGTCCGCGCTGTCGCAGACCATCGTGGGCGATGTGATTCCTTTTGAGCGGCGCGGCCGCGCCATGGGCATTGTGATGACGTCTTTCTCGGTGTCCACCGTCGCTGGGGTACCGCTCGGCCTCTTCGTCGCGGCGCACCTCGGCTGGCACGCCGCCTTTATCGGCATAGCGTTGTTGTGCGCCGTGTTCGCGATCTTTGCAGCGTTGACCCTGCCTGTGTTGTCCCATCATTTGAACGCCGCAGACCGGCCCTCGGCGCTTGAAGGCATTTCGCAGGTGCTGGCCGACCGCAACCATCAAAAGGCCTTTGTCTTTTCGGCACTCAGCATGGCGGCGGCCTTCACCGTGATTCCGTACATCACGATTTACATGCAGGCCAATGCGGGCCTGCGCGCCGACCAGGTGCCCTGGATCTACCTGTGCGGCGGCGCGGTCACACTATTCACTGCCCGGCTATTCGGCCGCATGACCGACCGTCGCGGCAAGGTCTGGACCTACCGCCTGCTGGCGCTGGCGATCATGGTGCCCATGTTGGCCACAACCCTGGTGCGTGGCGTGCCTATGTGGGTGGTCATCATTTGTTCCACCCTGTTTTTCCTGACCAGCAGCGGGCGGATGATCCCCGGCATGGCCATCGTGACCGCGGCTGCCAATCCGCGGCTGCGTGGGACTTTCATGACGCTCAACTCGTCAGTGCAGTCGGCCGCTATGGGCTTGGCCGCTTTCGCTGGCGGGCTCATCATCAGCCGTGACGCGGCGGGCCTGGTCCAGAACTACTGGGTATGCGCCGTGGTGGGCGGCCTCTTCAGCCTGGCTGCGGCCTGGATGGCGGGAACATTGACCCTTCACGGCGCAATGCCGCCCTCAGCGCCGCTGGCCGCACCGGGAAAAGACTAGTCTTTTCAAGCACTTGGCGCGCTGCGAAAGCAAGTTGCAATTTGCTGCAATGCCGCAGGCGAAAAGGATTGCATTTCAACCAGTCGGCGCGCATAGTGAAATTTCGCAAGGCCCGCAAAACCT
>JACMQX010000267.1 GCA_014376765.1 Ramlibacter sp. | reverse complement strand
TGGGAGCCGCTGGGGTGTTTGAAGTGCTGTAAGAAGGCAGCCTTTCGGTACGGCACCTACGGGTCCGGTAGCCAGGCCATGGGAGTTCGAACGCGCCGTCCGCTAAAACGGCGCACGTTCACCAAGCGCCAATTTTTTCATGCACCGCTGAAACTGTTCGCCCTGCAGCCATGCCTGCAACCACCGGTGAGTCGCAAGCAGCGGCAACGAGTCAAACCATTGCTCGTTCACCGCGCGAAATTGCCGCACAAACGGGAAGATCGCCAAGTCCGCCGCACACGCCGCATCACCGCCCAGATACGGCTTTTCAGATAACCGATCATTCAGCGGTTCAAGCAGGCTGGTCAACGCTGCCAGCCGGTTTGTAGCGCCGTCTCCATCGCCAAAGCGTTCGGGGTATTTGTAGCGGTCCAGGTGGTGTTTGAAGGAGCCGTCGTTGAGCGCGATCAGTACCTCATTGGCAGGCGTTTGCGCCCTTGGCCACCATCCTCCTGCCAAGTCGGCGCCGCCGTTCTCCTCAAACGCCCAGCGCATGATGTCCAGGCTTTCTTCCAGCACCTGTCCGTTCGGCAGCAGCAGCACTGGCACGGTGCCTTTGGGCGAGATCGCCAGCATGTCGGCCGGCTTGTCACGCAGCACGATCTCCTGTGCATCAAATTCGACGCCCGCCTGCAGCAGCGCCATGCGGGCGCGGATGGCGTAGGGGCAGCGGCGGTAGGTGTAGAGGAGTGGGCGAGTCATAAGTGTCCGGGAAATTACTGTAATGGCTCGGCGGGCCGCCACGCGTCACCTGCATGACGCCGCGCTCTCTTGCACTGGCGTATTCTTGTCGCTCAAGCCTGCCGCCACCCCCTTCGACCCCCTCAGAGCCCCCCCCAGACCTATGAGCCTTCGCCCCACACTCGACTTCCTCCTTTATGACTGGCTCAAGGCCGACAGCCTGAACAGCCGCGAGCGATTCGCCGACCACTCCCGCGAAACCTTCGACGCCGTGCTCGACACCTGCGAGCGCATCGCCCGCGAGAAGTACGCGCCGTTCAACCGCCTGGTCGACACCGAGGAGCCGCGATTCGATGCCGAAAAAGTGATCCTGCCCCAGGCCACGCACGAGGCCAACCGCGCCTATGCCGGCTCCGGCATGCTCAGCGCTGCGCAGGACTACGACGAAGGCGGCATGCAACTGCCCTACACGATCGAAGCGGCTGCCAACGCCTTCTTCGCCATGGCGTTCGTCAGCATCGGCTCCAGCCTGCTGACCAAAGGTAATGCCAACCTGCTGATGGTGCATGGCACGCCCCTGCAAAAAGAGGTGTTTGCCCGCAATGAATTCGGCGGCCGCTTCTCGGGCACCATGTGCCTGAGCGAACCGCAGGCCGGCTCGTCGCTGAGCGACGTGACGACGCGGGCCACACCCGATGGCGCCGGTTTTGAAGACGACCCGCTCGGTGCGCGTTACCGCCTGAAGGGCAACAAGATGTGGATCTCGGCGGGCGAGCATGAGCTGACGGAAAACATCATCCACCTGGTGCTCGCCAAGATCCCCGGCCCGGACGGCAAACTGATTGCGGGCACACGCGGCATCTCGCTGTTCATCGTGCCCAAGAAGATGGTGGGCACCGACGGGCAACTCACCGGCGTGCGCAACGACGTGGCGCTGGCCGGGCTGAACCACAAGCTGGGCTGGCGCGGGACGACCAATACGCTGCTGAATTTTGGGGAGGGGAAATACCCGGTCAAGGGCGACACGAACGGCCTTGACGGCAACGGCGCTGGCGCTGGCCTTGACGGCCATGGCGCTGGCGCAGGGCTTGACGGTCATGGCGCAGGCGCCATCGGCTACCTCGTCGGCAAACCCCACGAAGGCCTGCGCTGCATGTTCCACATGATGAACGAGGCCCGCATCGGCGTCGGCACCGCCGCCGTGATGCTCGGCATGGCCGGCTACTACGCCTCGCTCAACTACGCCAAAAACCGCCCCCAAGGCAGGCCGGTAGGACCCGCAGGCAAAGACCCCGCGCAGCCGCAGGTCCGCATCATTGAGCACGCCGACGTAAAGCGCATGCTGCTGGCCCAAAAATCCTATTGCGAAGGCGCGCTGGCGCTGGAGCTTTACTGCGCCATGCTGGTAGACGAACAGCACACGGCCAAGGCCACGCAAGCCGATGAGGCCCGGCTGATGCTGGAGGTGCTGACGCCGATTGCCAAGAGCTGGCCCAGCGAGTGGTGCCTTGAGGCCAACTCCCTCGCGATCCAGGTCCACGGCGGCTACGGCTACACGCGCGACTTCCCGGTCGAGCAGTACTGGCGCGACAACCGCCTCAACATGATTCACGAAGGCACACACGGCATCCAGGCGGCCGACCTGCTGGGCCGCAAGGTGGTGATGGAAGGCGGCAAGGGCCTGACGCTGCTGGCAGACCGCATCAACGCCACGATCGAGCGCGCGATCCAGGTGCCAGAACTGGCCGCGCACGCCAACGCGCTGGGTCAGGCACTGCAACACGTAGGCGTCGCCACCAAGGCCGCCTGGGCCACAGGCAACCCCGCCGATGCGCTACCCAATGCCGTGCCGTACATGCAGGCCTTTGGCCACATGGTGCTGGCCTGGGTGTGGCTGGATGTGGCGCTGACGGTGATGGCCGCTGGCACGCCCAGCCCCGCCGCGCAGGGCAGGCTGGCCGCAGCGCGGTATTTTTTCCATTACGAGCTGCCCAAGATCGGCGCCTGGCTCAAGGTGGTGGAAACGCGCGACATGACCTGCGCACAGATGGCAGAAGACGCGTTTTAAAAGGTCAACTTACAGCGGGCAGGCCAGTTGCACCAGGAACCGGTGCGCCGGCACGCCGTTCAGCAGGTGCACCACGCAGGCCTGCTGCATGAGATCCAGCGGGTCCGCTGGCATGGGGCTGCGGCGGGCCACGAGCACGATGTTGGGCGCGGTGGTCAGGTGCAGGAGCCATATTGACTCCCTGCCAAAGACCGAGCTGATCCGGGCGACTGAGTCATAAACGCAGTAGGCGGGGTCAGCACCCCAGAGGTTGACTGTCATGCAGCCTTGCTCCGTCAAGGCGTTGCGGCAGTCGGCCCAGAAGCTGATGTCGTCCAGCGCCGGCCGCAGCGACTGGCCGTCGTAGACATCGACATGCAGCAGGTCAACCGACTCGCGGTATTGGGGCCGGGCAATTTCATCGGCCGCATCGGCCAGCACCACACGCAGGCGCTCGCCATTGGGCGGCAGGCCGAACTGGTCGCGGCAGGCACGTACCACTGCAGGGTCAAGCTCCACGGCAGTCACCTGCATGCCCAGCCGCGCCCAGCAGTACTTGGTGAGCGCGCCGGGGCCCAGGCCCAACTGCATGGCGTGCATGCGCGGGTAGTCCACCACGCTGCCAAACAGCAGGCCGGCCATCATCGCGATGGGGTATTCGCCAACCAGATCATTGGGCCTTTGCAGATTCATGAGGCCCATCACGACGGTGTCGTTCGCGCCGGACATGATGCGGTAGTCGCCCTGGTCCTTCAAGGTGATGGCGGATTGGTTGCTCATTTTTGCGTTCATCCAATGACATGAATCAAGATGAGTGACGTCTGGGCACCCGGGGTTCATGCCGGCTTGCCTTGCGGTGCGGCCGCAGGTTTAACATTGGCAGGCATGGCAGGCAGCACAACGCCCCTGCAGTCTGCACTGACTGAATTACAAAGGCTTCACCCCATGGCATCTCCCCGCGCGCTGGCCCGACTGGACTCGCTCATCTGGGCGCTCATCTTCGGCGGCCTCTTCGCCGTCGCGTTTGCCCTGGTCATGAAAGACCAGGGGCCCGCACTGAGCTGGGGCCTGGGAACGGTGGGCGCAGTGGCCACCCTCGTCGGCGCCGTGCTGATTTACGTGCGCTCCCGTCTCAAGGAAGACAGCCAGGCAACTGGCCAGCACGCACAATCGCCTGAACCCTAAACCGCCGCCAGTCGGCATGGCATTACAGGAGCGCCCACAACATGACCCCAAGAACCATCCAGCAACTTTTTGACCTCAAGGGCAAGGTGGCCCTGGTGACAGGCGGCTCGCGCGGGCTGGGCCTGCAGATGGCGCATGCGCTGGGCGAGGCCGGCGCGCGCATCATGGTGAGCTCGCGCAAGGCCGCTGACCTGGAAGAGGCCGTCGCCACGCTGCAGGCCGCAGGCATTGACGCCCGCTGGATCGCGGCAGACTGCTCGGATGAGGCCGACATCAAGCGCCTGGTGAGCGAGACGGTGGAGCGCATGGGTCCGATCGACATCCTCGTCAACAACGCCGGCGCCACCTGGGGCGCACCTGCTGAAGACTATCCCGTAGACGGCTGGGACAAGGTGATGAACCTGAACATCCGCGGCTACTTCCTGGCGAGCCAGCAGGTGGCCAGGGCCTGCATGATCCCGCGCAAGTCGGGGCGCATTCTGAACTTGGCCTCCATTGCCGGGCTGGGCGGCAACCCGGCCGGCATGAACATGATTGCCTACAACACCTCCAAGGGCGCGGTGATCACCTTTACCCAGGCGCTGGCGGCTGAATGGGGCAAGTACAACATCAACGTCAACGCGGTGTGCCCCGGCTTTTTCCCGAGCAAGATGACCATGGGCACGCTCAAGGCGATTGGCGAAGACAAGATGGCTGCGCATGCGCCACTCAACCGGCTGGGTGACGATGAGGACTTGAAGGGCATCACGCTGCTGTACGCGTCGGACGCAGGCAAGCACATTACCGGGCAGTGGATGGCAATTGACGGCGGCGTCAGCATCATCACCGGCGGTTGATCTTGGCAGACTCCGCCATGAGCAATTCCTTCGGCGTTGAAATCCCGTTCGTCACCCACCTGGGCTTTGAGCTGACCCTGTTCGAAGGCGGCCATTCCGAGATCACCTACGAGCCCAAGCCCGAGCACCTGAACACCTTCGCTGTGACCCACGGCGGCGCCGTCATGACGCTGATGGACGTGACCATGGCAGCCGCTGCGCGCAGCCTGCAGGCCGAGATGGGCGTGGTCACCATCGAGATGAAGACGCAGTTCATGCAGCCCTGCAAAGGCCTGCTGACAGGCAGGGGCCGTTTGATGCACCGCACCGCCACCATCGCCTTTACCGAGGCCATGATTTATGACGCGGAGGGCAGGGCTTGCGCGCATGCCACCGGCACCTTCAAATACGTCAAGCGGCTGCCTGCCGGGCCCGAGAGCGCCAACGGCATCACCCCGTTGTCCACCGACTGAACACCTTTCAAACGCAACTCACACGCCAGGAGCTACAAACCATGCCACAGAACAAGCAGATCCATCTGGACAACCGCCCGCAGGGCGAAGCCGCCGTCGCCAACTTCAAACTGGTGCAGGCGCAAACCCCGGAACTCAGCGACGGCCAGGTGCTGGTGCGCCACCACTTCCTCAGCCTGGACCCGTACATGCGCGGCCGGATGAACGACGCCAAAAGCTACGCCGTGCCCCAGCCGCTGGGCCAGGTCATGGGCGGCGGCACGGTGGGCGAGGTGGTTGAAACAAAGAACCCCAAGTTCGCCGCTGGCGACAAGGTCGTAGGCATGGGCGGCTGGCAGGAGTACAGCGTGGTGGACGGCAGCCAGGTGGGCATGCTGCGCAAGGTGGACACGGCGCACATCCCGCTCAGCGCTTACCTCGGCTCGGTCGGCATGCCCGGCGTCACGGCCTGGTATGGCCTCATGAAAATCTGCGAGCCCAAGGCGGGCGAGACGGTGGTGGTCAGCGCCGCCAGCGGTGCGGTGGGCAGCGTGGTGGGCCAGCTGGCCAAGGCGCGCGGCGCACGGGCGGTGGGCATTGCCGGCGGGCCGGACAAGTGCGCTTATGTGGTCAATGAATTGGGCTTTGACGCCTGCATAGACTACAAGGCCCACGGCGACGCCAAGTCCCTTTACGCAGCGCTCAAGGACGCCACGCCTGACGGGGTGGACTGCCTGTTCGAGAACGTGGGCGGCATTGGCCTGGACGCCGTGCTTTCGCGCATGAATGCGTTTGGCCGCATCGCCCTGTGCGGAATGATTGCCGGCTACAACGGGCTGCCCGTGCCCATCAGCCAGCCGCAGCTGTTGCTGCAAAGCCGGCTGAAGCTGCAGGGCTTCATCGTGAGCGAGCACATGGAGCACTGGCCCGCCGCGCTCACGGAGCTGGGCACGCTGGTGGCGACCGGCAAGCTGAAATTCCGCGAGTCGGTGGCGCAGGGCATTGAGTCGGCGCCTGAGGCTTTCATTGGCTTGCTCAAGGGCAAGAACTTTGGCAAGCAGTTGGTCAAGCTCGTTTGAAGATGGCCCACGAGGTCAGCCCCATGACCCACGAGGTCAGCCCCATGACCCACGAAGTCTTCAACCAGCCCGCGCCGCTGGTGAACTACAACCTGTTCACCAGCAACCGCGCCATGCAGGACGCAGTGCAGTTCAACGCGCCGGGGCTGGACGTGGCTGAGCTGGCTGAGTTCGGCGCGCTGCTGGGCACCAGCGCCATGCAAACGCATGCGCGCCTGGCAAACCTGCACACGCCGCAACTGCACACCCACGACCGCTCAGGCCACCGGATCGACCAGGTCGAATTCCACCCCAGCTACCACGTGCTCATGGCTACTGCCGTGGGTGCCGGGTTGCACGGCGCGCCATGGACCAACGGCCCCCATGCGCACCTGCGCCGCGCAGCAGCCTTCATGCTGTTCACCGAGCTGGAGCCGGCCACCCTGTGCCCCATCTCCATGAGCTATGCAGTCGCGCCTGCGCTGCAAGGCAACACTGCCATTGCCGCGCAGTGGCTGCCGCTGCTGGCCAGCCGGCAATACGACCCTGAACTCAAACTTTTCAGCCGCAAGCCGGGCGTGACCATGGGCATGGGCATGACGGAAAAGCAGGGCGGGTCCGATGTGCGGGCCAACACGACGCAGGCGGTGTTTGAGGCAGACGACGCGTGGGGCCGTCGCTTTCGTATCACCGGCCACAAATGGTTTTTTTCAGCGCCGATGTGCGATGCGTTTTTAATTCTGGCGCAAACGGCTGCGGGCCTGAGCTGCTTCTTTTTGCCGCGTGTGCTGCCCGGCGATGAGGCGCTCAACCCCATCCGCATCCAGCGCCTCAAGGACAAACTCGGCAACAAGGCCAACGCCAGCTCCGAGGTGGAGTTCCACAGCGCGAGCGCCTGGCTGGTTGGCGAGGAGGGCCGGGGCATCCAGCAGATCCTCGAGATGGGCGTGATGACGCGGCTGGACTGCGCCCTGGGCACCAGCGGCTTGATGCGCCAGGCCTTGTGCATTGCGTTGAACCACGCATCGCAGCGCAGCGCTTTCGGCAAGCGCCTGATCGAGCAGCCGTTGATGAAAAACGTGCTGGCCGACCTGGCGCTGGAAAGCGAGGCCGCCACCGCGCTGGCCCTGCGCCTGGCCCATGCGTTTGACGACCCGGCCAGCACCCATGAAAGCGTGATGCGCCGCCTGCTCACCCCCGTGTCCAAGTACTGGATTTGCAAACGCGGCAGCCACTTTGCGCAGGAAGCCATGGAATGCCTGGGCGGTAACGGCTATGTGGAGGAGGGCGGCGAAGGCATCATGGCCCGCATCTACCGCGAGATGCCGCTCAACTCCATCTGGGAGGGCGCAGGCAACATCATGGCGCTCGACTTGCTGCGCGCCTTGCGCAAGGCCGACGTGGGCGCAGCGCTCGCGCAGGAGCTGGCCCCGGCTCGTGGCGCGCACCCGGCGCTGGACAGGCTGGTCACCGGGTTACCGGCCCGTGTGGAAGATATGGCCACCGAGGTGGAGGCCCGCCGCCTGGCGCAAGACGTGGCGCTGGCGGTGCAGGCCGCGTTGCTGTTCCAGAGTGCGCCAGCCGAAGTGTTCAACGCCTTCTGCGATTCACGCATCGCCGGCAACTGGGGCCAGGCCTTTGGCACGCTGGCCGCCCACACGGACTTTGACGCCATCATTGACCGGGCGATGCCGACCGGTCACTCCCACGATTACACCTCCCTCACACCTGCCTCACACCTCACACCGACGACCACACCCTTTCTTGAAAGCACGCCATGAGCGACCTGATCCTGCACCACTACCCCGTCTCACCGTTCTCGGAAAAGGTCCGGCTCATCCTGGGCTACAAAGAGCTGGCGTGGAAGTCGGTGATCATCCCCAACATCATGCCCAAGCTGGATGTGCAGGCCCTGACCGGCGGCTACCGCCGCACCCCGTTCCTGCAGGTCGGCTCCGACATTTACTGCGACACCGCGCTGATCTGCGATGTGCTGGAACACCTGCAGCCCGAGCCCACCATCTACCCCGAGCCCGGCAAGGGCCTGGCCCGCACCATCGCGCAGTGGGCCGATGGCACGCTGTTCTGGGCCGCCATGGCGCACAACCTGCAGGCCAAGGGTGTGGCCCAGATGTTTGCCGGCGCACCGCCGGAAGTGGGCAAGGCTTTTGGGGACGACCGCAAGGCCATGCGCACCAACATGACGGTGCTGCGCCCGTCAGACGCCACACCGGCCTACAAGTCCTACCTGCGCCGCATTTCCGACATGCTGGACCGCCATGATTTCCTGCTGGGCAGCGCGCCTTGCGTGGCGGACTTTGCGGTGTACCACCCGTTGTGGTTCACGCGCACCCGCACCCCGGTGGTGGCCGACGTGCTGGACGTGACGCCTGCAGTAACGGCCTGGATGGACCGCATGGCTGCCATCGGCCAGGGCAGTTTTGAAAAGCTCGACTCGGCAGCTGCTATTGCGGTGGCGGCTGCGTCAAAGCCGACCGAAGTGGGCAAGGGGTTGCTGGTGGACAGTACCTTTCAGGACGAGCACGGCATCCCGCTGGGCACACGCGTTACCGTCGCCGCCGAGAGCTTCGGGCCCGAGGCCACGGAAGGCGAACTGATCGCCGCCACCCGCACTCACTACTCACTGGCCCGTACCGACGAGCGGGCCGGGCTGCTGCACGTGCACTTCCCGCGCGTCGGCTTTTCGCTGCGGAAGGCCGAAGCATGATCACCGACTTCAAAAACAAATCCGCCGTCCTGACCGGTGCAGGCTCCGGCTTTGGCCTGGAGTGCGCGCGCATTGGCGCCGGACTCGGCATGAACCTGGTGCTGGTTGACGTGCAGCAGGACGCGCTGGACAAAGCCACGGCCGAAATGGAGGCCACAGGCGTGCAAGTCATGTCGCGCAAAGTCGATGTGTCCAGCTCAGACCAGATGGAAGCGCTGGCCGCCGCCGTGCAGCAGCGCTTCGGCGCGCCGCACTTCGTCTTCAACAACGCCGGCGTGGGTGCGGGCGGCCTGGTGTGGGAGAACTCGGTAAAGGACTGGGAGTGGGTGCTCGGCGTCAACGTCTGGGGCGTGGTGCACGGCGTGCGCCTGTTCACGCCGATGATGCTGGCGGCCGCAGCCAAAGACCCGGCGTACCGCGGGCACATCGTCAACACCGCCAGCATGGCGGGGCTGCTTAACCCGCCCAACATGGGCATCTACAACGTCAGCAAGCACGCGGTGGTGAGCCTGACCGAAACGCTCTACCAGGACCTGACGCTGGTAACGGACCAGATCAGCGCTTCAGTGCTTACGCCGTTCTTCGTGGCCACCGGCATCAGCCAGAGCCACCGCAACCGGCCGCAGGACATGGCGGATACGAACGCCAGGCCAACCAAAAGCCAGCTGATCGGCCAGGCCATGAGCGACAAGGCAGTGGGCTCGGGCAAGGTCACCGCCGCCGTGGTGGCGCAAATGGTGTTTGACGCGATCAGCGCCAACCAGTTCTACATCTACAGCCACCCCAAGGCGATCGGCTCGGTGCAAACGCGGATGGAAGACATCCTGCTTGCCCGCAACCCGACCGACCCGTTCAAGGACAAGCCGGAGATCGGCGCGAAGCTCAAGACGGCACTGCGGGCAGACTGATGGCAACCCTGGGGCATGGCGCCTGGCCGGCCCTACGCCACAGAGGCCAGGATCACTTCAACGTCTTCGCCCGTCAGCAGGCTCTGCTCCTGCAGCCGGCGCAGGCCGTCTGTGTAGGCCCTGGCACCGTCTGCATGCCAGCTTTCCCGGGCCAGGTACAGGCCATTGCTTTCTCCCGCCCGCTTGCCTGTGGCGACGTCGACAGTCTGCTGCGGGCTCAGGCCCAGACCGACCAGGCCGTCCAGCAACGCAGCGATCGCCTCGTCGTGCCCGTTCTGCAGCGCCAGGTACAGGCCAGCCATACTTTCGGGGTTCGCCGGAACGCAGAGTTCCGCATTCTGTTCCGGGCTGAGGCCCAGGTTCTTGAGCCCGACCATGAACGCCGTCACCACATCGGCATGGCCGTCCTGCAGCGCGAAGTACAGGCCGGCGACGCCGGACAGGTCCCTGGCCGCAGCGATGATGGCCAGCTGATGCGCGCTGAGCCCCAAGCCGGCAAGCCCTTTCATGAACGCAGCAACGGCCGTGGCGTGCGCGTGATATAGCGCCATGTACAGCCCGGAGTCTCCTTGCGGGTCAGGGGCGGTGACGAGGTCGGCCACCTGTTGCGGATTGAGGCCCAGCCCCGCGAGGCCCTCCATGAATGCCGCCACCGCAGCAGCCTGCCCGTGGTACAGCGAAAAGTACAGGCCGTGGACGCCGCGCGGGTCCTTGGCAGCCAGCACCTCGGCCATCTGTTGCGGGTTGAGTCCCTGCTCCTTCAGGCCCGCCATGAAAGCTGCCACCACGTCGGCGCGGCCGCTGGTCAGCGCATAGTAAAGGCCGGGCACCCCGGCCGAGTCCCCGGCTGAGAGGACCTGCTGCAGCTGCTGCGCGCCGAGGCCAAGACCCTGAAGGCGCCCCATGAAGGCAGTGACTGCCGCAGGCTGGCTGTCCAGCATGGCATGGAACAAACCGGGCTGGCCGTCAAAGCCCTTGCCGGCAAGGATCTGGGTGACGGTTTCCGGCGCTGTGCATGCCAGCGCCTCGCCAGGCGAGCTTGCGTCCAGGGCGACGCTCACCTCAACAGGCTGCGAGGGCAGCTGCGGTGTCGCCGCTTGCCCCATGAACTCAGGCGGCAGATGCAAGGTCAAGTCTGTGGGGCCCTCTGGTGCGGGTTCAAAAGGCGGCCCGGCGGCAAGAAGCTGCCGCACCACGCCCGTGAACAGGGCAATGCCGCAGAGCGCAAGAAAGGCGATTGACGAGTGGCTCACCGCATTCGGCCTGTGTGCAGGCAGATGCTGCGGATGCGGTTGCGGCTGTAGTTGCGCTTGTAGTCTCGCGGATGGTTGGGCTGCCGGTTGCGGCTCTTCCCGCAGCCTGTGCCGCGACCTGGCCAGCGAGAGGGCCTCATGGACCGCCAGGGAACGCGGCGGCTGCGCACCGGCTGCAGAGGCGACGATGCGTTCGATCCGATGCGCCGTGATCAGCCCGTGCCCCTGCAGGCGCCGGAGCCCGTCCAGGTAGGCCTTGACCGTATCGTCATGCCCCTTGTGATACGCGCGATACAGGCCGTTGTGACCGTCTGTCCCCTTGGCTGCGGCGATCTCGCCGAGCTGCCGGCTTTTGAGGCGAAGGTCCTGAAGACCCTCCAGAAAGGCAGTCGCCACTGCGGGGTGGCCGCGTGCCATGGCAATGCCAAGGCCAGGTGTGCCGTTGAAGTTCCTGGCTGCTACCAGGTCTTCCATCTGCTGGATGCTCAGGCCAAGCGGCGCAATGCCTTTCATGAAAGCGGCCACCGCAGCGGCGTGTCCATCGCGCATGGCAAAGAACAGGGCGGGCGTCCCGCAAGATACCTTCGCTGCGGCGGCTTCAGCGGTCTGTTGCGGGGTGAGTTCCATATCTTTCAGGCTGTCCATGAACTCCGCCACGAGATCGGCTCGCCCGGTCTTTAGTGCAAAGAGCAGGTCCGGGCTGCGGCAGGTGCTGTTGGCTGCGCCGCCTTCGGCGACGTGCCGGGTGCTCAGGCCCAGCTGCGTCAGGCTTTGGGTAAACGCAGCCGCGCCGTCGGAGGGCCCGCTCTGCAGCACAACGAGCAGGGCGGGGCTGCCGCAAGAAACACTGTCTGCGATGGTTGCGGCGATTTGTTGGGTGCTGAGGCCCCAGCCTCTGAGGTCGGCAACGCCCAGCGGCTGCCGCAGGGTATGTATGGATCCGTCAGGCGCTTGCGGCTGCATGGCGCTCAGCCCACTGCCCTCTGGCTTGCGGTAGGGGGGGGCACTTACAGCCCGGTGTTGGCTTGCGCTGTTTTGCCGGGGGCCCTTCACGGGCATTGGCTTGGCCAGCGGCGCGGGTTGATTGCTGCGATGGCCTGGCTTGGAGGTCTTGGGAGGAATGTGCATCAGGTGGTCTGTTCTTGCTGGCGCAGGCCCGTCTGTCGCAACTGGGGCCTGCAGCATTCCTTGTGCCTGATATTTCTGCCATTGACCTTCAAACTTTCAATACAGGCTGGCAACTTCTTCAGTTTCGCCACCGAAGTATCCGAACGTCTGAGGCCCGTCAGATTGCGTCCCGCCATGACATTGAACCGCTGGTCACGTTGACCATGCTCAACGAGCGCCTTTTTGACAGCACGGTACCCATCGTTTTCGAGCGGGACAACCCCGCCGCCGCAGCAGCCTTTTTCAACTCACCTCCTGGTCCTTTCAATATCGGCGATCTGTTGGATGGTGAGGCGCGAGATCAGGGTGTCGATCCACTGCGTTTTTACTTCGGTGTCGCGCAGGCTGCGCAGGACGTGGTCCACGTTCACGTTCAGTTGCTCCAGCAGGTGCTGCTTGAAATAAGGGGTGGCGGCGCTTTCCTGGATCGCCAGGATCATGATGGCGGCCACGGCCGGCTGACCGTGCCGCAGCGCGAGTTGCGCGGCGGTGGTCTCAATGCCATCGACCGCGTGCCGGGCCGCGAAGATGCCTGCCACATCGGCCTGGTCAGGAAAATTGCAGATGGCCCCGCCCCCCGGCTTATCCACCAGTTGGCAATACCGGCCCAGGACGTCGCTCAAGTACAGCAAGATTGCGTTGCACATCTCCGCGATCCGGGGCGGCCTGGGCCCGTCCCCGTCCGGGCCCAGGCCGCCGCATAGCCGGTGCAGCATGGGCGGCTCCAGGGGCAGGTCTGGCCGCGTCGGCGCAAGCCGCTCGCCGTCCTGCAAGCGCTCGTCCTCATCGAATGTTGCAAGGCGATGGACGTATTGCGCGCGGACTTGTGAATAGACGACCCACACCTGGTTCGGTCTGTCAGACAGGCGCCTGGACAGCGCCTGCAAAGCGGCGGGAAGCGCGCGGGGCGCGCGCGCGGTCAGCAGCGTCATCATCCGCGCATGGTCCACGATTTCCGGGGGTGAATTCAACACGGCGCGGACCAGGCCGCAGGCGGCATAGAAGTCGCCTTGCTGCATGCACAGGTTCAGGCAGGCGCACAGCTCGAGATCGATCTGGCGCGCGTGCGCCGGGGAAGCCTCCCGCGAAAGAAGGCTCCGGGCAGCCAGCCCCACGCGTACAAGGCGCGGCTCGCCACTGTCGTCCAGGCCCAGGGCCTGTCGCAGATCATGCGTCGCGGCAGGCATGGACCGGCGCGGCAATGAGGGCTGGGGCTTTACAGTGGCCGCGCGGACGTGGAGCCGAAGCGCCTTGTGGCTGTCCGTCTCCGTCTGCGCCGGTCCAGCCTGAGCGGCATGGCATTGTCGGGAGCGCAGGTCGAGCAAGGAGCCCGTATGCAGTGCGCCTGTGGGCGGTGCCGTCATGTTGTTCAAGTGATTGTCTCGGTTGGACCCCTTCGGTCCCTTCGGTGATGCGCCGCTGTGGCAGGCCAGTCGCCTGCCCCGTTGGAAGAGTGCCAATGTTTGTAGGGAATTGGGCCGGGATCTGTAGGAACTCGATGCCGACCTCCTGAAGGAGACTTCCTACATTCAGCCTCCGGCGTGCGGATGCCGTGTGCGCCCCGGGGGTTCGCCAGACGGCGTGGACGATGGCGCCTGGCCTGCCCTGAGCCAGGGTTGCGCCGCAAACGTTCTTGCATCACACTCGGCCAGCTTTTGACGGGTCAGTCTGTTTTTCAACACACATAACTTTTAAGGAGCCACTGCCATGCCCTTTTCATCCACGAGCGGCCTGAACACGCGCACCCACAAACCCGGACCGTTACACAACACGGTTTCAAGCCTGTTCCAGCGCGGCAAGACCACCGACGCGGCCCACGCGGTGCCAGGCCATCTGGCCATTCCCCTGCTTGAGGAACGGGCTGCCAATCCGGCCTTGCTCAAACTCACGGTGAACACGGCCTGGCCCGTCGTTGTGCATACGGCGGCCGTGCGGCCTGCACTGGGCATCCTGTTCAAGGACCATGGCGTCGAGCGCGGCACACGCATTTCCCAATGGTTAAACGCTCTGGGCTGCACTGCGCCGGTGGCTAAAAAGGCCCTGCGCGCGGTGGAAAAAATGCCGGGCGCTATTCCCGTCGACGTGGCCTGCGCTGCAATGCTCCTGCGCACCATCAGCCTGGAGCAGTGCCGGGCAATGTTGCGGCAGCTTTTTCACCGGTCTGACATCGCTGCAGCATTGAGCGACCCATCGCGCACGGAAATGGTTGCCCGCTTCCGGCAGGCGGCGTGGCGGCTGGACCCCCGCAGGGACCTGGGGTTGGAGTTCGCGGTCATCGAGCGGCAGATCGCCGAAGGCATCCCGCCTGACCTCGCCTGCGTGTCCATGCTCTATCCGGTCTTCGAGAAAAACTGGGCAAAGTTCATCGCAGCCGTCATGCCTCACGACGAGCTCCCGGCGGAGTTCGACAGCGAGGGCATCGATCCGCTGGCATCACCTCATTCGACGGTTGAACCTATGCGCTGAACTGGCAGGCCGGAGCAAGCGCCGCTTCGGTCCGCGCGTGGCTGAATGCGCAGGAGGCCGAGACGCTGCGCGACGGACTGCAAGCCGAAGCCGAGCTGGCCCGGCCGGTAAAGCCTGCGATGCTTTCGCGCCCGCCATGCCGTAAAGTGATTGCCTATGACCATTCCGCGCCGCATCATCCAGACCCACCGCAACACGGAGATTGGCCGCGAGTGGCGCCAGAGCTGGATCAACCACCACCCCGGCTACGAATATTTGTTCTTTGACAACGCAGCCTGCCGCGACTTTGTGGCCACCCACCGCCCCGAACTGCTCGCGGTGTACGACAAGCTGCCGGCCAATGTGCAGCGGGCCGACATGTTCCGCTACCTGGCGGTGCACGAGCTGGGTGGCCTGTATGCCGACGTGGACACGATCTGCGACGCGCCGCTGCACAGCTATGTCGACATGACCACCGGCCACCTCGTAACCGGCATGGAGATGACCATGGCCAACTACCCGTATGGCGCTGAAACCTACATGAAAAACTACGCCGCGCCCTACCAGGTGCTCAACTGGGCCTTTGCCTCGCGCAAGGGGCACCCGGCGCTCGAACTGATGCTCAGGCGCATTGATTACTACGTGTCGCAGATGAGCGGGGAACAGTTGGAATTGTGGAGCCGCACAGACCGCTTCACACTGGAGCTCACCGGGCCGATGGCGTTCACCCATGTGCTCAACGAGTTTTTGTCCAGCTCGCGGCAGGGCGCGGTGACGGTGCTGCCGCGCATGACCTGGGGCGCCCTGCCTGATGACCAGAAGGCTGCTGCGAACGCCCCCAACATCAAGCTGCGCCACCTGTTTCAGGGCTACTGGAAGGCGGCGCCCAAGGCCGCTACAAGCTACGGGGCCCGGCTCTGATGCCCATCCCCCGCCGCATCATCCAGACCCACCGCAGTGCCGAGATCGGCCGCGAGCTGCGCGAAAGCTGGACCAGGCACCACCCCGACTACGAATACCTGTTCTTTGACCATGAGCAGCGCCGCGACTTTGTCGCCACGCACCGGCCCGGCCTGCTGCCGATCTACGACAAGCTCCCGGGCATCGTGCAACAGGTAGACCTGTTCCGCTACCTGGCGGTGCACGAGATTGGCGGCATTTATGCAGACGCCGACACCATTTGCTGCGCGCCCCTGCACAGCTATCTGGACCTGGAGCAGGACCACCTGATTGCCGGCATGGAGATGACCCTGGAAACCTGGCGCCACGGTGCAGAAACCTACATGAACACCTACGCCACACCCTTTCAGATCTGCAACTGGATTTTTGCGGCACCCAAGGGACACACGGCGCTGGCGTTGATGATGCAGCGCATTGCCTACTATGCAGCGCAGATGAGCCCGGAGCAGCTGGCCGCCTGGTCGCGCGCAGACCGATTCACGCTGGAGCTGACCGGGCCGATGGTGTGGACGCGCATCCTCACCGAGTTTCTGTCCGGCACCCGCCCAGCTGGCCTGAACCAGGTGACGGTGTTGCCGCGCCTGGTCTGGGGCTCATTGCCGGAAGACCAGCGCGTGCCGGCCAACCAGGACACGGTCAAGGTGCGGCACCTGTTTGAAGGCTTCTGGAAAACGCGGAGCCGCGCGCGGACCTATGAGGTGAGGCTGTAGAAGTCTGCTGCCCCGTGCCTCACGGAGCACAGCAACCCATCAGGCCACAGGCAGACGGCTGCCGATGCCGTGGCGCGCCAGCCGGTCGTCCAGCTCGCCAATGACGGCCGCCAGCGAATTGCCGTTCTGCTCGATTTTCAGCTGCAGTTCCTGCTGACTCTGGCGGACATGAGCAGCAAAGGCACGGGCCATCGCTTCCTCGCGCTGCAACTGGTCTTGCACCTGCGTATTCAGCAACACACGCAGGTCAGTAAAGCGGGAGGCCTCGGCCTTGTCGGCCAGCTCGCGCAGCGAAGCCGACTCGCGAGCATGCTGGCGCGAGGCCAGCAGGTTGCCGGTTTCCATGGACGCGGTGCTCACCAGGAAACCCAGCACCGCCAGCATCAACAGACCCAGCATGATCACGCCAAGGGGCGCATCCACGATGGCAAGGCCGAAGCTGATCGGCGCAGACCGCACAAACTCGGACCAGTTGAGCGCCACGAAAGCCGCCACCACCAGGATGGGCACCACCAGAACTACCATTCTTGCTCGCATGAAAAACTCCTTGATGGGCCACCGGCCGGCGGCCCTGTACGAAGACTGCCTGAAGGCATGTGAGGGGTCGGTACGACAGCTAACAATGGGCCTGACTGAGTGCGGCACCGTACAGAATAACCCTTAGTCCGCCTGTAGCTTCGCAGCATGCCTGTTTCCATTGCTGTACGTGCGCTGTCTACACCCCGTTCCCATGCCATCCACCGGCCCGGCCAATGCGGCCTGCTGGAGCGCTGCCCGAAGTGGCTGATCTGCATACCGCTGGTTGCCCAGTGGCTGTGGTTGTCGCTGCGCTACGGCAGCGCCACGCTGCCGTCCGCAGCCAATCCGGACATCACCTCGGGCGGGCTCGTGGGCGAGGGCAAGCTGGAGTACTTCAGACACATGGGCGCGGTGGCACGCGCCGCCACCGCGCCGTGGTGCGCTGTGAAAGCCGGCTCGGCCATGCCGCAGGCGGAGCTGCAACGGTTGCTGGATGCTGCGGGCCTGGCCTTCCCGCTGATCGCCAAACCTGACCTGGGCCTGTGCGGCTACGGCGTGCGCCGTGTTGACGGCATGGCCCTGCTTGAGGCCTACCTGGCGGCGTTTCCTGCCGGGGAAACCGTGCTGCTGCAGCAGTACCTGGCCCACGAGGGCGAGGCCGGGATTTTTTATGTACGCGACCCGGACAGCGGCATCGGCCGCATCATCGGCCTGGCCCTGCGCTACTACCCGAGGGTGACCGGCGACGGCGTGCGCACCGTGGCTGAACTGATCGCCGCCGACACGCGCGCCAGCCGCATGAGCACAACGCCCCGGCATGACTGCACGATAGCGCCGGGCCAGGTTCCGGCTGCAGGCGAAGTGGTGCGCCTGGCCACGATCGGCTCAACCCGCGTGGGGGGCCTGTACCGCGACGGCAGCGCCTTTGCCACACCGCAGTTGCTGGCGGCAGTGGACGCCATAGCGCGCGACATGCCCAACTTCCACTTCGGCCGGTTCGATGTGCGCTTTGACGGGCTGCGCTCCCTGGCCATGGGCCGGGGCTTCACCATCATGGAGATCAACGGTGCGGGCTCTGAAGCCATACAGGCATGGGATCCGGACATTGGCCTGTTCAAGGGCCTTGGCATGGTGTTTGAAAAGCAGCGGATCCTGTTTGCAATTGGCCATGCCATGCGGCGCCGGGGCGTGCAACCCATGGGCTTGCTGGAGCTGGCCCGGCTCAACCGGCGGCAGATCCAGCTGATCGAACACTACCCGCCGTCCAACTGAAGGCAACCTTATGAACAGGAACCCTCTTGCACGGCCAGCCGGGCTGCTTCGAACAACCCCCGCCCTGGCGCGCGGGTGCATGCACGACGCCAGCGCCGTCATCGCGGCCGGCACCGGCCAGCTCGATGTGCGCTGGGCTGACAGTGAAGCCGATGTGCGTGAGGCGCAGCACCTGCGCTATCAGGTCTTTGCCCGGGAAATGGGCGCGCGTCTCACGCCGCCCAAGGGCACTGAATTCGGCTTGGACGTGGACCGGTTTGACGCTTTCTGCGACCACCTCCTGGTGCGCGCCGTACTGCCTGGCGATGACGGGGATGGCCCGCTGGTGGGCACATATCGGGTACTCGGCCCGCAGGCCGCACGGCGCGCCGGCGGCCTGTACAGCGATTCGGAATTTGACCTGGCGCCCCTGGCCCTGCTCAGGCCGCAGGCGGTGGAGTTAGGCCGCTCCTGTGTGCACCCGGCATGGCGCTCGGGCGGGGTGATCATGGCGCTGTGGTCTGCCCTGTGCCAGTACATGCTGGCCCACCGGCTGGACACCATGATCGGCTGCGCCAGCATTGGTCTGGACGACGGCGGCCGCATGGCGGGGCGCCTGTGGCGCCATTTGCGCCACACCCATCTGGCGGCGCCGCAGTGGCAGGTAAGCCCGCGCACGCCACTGCCGCTGGACGATGCCATTGATTTGCCGCCGGCCGTGCCCGGCGTCAAGGGCATGGCTGATGCACCTCCGCTCATCAAGGGCTACCTGCGCTGCGGCGCGCGGCTGTTGGGCCCGCCCGCGCTGGACGCCGCCTTCAACACCGCCGACCTGCCGGTGATGCTGCGCATTGATGAGCTTGCGCCGCGCTACCGCAAGCACTTTCTTGGCAACTGATTGATGGGCGAGGCTAATTTGCGCGGCCGGGGACACCGCTCAGCCGGTGCGGGCCGCAGAGGCTTGATGGCTGTTGTCGCGGCGCAATTCCTTGGCGCCCTGGCTGACAACGCGCTGCTGATCACGGCCATCGGTCTGCTGGCAGGGCGCCATGCCGCTGAATGGGCAACGCCTGCGCTTCGGCTTTTCTTCTACCTGTCATTTGTTCTGACGGCCGCGTTTGCAGGCGCCGTTGCCGACGCCTTTCCCAAGGGCCGTGTACTGCTGGCCACCAACCTGGTGAAGTTGGGCGGGTGCGCATTGTTGCTGGCGCAGCTTCATCCGTTGGCAGCGTATGCGCTGGTGGGGCTGGGCGCGGCGGCGCACTCGCCAGCCCGCTATGGCATCTTGCCGGAGTTGCTGCCCGCTGAGGGGCTGGTAGCGGCCAATGCGTGGATTGAAGTGGCTACTGTTCTGTCCATCCTGCTGGGGGTGGCGCTGGGCAGCTGGCTGCTGGTGAGGCCGGCCTGGCAGGCGCTGGGCATCATTGGCTGCTGTTATCTGCTGGCGGTGCTGTGCACCTGCGCCATACCCAAGGGGCGCGCTGCAAACCGGTTGGCGCTGGACGATCCCCGCGGTTTGCTGAGCGCCTTTGGCCGTTCCTTGACCACCTTGTGGCGCGATGCAGAAGGCCAGATCGCGCTGGCCGTCACCAGCCTGTTCTGGGCCGCAGCTGCCGTGCTGCAGTTCGTGGTGCTGCGCTGGGCCCAGGAGCGTCTGGGCCTGACGCTGGCGCAGGCCGCCTTGCTGCAGATTGCAGTGGCGCTGGGTATGGCGGGCGGCGCGGTTGCAGCGGCCCGCTGGATTCGATTAGGCCAGGCGCTGGCCATGTTGCCGGTCGGGATCTGCATGGGCCTGTTGCTGGTGGCGATGAACTGGGTGGGCAGTGTCTGGCTGGCGGTGGTGTTGTTGACGGCCGTGGGCGCCATGGCGGGCCTGTTCGTCATTCCCATGAACGCGCTGCTGCAGCACCGCGGGCAGCAGCTGATGCACCCGGGCCAATCGATTGCCGTGCAGAATTTCAATGAGAATCTGGCCTCGCTGGTGTTGTTGGGGGTGTACGGTGGGCTGGTATGGGCGCAAGCACCGATCGGCGGCGTGATCCTTGCATTTGGTGTGCTGGTGGCGGGGGTGATGTTGCTGATTGTGTTGCGGCACAGGAACAGCGCGGCTCCATTTCCCGGCGCCGCAGGCGCTGCTGTTGAAAGCTCGACGCTTGAGGTAGCGCTGCAGTCAACACCCGGATAATGACCCCCACAAATTCCACGAATGAGCATGCAAAAAATAATCCGGCAAATTGCCGCAGAAATCAAAGTCGAAGCGCGTCAGGTGGAGGTCGCTGTCGGACTGCTTGACGGTGGCGCCACCGTTCCTTTTATTGCCCGCTACCGCAAGGAGGCCACCGGCGGCCTGGACGACATCCAGCTGCGCGAGCTGGAGTACCGGCTGGGCTATTTGCGCGAGCTGGAAGATCGCCGCGCAGCCATCCTCAAAAGCATTGAAGAGCAGGGCAAACTCACACCCGAACTGCGCGCCGCCGTGGAGGCCGCCGCCGCCAAGCAGGACCTGGAAGACATCTACCTGCCGTACAAGCCTCGCCGCCGCACCAAAGGCCTGATCGCCCGCGAAGCCGGCATCGAGCCGCTGGCAAACAAACTCTTCGCCGACCCCACGCTGGACCCGCAGCAGGAAGCGCCGGCCTTTGTCGTGCCGCAGAAAAACGAGAGCGGCGACGACTTCACCACCGTGGGCGCCGTACTCGACGGCGTGCGCGACATTTTGAGCGAGCGCTGGGCCGAAGACGCAAAGCTGGTCCAGGGCCTGCGCGAATGGCTGTGGACCGAAGGCCTGCTCAAAAGCAAGCTGATGGACGGCAAAGACGAGAACCATGCCGATGTCTCCAAATTCCGCGACTACTTTGACTACGACGAACCCATCGGCCGCGTGCCGTCGCACCGGGCGCTTGCCGTGTTTCGCGGCCGCACGCTGGAAATCCTGGACGCGAAACTGGTGCTTCCGGAGCCCGAATCCAGCGCCACAGCCAAACCCGCAGCCGCCCAACCCAGCCTGGCCGAGGGCCGCATTGCCCTGCACCTGGGCTGGAGCCACGCGGGCCGCAAGGCCGACGACCTGATCCGCAAGTGCGTCGCCTGGACCTGGCGCGTCAAGCTCAGTCTGTCCACCGAGCGCGACCTGTTCACCCGCCTGCGCGAAGAGGCCGAGAAAGTCGCGATCAAGGTGTTTGCCGACAACCTGCGCGACCTGCTGCTGGCCGCGCCCGCCGGCCCGCGCGTGGTCATGGGGCTGGACCCGGGCATTCGCACCGGCGTGAAGGTGGCGGTGGTGGACACCACCGGCAAGCTGGTGGAAACCTCCACCGTCTTTCCGCATGAGCCGCGCCGCGACTGGGACGGCTCGCTGCACACGCTGGCCAGGCTGTGCATGAAGCACGGCGTCAACCTGATTGCGATCGGCAACGGCACCGCCAGCCGCGAGACCGACAAGCTGGCCGGCGACCTGATCAAGATGATGGCCAAACACGCGCCTGATGCAGCCGAGATGCAGAAGGTCGTCGTCAGCGAGGCGGGCGCCTCGGTCTATTCGGCCAGCGAATTCGCCTCGCAGGAAATGCCCGATGTGGACGTGAGCCTGCGCGGCGCGGCCAGCATCGCGCGGAGGCTGCAGGACCCCTTGGCCGAGC
Source organism: Ramlibacter sp. (assembly GCA_014376765.1). Lineage (GTDB taxonomy): Bacteria > Pseudomonadota > Gammaproteobacteria > Burkholderiales > Burkholderiaceae_C > JACMQX01. Next base: position 8,670 of record JACMQX010000267.1, on the reverse strand, counting down.
TGGTCAAGATCGACCCCAAGTCCATCGGCGTCGGCCAGTACCAGCACGACGTGAACCAGAGCGAGCTGGCGCGCACGCTGGAGACGGTGGTGGAGGACTGCGTGAACTCGGTGGGCGTGGACCTCAATACCGCCAGCGTGCCGTTGCTGGCCCGCGTGTCGGGCCTGTCGGCCAGCGTGGCCAAGGCGGTGGTGCGCTGGCGCGAGGCCAACGGCGCCTTCAACAACCGCCAGCAGCTCACGCAGGTGACGGGCCTGGGCGCCAAGACCTTCGAGCAAAGCGCAGGATTTTTGCGGATACGCGGCGGCGACAACCCGCTGGACATGACGGGCGTCCACCCCGAGACCTACCCGGTGGTCGAGCAGATCATTGCCCACACCGCCAAGCCAGTCGCCGAATTGATGGGCCGCGCCGAGATGCTCAAGACCCTCAAGCCCGAGCTGTTTGCCAACGACAGGTTCGGAGTGATCACGGTCAAGGACATTCTGGGCGAGCTGGAAAAGCCAGGCCGCGACCCGCGCCCGGACTTCAAGGTGGCGCGCTTCAATGATGGCGTGGACGACATCAAGGACCTGCAGCCCGGCATGATCCTGGAAGGCACCGTGAGCAACGTCGCGGCCTTCGGCGCCTTCGTGGACCTGGGCGTGCACCAGGACGGTCTGGTGCATGTGAGCCAGCTGGCCCACAAGTTCGTGACGGACGCGCGCGAGATCGTGAAGACCGGCGACATCGTCAAGGTGAAAGTGGTGGAGGTGGACGTGGCGCGCAAGCGCATTGCACTGTCGATGAAGCTGGGCGAGGCGCCTGCACGACGGGACGGGCCGCGCGAGAACCGGTACGAAGGGGCAGGGCGAGGCCAGCAGGCGCCGCGTCACCAGAGCCACCAAAGCGCGCCGGTGGCAGGCAGCGCGATGGCCTCGGCTTTCGAGAAATTGCAGGGGCTGCGCAAAGCATGAATGCGCCGGTTGAATTCAGCGACAGCGGCGCTGCAACCACCAACGAGCGCGTGCTGGGCTGGGACCTGCTTCGCGGCCTGTGCGCCGTGGCGGTCGCGGCCTACCACTATCTGTACTTCACCAAACTGGCTCAGGTCCATACCTGGGGCAGCTATGGCGTGTTCCTGTTCTTTGTGCTGTCTGGTGCCAGTCTGGCGTACACCTATGCCGGGCGTATACAGGCCGGGCAGTTCTCGTTTCCCGAATTTTTATTCGTGCGGTTCTGGCGGCTGGCGCCGCTGTATGTGGCGCTGATGCTGATGGTCGTGCCGACGATGGCGATCTGGTATGGCGATCTATGGCGGCTGATCTACACCCTGTTGCTCAACCTGACGTTCCTGATGGGCCTGTACCAACCCATTTCACTCTCGCTGTTGACGGGAGGCTGGTCGCTGGGTGTGGAGGCGGTGTTCTATCTGCTGTTCCCGCTCCTGATCTGGAGCTTTCGCTCCTGGCGCGCCGCGCTGGGCGTGTTCGCGTTATTGCTGGTTTTGCAAGTGGCATGGATTTCGGCCACGGTGGGCGCGACGGTGGTGCCGGAGCAAACTTGGGCGTATTACAACGCGCCGGCCTTTGGGGCGTACTTCATGGGCGGCTGTGTGATCGGGGTGCTGCAACGCAAGGCGCGTGACCCGGCGGGCCTCTCCTGGGGCACCGGGGTGGCGTTGATCGTTGCGGGCTTTGCCACCATGGTCGCGGTCAATCCGGCTGAAGCGGCGCAAGAGCTGCTGGGCTGGCGCGCTGTGCTGCTGGGAACCCTGTGTTTTTTCATGGTGGCTGCGGCTGGCCGGATGTCGCTGCCACCCCTTGGCGCGCGGCTTGCCAGGCGCCTGGGTGATGCGACTTACGGCATGTACCTGATCCATCCCGTGCTTTACTTTTACCTGGTGCCAGGGCTTGGCCTGCATGCCTTCAAATCCGGCACGGTGGCGCAGCGCCTGGGCCTGACGGCGGCGCTGATGTGCGCCTCGTTTGCACTGGCCCTGCTCAGTGAATATTTCTTTGAACGCCCGGTACGCCAGTGGAGCAGGCGCGTCTGGGCGCGGCGCGCCGGGCTGCGGTTGTCAGCCGCACACAACCGGAGCAGCACACCTTGAAGGCACTGCGCATCTACGCCGGACCGAAGGCACGCCGGCATATCGAGTTGAACGGCTTGCTGCCGCAGGACGTGAGCGTGGTGCCGGGCGCGGCGGGTGGGCCCAAGGGCTTGATCCTCGGACCGCTGGACCGCTTTGTTTTTGGTCAGTGGCTGGCGCATGGCGCGCATGAGGTGCATCTGGTGGGCGCTTCCATTGGCGCATGGCGCATGGCCACGGCCTGCCTCAACGACCCCGTCCCCGCCTTCCAGCGCCTGGAGGATGACTACATCGGCCAGGACTATGAACTGGCCCCTGGCCAGAAGCGGCCCACGGCCGCCCACGTCAGCGAGCGCTTTGGGCTGAGCCTGGAGAATTTTTACGGCGGCAGGGTAGGGGAGGTGCTCAGCCATCCAAGGTACCGGCTGCACATCGTCACCTCACGCGGGCGGCACCTGCTGGGGCGCGAGCACAGGCTGCGCACACCGCTGGGTTACCTGGGTGCGTTCATCACCAACACCGTTCACCGCAAGGCGATGGGTGCGTGGCTGGAGCGGGTGGTGTTTTCATCGCAGGAGGCCAGGCTGCCGTTTGACTCGCGCGACTACCGCACACGGCAGGTGGCCTTGAGCGAGGCCAACTTCAGGCCCGCGCTGCAGGCCAGTTGCTCCATTCCTTTTGTGCTGAAGCCGGTGCATGACATTCCGGGCGCGCCACCGGGCGCCTACTGGGACGGCGGTATCACTGACTACCACCTGCACCTGAACTACAACGCGGTGGCGCCCGTGCCCCATGCGCCCGGCGCGGGCCTGGTGCTGTACCCGCACTTCCAGAAGGCCGTCGTGCCCGGCTGGCTCGACAAAAGCCTGAAGTGGCGCCACGGTGCCACGCATTTCCTGGACAACATGGTGGTGCTGGCGCCCGACCCGGCCTGGGTGAAATCGCTGCCCAACGGCAAGTTGCCGGACCGAACCGATTTCACCCGCTACGGCACCCACCTGCAGGCCCGCGTGAAGGCCTGGGGCGCAGCGGTGGCGCAGGCAAGCCAGCTGGCGGATGAGTTTCAGGAATGGCTGGAGGCTGGTGGGCGAGGTGTTGCGCCGACGGAGCCGTTGACCTGATGGGAGCCGTAGGTGCGACGCTGGGGTACTGACCACCCGCCGCCGCGACGGGACGAGCCAGGGACCCCTACATCGCCCGGGCCAACAACTCCCGATATTCCTCAGCCGTAGCAACACGCGGATTCGTCTTGTGGCAATGGTCCGCCATCGCCCCCGTGATGATGTTGTCAAACCAGCCCGCCTCAACACCCATGGCACCCAGCCCGGCAGGCAGGCCCAGCCGCGCATTCATGTCCTTGATCGCCTCTGGAATGTCGCTGCCCGAAGCCAGACCCATCGCGCGGGCCATGCGGTCCAGGCGGCGGTCTTTCTGCATGGACTCTGCCGCTGCATTGAAGGCCACCACACCCGGCAGGAACATCGCATTGAGCGTGCCGTGATGCTGGCGCGGGTCCACCCCGCCCAGGCTGTGGCTGAGCGAATGCACCGCGCCCAGCCCTTTCTGGAAGGCCATCGCGCCCTGCATGGACGCGCTCATCAAATTGAAGCGGGCCTCGCGGTCGCTGCCGTCTTTGGTGGCGCGTTCGATATGGGTCCAGCCGCGCTCCAGGCCGTCCAGCGCAATGCCGTCGGCCGGCGGGTTGAAGGCGGCCGACATGAAGGTCTCCATGCAATGCGCCACGGCGTCCATGCCGGTGGCAGCCGTGAGGCGCGCCGGAAGGCCGAGCGTGAGCTCGGGGTCGCAAATCGCAGCACGCGGCACCAGGTGCCAGGAATGAAAGCCGAGCTTGCGGTGGTCGTCAACAATGATGATGGCGCCGCGCGCCACCTCGCTGCCGGTGCCGCTGGTGGTGGGCACCGCAATCAGCGGTGCGGCGCGGTCGGTGATGCGCGCCGAGCCGCCTTCAATCGTGGCGTAGCTGGTCAAAGGGCCTTCATGCGTGGCGGCTATCGCCACGCCCTTGGCACAGTCAATGGACGAGCCGCCGCCGACGGCGATCAGGCCGTCGCAACCATGGGCCTTGTACATCGCGGCGGCAGCCATAACGGCCGCTTCGGTGGGGTTGGAGGGCGTCTGGTCGAACACCGTCACGGTCATGCCGGGTAGGGCGTCGAGCGCTTTTTGCAGCACGCCGGCGGCCTTGACGCCCGCGTCCGTCACGATCAGCGGGCGAGTGATGCCAACGCGTTCGCACTCCTGCTTCAGGAGCTTGACGGCGCCAAACTCAAACTGGATTTGTGTCACGTAGTAGATGAATGCCATGATGGAGAAGCCCGGGTCTGCGTTGTAGGATTGAAGCTCGACACCACCCGACTTTAACGGCACCCGCGCACCATGAAAACGTCACAAACCCGCAGCCCTGCCGCGCCCGGCACCTTCTCAGCAGCAGCACGCTGATGGCACAAACCCGCAACCCCAAGTTCATGCTCACGGCCGCCATGCGCAGCGTGCTGGACCGCATGGCACGTGCAGGCCGCCCACCCATGCATATGCTGTCGGCCGTGCAGGCGCGCGCTGCGTATGAAGCCGGTGCAGGCGTGCTCGAGGTCAGCCCGCACCAGCTCTCCAGGGTGGAAGACATTTCCATCCCGGCGCGCGACGGCCATGCCATACCAGCGCGCCTGTACGCCCCGGTGCGCGAGGCCGTACCGGCCCTCGTGTACTTTCACGGCGGCGGTTTTGTCATCGGCAGCATTGCCTCGCATGACGTGCTGTGCCGCGTGCTGAGCCACCTGGGGCGCTGCGCCGTTATTTCAGTGGACTACAGGCTGGCGCCTGAGCACCGCTTTCCGGTGGCGGTGAATGACGCCTGGGACGCCGTAAAGTGGCTGCACGCCAACGCAGGGCATGTACGCATCGATGGCTCGCACATCGCAGTGGGCGGCGACAGTGCAGGCGGCACGCTGGCCGCAGTGTGCGCCCTCATGGCGCGTGACGCCGGCTTGCCGCTGGCACTGCAGCTGCTGTTCTACCCCGGCGTTCTGGCGCGGGCAGACATGCCCTCCCACAAGGCCTTTGGCCAGGGCCTGGTGCTGGAGACGGCGCACATCAACTGGTTCTTTGACCAATACATCCCCAAAGCGGACCGGGACGACTGGCGTTTTGCACCGCTCAATGCGCCTGACGCTGAAGGCGTAGCCCCGGCCTGGATCGGCCTGGCCGAATGCGACCCGCTGTTCGATGAAGGCATTTCCTATGGCGACAAGCTGCGGGCCGCAGGCGTGGCGGTAGACCTGGACATCTACCGGGGCGTCACTCACGAATTCATCAAGATGGGCCGCGCCATCCCCGAAGCCCTCAAGGCGCACGGCGACGCGGCCCGCGCATTGCGTAAAGCCCTGGGCACCAACGAGCAAGAAAAATGAAACGACAGGACTTCAGATTTTTTCACCGGCTGCGGGTGCGTTGGGTGGAGGTTGACATGCAGAAGATCGTCTTCAACGGCCACTACCTCATGTACCTTGACAGCGCCGTTGCCGATTACTGGCGCGCCATGGCGCTGCCCTATGAGGAGGCGATGCATGCCCTGGGCGGCGACCTGTACGTCAAGAAGGCGGGTTTGGAATACCACGCCTCGGCCCGCTATGACGACCAGCTGGACGTGGCCCTGAAATGCGAACGCGTGGGCAATTCGTCCATCAGCTTCACGGGCGCGATTTTCCGGGGCGACTCGCTGCTGATCATTGGCGAGCTGCTGTATGTGTTTGCCGACCCCGCCACTCAAAAATCAAAGCCGGTGCCGCAGGCGCTGCGCGAACTGTTCACCAGGCTGGAGGCAGGCGAGCCCATGGCAACCATCCGCCTGGGCTCCTGGGCCGAGCTGGGTGCTGATGCCTCCTTGGTGCGAACCGAGGTGTTCGTCAAGGAGCAGGGCATCCCTGTGGAGATGGAGTGGGACGAGGCGGACCACACCGCCCTGCATGCCGTGGCCTACAACGGGCTGGGCCAGCCGGTGGCAACCGGGCGGCTGCTGGTGCATGAGCCGGGTGCGGGCAAGATCGGCCGCATGGCGGTTCACCGGATGTTGCGAGGCTCGAATCTGGGCAAGGGCATCCTGCAGGCGCTCACTGCCGCCGCTGCGCAGCGGGGCGACCGTGAAGTGCTGCTGCATGCCCAGCGCAGCGCCGAGGGCTTCTACAGCCGGCTGGGTTTCAAGGTGCGCGGTGAACCTTTTGCCGAAGTGGACATCCCACACATCGAGATGTTCCAGCCCCTTCAGGCGTAGCGCCAATCGGGGCGACAATAACGCCTCGCGCGGCCCGGTGGCCGTGATGTCTGTTCCCTGAATCACTTATGGCCAAGAAAAAGCGCAGTTCTCCCAGCAAACAAATCCTTGGCACTCCCACCCCGGCAACTGTCGGCCAGAGCCCCTCGGCAGGGTCCTCGCCGGGCAGTGCTTCGGGCGGTGCGCCGGCCGCGCCACGCTCCAAGCCCTCCATGGCCGCCAATGCGGGCGCCGCCGTCCGCCAGGCCATGACGCTGCCGCTGGAGATCACCCGGGGCGACTGGACGGTCATCATCCTGGCGCTCACCATGTTCTTTGCACCGGCGCTCGGTGTGCCCAATGAAGAGATGCTGCAGGACACGCTCAAGTCCATCGTGGTGTCGGTTGGCGCCGTTGCCGCCGCGCTGATCTTTTTCTGGCGCCAGCGCAACCGGCGGGACGACCTGCGCTGGCATGCCCTGATGTGGCTGCCCCTGGCCTTGATGGCCTATGCGCTGGGCAGCATGGTCTGGTCACACACCTACCTGGGCGGGGTGGAGGCGATTCGCTGGTTCATCTTCAGCTTGCTGCTGTGGCTGGGCCTGAACACCCTCACCCGTGAGCGGGTGCCGTTTCTGGCCTGGGGCATTCACTGGGGGGCGGTGATCGCCTCGCTGTGGACGGCTCTGCAGTTCTGGGTGGACTTCAAGTACTTCCCGCAGGGACCCAACCCGGCCTCGACCTTTGTCAACCGCAACTTCTTTGCCGAATTTGTGGTGTGTACGCTGCCGTTCTCCTTCCTGTTGCTGGCGCGTGCGCGGATGTCGGCGCAGATCTGCCTGCTGGCGTTCACCACCGCGTTCAATATCGTGGCCATCCTGATGACCGGCACCCGCTCGGCCCTGCTTGCCATGCTGTTGATGCTGGTGTTCGTGATGCCGTTGATCCTGTTCCTGTTCCGCAAACAGTTTGCCTTTTTGCAGTGGGACAGCGGCAAGCGCATTTTGTGCATCGGCGTCATGTTGGCGACCGTGATCGGGCTGGGCATGATCACCACCGGCAACGCCAAGATGGTGGAAGAAAACGTGGTGGAAGGACGCGGGCTGACGGCCCTGCAACGTGGCTTTGCGCGCTTCGTGTCGATCGGCAAAAAGACCGAGTACACCGAAAACTCTTTCTCGGTGCGCCTGATCATGTGGAAAGCGACCGGCCGCATCATCCAGGAACGGCCGCTGACGGGTGTGGGCGCCGGTGCCTGGGAGGTCCAGCTGCCCCTGTACCAGAAAGAGGGCTCGCAGCTTGAGACCGACTATTACGTGCACAACGAGATCCTGCAGTTGCTGGCCGAATACGGGCTGGTCGGCTGGATTTTCCTGCTGCTGCTGCTGGCTTACCTGCTGAGAACGGCCTGGCATACCCTGCGGCCCAGAAATTTTGAGGAGCAGCAAGAGGCGCCCTTGCGGGCCCTGTGCCTGGCCAGCCTGCTGGCCTTCCTCATTATCAGCAACGCCGGCTTTCCCTGGCGGATGGCTTCCACGGGCGCGCTGTTCGCGTTGAATCTGGCCATTCTGGGCGCGGCGGACGCGCGGCTGGGCCTGCGCAGCTGGGCGCTGGCCAACCGGGTGCGCTGGAAGCCCGCCTATTCGCAGGGCATGGCCGTGGCGATGATGCTGTGCATGACGCTCACGATCTACATCTCGCAGCAGGCGGCCGAGTGTGAATCCAAGATCGTGCGGGCGGTCAAGATCGCGCTGACGGTGACGCAGTCGGGCGACTTCAACAATCCCAAGTGGGACAAGCCCAAGGCCGAGATGAACAAGCTGATCCGCGAGGGCGTGGCCATCAACCCGCACTACCGCAAGATCACGCCGATGGTGGCCGATGAAATGGCCAAGTGGGGCGACTGGGCCAACGCGATGTGGGTCTGGGAGTCGGTGGTGGGCTCGCGGCCTTACGTGATCGCCATCCTGTCGAACATTGCGCGCGGTTACGTGCAACTGGGCAACAACGACAAGGCGCTCGAGACGCTGTACCGCGCGAAAAAGCTCCAGCCCAACGCGCCCTCGGTCCGTTCGCTGGAGGTGATTTTGCTCAGCCGCAGCGGCAAGGAAGCTGAAGCCACCAAGCTGGTCAAGACGTACTTCAAGGACGACTTCTACGACTATGACCTGGTCAACGCCGGTTACGTCCTGGGCGTGCGGGCCAAGGACTGGCCGCTGGCGGTCAAGGCGCTTGAGCTGCGCAACAAGAGCTGGCCAGCGCAGGCAGTCGATGGCTGGATGAAGATCGGCAATATCTATGCCGCCACTGACGTCAAGGATGAAGCCAAAGC